>JADHUV010000016.1 GCA_016784355.1 Nitrospira sp. | reverse complement strand
GACTTCAGGATTTTCATTCAGGAAAAAGGAAAGAGAAATGATTACTGTCTGAGGCCAGGACGGCCGAGTTTAATCATTTCCCTTTTTCCTGAATGAAAATCCGTCTCGGAAGTCTACCGCGGGGTGCCCTTCTTTGATTCTTTCTTGGGCATGCAAGAAAGAAGACGCCGCGCGGGGGCGACTCCCCGCATATAATGAGATAATTCCAAATTGCTTTAAAGATTCAAAAAGATCCACATAAGGATAGATTATAGTCAATAATCTATCCCTACAAAAACCCCTTCCATATACCATCAACTAAAACCTCATTAGGCCGAAAATATTTCTTATAAGCCATCTTCTGATTATCCTCAATATAAAAACCAAGATAAAAAAACTCCTTCCCTATCATTCTGGCCGTCTCTATTTCCTGAAGCATACTGAAAACCCCAAGGCGTCTTTGCAGATGCTCTGTATCGTAATAAAAATAGTTTGATGACAGCGCATCCAGTGAGTTGTCTACGATCCCGGCAGCGATCAGTCTGCCATTGATGAAATAATCTATTTCGATGATATCGTGATATCCGTAGTGCATGTTCAGTACAGAACTGGCGGGGTCTGGCGGGCTTTTTTCATCATCAGGGTGTTTGGATTTGAGATACTTTTCATACAGGGCGACTTTTTCAATGGTGACTTCCGGGGTGTCGAGAATCCGGACCTCGATATCACTGTTGAGTTTAAGTGTGCGTTTCTGGCTTTTGCTTGCCTTGAAATTATCGAGTCTGACCCTGAGCGGCAGGCACGCGGTGCAGTCTGAGCAGATATTACGGTAAAATGCCCTGCCGATTCTGCGATATCCTCTCGCCAGGTAATCGTGAAAGTTAAGGGATTGATTCTGGTCAGGGATCAGGAACTCTGTCGTGGATATCCTGCCGTCGGAGAAATAGGGACAGGGATAGCTATCGGTAAATGTTGTGGACTGTTCAGGTTTGTCAGGGTTCATGTAATTATGTGCGAGAATGAGATATACGGATATATTAATACATCTGAGGCAGTGCGTTCCAGCGAGGTGATATATAATGTGCTGAATTGGCCGTATATATCAGTAATACAGCGTGTCGAGCATCAATATATATTATGATGAGAAAAAATTGGTAAATGGTAAATAATTAACTTCAGCCATGTCCTCTTAACCCTGCCCGTAAATTAAAAAATTATTTATGGAGGTTAATGACTGCTAATATTGTTACACATAATTATGAAGGAAAACACCTGTCAGATCTGACAGGTATGTATTTTTTATTAATTCTCCACGGATAGCTTAAATGAGAGGCATTTACTGCAGGAAGTGTAGAGGATCAGTCATTCGGCAGCATCCCTTTTTCTATTGCCAGCGCTATTGCGTGAGTACGGTTTGTGACATGGAATTTATACATTATATTTTTGACATGAAAGTTGACGGTTCTCTCACTTATGTTTAGTATTATGGCTATGTCTCCAGAGCTTTTTCCGTGTCGTATCCAGCTCAGTACCTCGGTTTCTCTATCGGAAAGATTAATTTCATCCCCAGTGCTGACATTGCATTTTCCCTTGGTAGCACTTTGAATGATAGCGATGAGATCGTCATTGTCAAAGGGCTTTGTGATGTAATCAAATGCCCCTGTCTTGATTGACTGTACCGCGTCTTTAATATCCCCAAAGCCCGTAAGCATAACAACTGGCAGAGATTTGCTGATCTCCATGATCTTTGCAAGTATATCCAGTCCGCCCATGTCGGGGAGCCGTATATCAAGGATGACAAGGTCGGGCAGGTTTTCACTGATCATAGCCAGAGCCTTCTTTCCATTGCCGGCTGTCAGAGGTTCACATCCAATGGAGGTGATGATCTGGCCCAGGACTGAGCGCATTTCTATGTCATCATCTACTATCAGTATTTTGCGCATAATCTTACTGTTGCAAGTGATTTAAAGCCAAATCTGCTTTGTTTTCCCATTATTTAGTTTATATGAGTTTACGCTGAAATGATAGTTTCAATAGGGCTGATTATAGGGGAATTGTTTGTTCTATTTGTATCTCATCTCCTGCTTTACTAATGACTCCAGTGCGGCATCATAATAGGTTTTTCTGCAATCCGTGCCTTCAATCGTGCTGTTCTGCACTATGTTGAGAAACCGGCACCCTCCGAAGCACAGGGGCAGGTACTCACAGTTCAGGCATTCAGTATTTTTCCATGAATCAAGGTTGTGTGAGTGGCGGTAGTCAGAGATGCCTGAATTTATGCTGCCGATGCAATAATTCTTAGAGCCGATAAGTGCCGGGCACTTATAGATATCACCGTTATAATTGACCACAATATCATCGTTCATTTCCATCATACATGGGGAGGGCAGGACTCTAGGAGTCTTATATCCCCGCTTGAGTATTTCCTCTCTGAGAAAAATGCTGGATTGCAGCACCCATGGCACATTTACTGATTCCGCGCCTTCATTATAATCAGGAAGTGCTATGTCTTTCCGTGTCTTTGTCACTGCATCAAACTTGATCCTGTGGATATCTTTTACGGTGAGCCCGTTATCTAGGAGATGGTCAAGAAGGCGGGGGAATTCCCTGTAATTGCTCTCTGTATAATTGCCCCCGATTTGGACTTTTATATGTTTGCAGACCGTCTTTATATTGTGGGCAATCAGAGCAAAAGAGCCACCCCCTGATTTGAATGGCCTGGATCTGTCATGGATATCGGAAGGGCCGTCCAATGTAACTTTTGCAGAGATAAGGCCGTATGGTAAAAGCTCTGTCACGGTTTTATGAGTTAAGAGCGTGCCGTTTGTAACCATTCCAAAGCTGAATTTACGCTCCCTGATCTGAGCTTCATTTTTTAAATGGATTGCGATATGCTTTATAAGAGCCTTACTTAATAACGGTTCCCCACCATAAAAAACAAAATGCAGATCCTTGTCCTTAAATATATGGGAGGCAGTATAATTAATAAGGGTCTCAGCGGTCTCTTCAGACATGTAATGGTGCCCCTTCATGCCTCCTTCAAAGCAGTAGCTGCACGCGAGGTTGCAATCAAGGTTCATCACGGCTATTACATTGGCCTGTGTCCGCTGGCCGTTCTGCCGGTTTATATATTGCGCCATTTCCTTTTTTTCCACCTCTATGTCAGGGACAATGATGCCGAGGTCTTCAAGGGTTGAACGGACTTCGTCTGAGAGGGAGTTGCTTTTTATACATTGGAGTATCGAGTTTGGCAGGAGTGTGGTCGAGGCTTTTTTGCATGAGTAGACCATAGTGTAGCCCTGCTTTTCATGGTAGGGGTAAAGTTTTATGTAGTTAGAAAGTTTCATGCTATTGAGTGTATTTTCTGCAATTTTTATCGCTATAAATGAGATTTGCCCCCATGCTTATCTTGTGAAAAGATCACGTATGGACAAACACCCGTCAGATATGGCGGGTAGGAGAAGAAAAAAAGAGGGAGGGTTGCCCCTCCCTGAACTAAATAATTTTAAATCCCTATTGGAATGATTGCTCCAACGCAGCATGCTTCGCTGTTATTGTCTGATTCATCTACTCCCTTATCAACGATGATGATTTTTTCTTCTTTCATGTGCCCTCCTCGTAATGCTTTGGATTAAGGCCGCCTATGGCGGTGACTGAAGTGGAAAGATATAATCTTAGCTATGTAATAATTATTATTATTATAAGTGCTTCTGGCAGAAAAAACATCTGTAAGATCTTAAAGGTGTTAAGGGGTGATATGAGATGGTATACTAATAAAATTCACTTGTATCAGAATAGTAGTCTGCCCCCTGCTTCTGCCCATCTGTCAGGGTTCTGGAATCGGCTGTCAAGATATTGCTCGCCGTCGAAAATATTATGGAGCGTTCCAAATAGCTCAAGAATCAGTCCGTCTTGGAGAGTGACCTGTTTTGAGATGCTTGCATCTACAATCATATCATCATGTCTGCTGCCGAGGTCCGGGCCTGCTATCCACCATATATAGTGGCCCTGCACTGCTGCCACGATGGAGTTTCGTGTATAAACAATGCCGCCGTCTATGGTGTACTCGCCATATTCGATTACCTGAGTCCCGGTTGTCTTGTCTTTTGCGTCTGTGTAAGATCCCCCCAGGGTAAAGGCCGTGTTGTATATGGGCAGGGTCTTTAACTCAACCTCTACGCCTTCACGCTTCTGTTTGTTCAGGTTTACGTATTTGCTCTTAGAGTTCAGGACTATCGCATCTTTGATATCATGTCTGAATGCTGTGGCCTTTATAAGAATATTGGGGATTTCAGCGGTCTCTACCCCCAGATGGTAAGACACTACCCTCTCTGGTTTGAGATCCGGATTGGTCGTAACAGTTAGGCCGATTCCCTGAGTCTGCAAAAGTGTAGGAGCATTAAAACCCCTTGTGACATAGGCCCTCACAATGGTGTTATCAGCAATGTTGTATGTGGCTCCCAGGCTTGGACTTACAAAATCCCCACCGATATTCAGGTCATCATATCTGATACCTGGAGTGACGGTCAGGTCGTCAATAGAGATTGTATCGTTTGCATAGACAGCCAGGTTTCTCAGCGTGCTGTTGATTGTGCCTGTCCTGTCGGAAAGGACAGACAGGAGCATGCTGTTTCTGATCTCATCGTTATAGTTTTTGATTTTCTTGCGGTCATAATCAAGACCGGCTGTTATGCGGTGGTTGCCCTTTTTTGTTCTGAATATCGCGCTTCCACCCAGTTCCCGGTCCTGCTCAACAAGGTTTCTGTACTCTCCGCCTGATTTCAGGTCTGTTATCTGCTGGAAATCTTTTCTGATTCCCCTGAGAGATAGGCTGACCTCGGTATCATTGGTAATCTCATGGTTAAGCGTAAGGGTTGATAATATGTACTCTGAATCATCCTTGAACACAAAGGTGAATGCGAGACCCGGTGCCAGTGTAAGCGGGGCCTCTCCCTGACCCTTGTCAGCACGCAGAATACCAAGTGTAAGTTCTATATTTGTACTGCGTGATAGCTCATGCCTGATCTTTCCGTAGGCCGTAGTTTTATCTATTTCTGTATTTGTTTTGAACCCCTCTGATTTGAGGTGCCCTGCATATAAATAATAGCCTGTCTTTCCTGTATGGCCCTGTGTCTCGGCGGTGTAGTGTCTGGTTCGCTTCTGCCCGAATGATGCTGAGACAGAGTTGCTGCTCTCAGATGCAGTTCCTGCGGGTTTTGTGATCAGATTGATAGTTCCGCCCAGTGCTGAACCCCATGCTGATGAAGCAGGTCCCTTGACCGCTTCGATTGAAGATAAGTTCTTAACAGGCAGCATCCCGAAATCTGCGGCATTGCTTGATATTAAATTCATTGAGATACCATCGAGCCTTAATGTCGAGCGCTCCTGTATATTCCCCTGTATATAGACAAGACTTACCCATGGGTTTCTGACATCAACATGCAGACCTGCTACATTGGTGAGGGCCTCCGGTAGTGTACGGTAGTGCATCTGCTCTATCTGATCTGAGCTTACTACCGAGATATTCTCTGCAGTTTCTGTGATAAGCTTTGGTGATCTGGTCGGAGTGGTGACCAGATCTGCTTCTGTGTAAAACATTGTGAGCATCGCCATTTCATTAGCTGACTGAGAATAAGCAAAGTTAGTCGGTACTATAATGAAAATCATTAGGACTAAGGTGAGTAAATGGGGTTGTCTGCTTCCGAATTGTTTTAGTCTGATCATTTGTAAATGTCCCTCAATTAAATATAGTTTTTACCTGTCAGTTTAGACAGGTAGTCTTTTGATATTTGCAAGTACTATTATTAAGAGTGTAAAGTAAGTGTCCTGTTGAGCCAACGGTATTCTAACAAGAAATACATTTAATTTGGGGACAAGTATTTGATTTGTGATATATCTTTGAAGACATATGTTCTAGTAGCTATTACAATATAAGAATGATTCTATTTAAGCAGAGAGAAAATAATATATCTGGGGTGTCCTGTATGCGGAGAAAGTACGGTATTATTCTGGCACTCATATTGATAACATGTCCGTTGCTTGCTTATGGGGCTGACATCGTA
This sequence comes from Nitrospira sp., assembly GCA_016784355.1. Taxonomy (GTDB): domain Bacteria; phylum Nitrospirota; class Thermodesulfovibrionia; order UBA6902; family UBA6902; genus JACNKH01. The sequence continues at coordinate 52,532 of JADHUV010000016.1, read as the reverse complement.
ACAATCCAGAGTGTCTCAATAAAGCCGTACAATGATGCACTTGAGGGTTTTGAAAAGGCCTGTGACTGCAGCACGAAAAGTTACCGCCTGTCCGAGGTAGAGGATATTGGTCTCGATAAGATTATCAGTAGGGAAAAGCCTGAGGTCGTAGCCGCTATAGGTGTTGATGCCCTTAAAAAAGCTCGTGAGATAAAGGATATTCCGGTAATTTATTTCATGGTTCCCAATCCATCACGCCTTATCGCCGGATCCTCTAATATCACAGGGGTCAGTATGAATATGAGTCCGGCTAAACAGCTTGTCTCAATAAAGCTTGCGCTTCCGGATTTGATGAGTGTAGGTGTTGTCTATGACCCTGAGAGGACAGGCCCGTTTGTAGCCAAGGCGGCCCGTGCAGCGGAGGCGCAGGGGATAAAGCTTGTCACAAGAAAGGTGAGTGATTCGAGAGAGGTGCCTTTCGCCCTGAAGAGTCTTAAGGGTGAGGTAGAGGCGATATGGATGCTTCCGGACCTGACCGTTTTGCGGGCCGAGATATTGGAATTTATGTTTATGTATGCCGCTGAAAATCGTATGCCGGTAATTGCCTTTTCTGAAAAGTATGTTAAAAGTGGCGCGATGATGTCCATTGATATAAGTCCTTCAGACATAGGTGTGCAGGCGGGAGAGATGGCTGCCAGGGTTCTGGCAGGTGTCAGAGTAAGAGACCTCCCGGGTTTAGAGGCGAGGAAGGCGGAAATCACGGTAAATTACAGGGTTGCCACCAGGCTCAATTGGAATATTAATGAAAAAGAGTTTAATACCGCCAAAACCGTGAATGCAGTTCAATAGTAGTATTTCTGGAGAATAATGCTCAGACCCGGTAGCTTCAGTGCCAAGATATTTTATCTGTTTACTGTATTTGCGGTCTTTGTTTACATCGGTATATCCGCTTTTTATATTTTCGAACAGAATCGCAGTATTAGAAGTCATCTCCTGGAAGAAGGCTCGCAGTTAGTGCGCATGTTTGCACAAAGTGCCAGGATGGGCGTGTATGCCGGTGATTCTGACCTGCTGACGGATTTATGGAACGTGCATATGAGAGGAATAATTAATTATAGGGATGCCCTTTTAGTAGAGGTGTATACTGCAGAGGGCGAGCAGATGATCTCGCGGGGGCGGAGCGGGCACAAAGAACTAATTGATTCTGATATCTCTTATGCAATGGATAAATTGGCAGGGAGTTTAGATACGCGGTTGAGCATTGTAATTCTGGAGGGTGAAGAGGGTATCGAATTTTGGGCACCTATTTTTATCCGTAATGAATTTGATGAAGAGGAGATGCTCTATTATAAGGGCAGTGATATTCCGGCGGGCAGCGAAGTAATAGGGTTTGCCAGAATTGTATTAAGCACCGCGAGTATGAAAGGACTGTTAAGCGCATCTGTCATGAAGGGTCTGTTTGTGCCGGCTGGATTTATTCTCTTAGGGTGGGTAATTACATTATGGATTGTAAGGGGCGTAACCCGACCGCTCAAGAGACTTACAGAAGGTGTCAGGAATGTAGATGATATCGATTCGCTGCCGATAATACCAGTGGAATCAGGCGGCGAAATAAGTGAGTTAACAGAAGCCTTCAATGATATGACAGACAAGCTGAAGCGGCATGAGTCAGAGAAAAAAACATTGGAGGATCAGCTCAGGCACTCACAGAAGCTGGATGCAATTGGTACCTTTACAGGCGGTATAGCTCATGACTTCAATAATATTCTCTCGGTAATTATCAGCAGCGGCAAACTCCTGAGGCAGAGCCTGGAAAAGAAAGGTTCAGGAGATATTTATATTGATCAGATTCAATTTTCAGCAAAAAAGGCATCTGCATTGATACGACGGCTTCTGACATTCAGCAGCAGGCAGGTCATAGATTTAAAAGCGGTCAATATGAATAAGATTATCCTCGGTTTTGAGGATATGCTCAGGAGACTTATTGGTGACGATATAGAATTGATCTTATATCTGGATGAAGGCAATATGACAGTATATGCAGATCCCGGACAGATTGAACAGGTTCTTATGAACCTTGTGATTAATGCCAGAGATGCAATGCCGGAGGGCGGCCGTATTACTATTGCCACTGAGTCGGCAGAGGTGCATGAAGAGAGTGTTTCGGTTGAACAGGGTAAGTTCGGGCAGTATGTTGTGACGACTGTATCTGATACGGGTACCGGCATTGCTGAGGAGATCAGGGACAGAATTTATGATCCATTTTATACGACAAAGGCCGCAGGTGAGGGAACCGGGTTGGGGTTGTCTGTAACTCACGGTATTGTTCAGCAGCATAACGGTAAAATTGAATTAGATACTGTAAATGGCAGCGGCACATCATTTCGTATTTATCTGCCGTTAAGCTCGGAGTCGGTGGATAGAGAGAATCTGAGTGAGGTCGCTGCAGTACCCGGCGGTTCAGAGACGATCCTTGTGGCCGAAGATAACCAACCTTTACTGACAATAATAGCAAAGGTGCTTACTGATTCCGGATATAATCTAGTTACAGCGGTTGACGGCAATGATGCGGTAGCAAAGTTTGCACAGAGAAAAGATGAGATAGACCTGGTTCTTCTTGATGTTATCATGCCCGAAAAAAATGGGATAGAAGCATCTGTAGAAATGACTGCCATGAATCCGGATGTAAAGGTGATCTATATGAGTGGATATACGGATGATATCCTGAATATGAAGGGTTTTAAGAAGGAAAAGGCCAATTTCATTATCAAGCCGATTCATCCTGACACACTCCTGATCAGGATCCGTGAGGTATTTGACCCGGCATAGCCTTTGCATGCAGGGCTTGTTTATCAACAATATGGGACTGACATTAAAAAAACATTAAAAAATATGATAAAATCAGAACTATGCAATTGCTTATTTATCGCATTGCTGCCTTAAGAAATATGCTTGATTTGTCGAATAGACATTTACGATGCAGAATTCAGCGATTATAAATAATACCAAACTAAAGGAAGGCCCATTATGAGATATGTTTTAATGTTTTTTATTGTTTCAAGCTTTTATATGTCTTCTCCGGTCTATGCTCAGGAAGCTGCAGCAGAAGCAGAAGTTGTCGCTGAAGAGGAAGTGAAACCAAAGAAGCCTAAGCCGCCGCTTTATGTGGTAATTGAGTTTGAAAACGGCGGGAATATTTTCGGTAAGGCAATATTTACAGGCGGTACACGCCCCCCTGCTGAGACGCTGACTATTACCTCAGAAAAAGAATTTTGCGGAGATACACTCCCGGCTAAAAAGTTTAGTATTAATGCGGCTAATGAGATTAAGAATGCCGTTGTGTTTCTTGCGGATATAAAAGAAGGGAAAGCAGTCCCGGAGCAGGACGTAATAATAGATAATGTTGGATGTGCCTTTGAGCCCCGTATACATGTCGGGTTTAGTGCTCATAAAAATAAGGCTGTTAATACTAACAGCGATCCGGTCTTTCATAATGTTCACGCCTATATCAGGGGGCGTACAGTATATAATCTCGGCATTCCCGAGACCGGATTTCAGGCAAAGAGAAAGCTGCGTCCTGGTCTCATGAGTATCAAGTGCAATGCTCACCCGTGGATGCTTGCCTATTCATATAACTTTCCTCATCCCTATGCATCACTTACAGATGACAGCGGCAGTTTTTCTTTAACGAATATCCCGGCAGGAGAATATGAGCTTAAGGCCTGGCATGAGGGTTTTGGCGAAATCAGTCTTGGGAAAGTGACGATCGCTGGCGGTGATACTGTTGAAAAAAATGCAGAGTTTTCAGAGGTCTCAGTTAAGAAAAATACGAAAAAAGAGCATATGAAGTAATTTTTGGTTTTATATAATTATGAAAGGCGGGTACTTTTAGTGCCTGCCTTTTTTATGCGGCGCGTATTGAAAATTATTCAGCCCAATCTGGACAGATTACCGGATAAGTCATAACAAAAGGCTGATCTGTCCACGTTCTGCCGGTCTTAAAACAGGTTACTATCCCGGGCCCGTCTGCCCAGAATCTGTGCGGATTAACCGGCTCAAACTCGATTTTTTCATTCATAACACCCTGCCGAACCTCAAAGTGCAGGTGCGGGTATGGTGCGAGAGCTCCCTTGCTTCCAAGCGTTCCGATCTGTTGACCGCGAATTACTTTATCCCCTTCTGAAACAAGGCGCCTGTCCATATGAAAAGAACCCGTTCTCATGGACATGCCATTGCGTTTACCCGTATGCTCTATCACCACCCTGTTGCCAAGCAGTGGTTCATAAAGAGAAGCGATAACAACACCATCGGCAACCGCTAGTACGGGTGTGCCGGTCTCAGCATAAACATCGATGCCCATGTGAACACCTTTTACCTCTGTAAGATGCAACCCGGGTGGAGGGGGTTTGTAGCCCTGCGATATTGAATGGGCATTTGCCGGAATGAACAAAGGCTGTCCGTCCTCGCGCACCTGCTCAGTATCCGGTGCGACAAAGCCGTAGGGTTTTATGAGTGTGGAGCAGGCCGATGATATCAGCATGATCGCCATGAAGAGTTTTGTAATTAATAATTTTTGCATGGTTTAGATATTAACGTAATTGGGAATTTACTGCATGTCCGAGCATCTGAAAACTCTCGTAGGGGCACCCCTCTGCGGGTGCCCTGACTTCCAGGTAATTATGTTCAGTGCATGCTGATTTTCAGTTCTGCCTCTGCTCATGATAGCTTCAAGGGGAGTTTACGCACTGTTTACTCTCAACAGTCCTGACAATCTTCAGAATCTTATGATAAAGATCATAGATAGAAAATGGTCTTTTTATACATACTTAAAAAGAGGTAACAAATCTTGGAGGTGAGATCAAGTGTATATTGCCGTAGTGAACTGGGAAAAGTGCAACGGGTGCGGGGACTGTGTAAAGGCCTGTCCGGTCAGGTGTTTTGAGATGTTAGAAGGCAAGTGTGATTCTCCCCTTGCGACCTCTTGTATTGATTGTGGAAATTGCCCGGACATCTGTCCTGCTGGCGCCATAGCGATTGCAGTGGGTTGGGGTGGTTAAACAGCAGATTGTGCAGGGTATGTCGTAGATTATGATTGATCCATTCCGAATTCTTCTTGTAAAATAACGGAAGGTTGCGCAAGCTTACCCTGATCCGAGACATCTTGCAAGCAAACTAATAGATAGGATGAGCCAGTCAACGTGCAAATTGATAGTTGCACTGACAATTAACACCTTTAATGATCTCATGAATCTTATGAGGCAAGAGCTTAACAAGTATTAGCAGATCATATATTCGATACTTATTGCTATAATAGCTCTATAAAATGAGGAGGTGTTTACCATGAAATTAAAAGTGGTTATACATAACGCCGAAGAAGGCGGGTACTGGGCTGAGGTGCCTGCTATTCAGGGCTGTCATACACAGGGTGATACCTGGGATGAACTTTTGCAGAATATCTATGAAGCAATTGAAGCCTGTTTATCTGTAGATACTGAAGACATTGAACTGAAGCCGGACGATAAGGTGCTCGAAATAGCTGTATGAAAAGCATCTCAGGGAAGCAGTTTTGCAGTATATTAGAGAAAAAGGGCTGGACTTTGAAAAAAATACATGGCAGTCATTATGTGTTCATGAAAGAAGGCCGTAATTAACGTATTAGTGTGCCTGTTCACGGAAATAAAGATTTAAAAATAGGACTGCTTAAGTCAATTATGAAGCTTGCCGGCATTAGTGAAGGTGAGTCGTAGAAGATATATCTACTCTCTAATTCTCCCAGTTTGTCATTCCTGACTCCGATCCGGAATCCATACCCGCAAGATAAAGTAATGATGCGAGATGGGAAAATTCTATTCGTCACTCGTCACTTGGGATTCGTCAATTGTCATTTTTTGTTTCTGTCTCTAAAGAAATTGACGAGTAGCGATTGACGAGTTACGAATGACGAAGGTAAAAGAAATGGTGCGAAGGGGGGGACTCGAACCCCCACACCGAAGGCACCAGATCCTAAGTCTGGCGTGTCTGCCAATTCCACCACCCTCGCAATACCATTAAATACAGATAATATAATAACAATAAACAACAGCAGAATGGCTAATCAGGCAGACACGTGTCTGCCCCGAATCGGATTCGAGTTCCTAACAAAATCAAAGATTTTGAGCACCTCTGAACAATTCTACCACCCTTGCATTGGATAATTTTACAGAAACCCGAAGTAATTTGCTACTGAATAGTAAAACCAATTACTTGTTATGCCTTGTCAATCTGTTCAATAAGTTCCAGCAGATCTTTTTTGGTAAGAGCCAGTTTAACCGGATGATAACTTATGGTATCTATGTATATGCGTTTCTTTATAGGTGAGAGGGTGATCTTCCAGGAGTCTATCTGCCTAATCAGTTCCTCATCAACCGGTTCTTCCATTTCGTCATCAATATTGCTCATGGTCTCGCTCCTTATAAGTTGATAGTATAATATTTATTGAAACTAAAAACTATAAGGTGAGTCTGGATGACTGAGACATCACAATTAAATACTTGGTATAATGTTTCGAATGGTTTAATGAGTGTTTTCGGAGGTATTGCTATGCAGGTTGTGAAGACGGAGCAGTATGTTGTAGAGCAGGAACCTTATTATCGTTCGGTAGGCATGGAGGTGGAGCTGTTTGAGTCTGCTTATGTAAACCGGATTCCAGTTTTGTTGAAGGGTCCGACCGGGTGCGGAAAGACCAAATTTATGGAGTATATGGCATGGAAGCTTAAACGGCCTCTTATTACTGTTTCCTGTCATGATGACCTTACCACCTCTGACCTGGTAGGAAGGTATCTTATTCAGGGCGGTGAGACCGTATGGGTGGACGGGCCTCTTTCTCAGGCTGTAAAGGTCGGGGGGTTTTGCTATCTTGATGAGATCGTTGAGGCACGTAAGGACACAACGGTCGTTATTCATCCGCTTGCTGATGACAGAAGAATGCTGCCAGTTGAAAAGCGCGGCGAGGTCTTGAAGGCCTCTTCGGAGTTTTTGCTTGCTATATCCTATAATCCCGGTTATCAGAGCGTGCTGAAGGAGATGAAACAGAGCACGCGTCAGCGTTTTATAGCATTGGAGTTTAAGTATCCTGCAGAAGAGCTTGAGATAGAGATTGTTATACATGAATCCGGTGTGGATGAAGCTGTCGCGCGTCAGCTCATCAGTCTGGGGCAGAAGACAAGAAACCTCAAGGACAGGGGGCTTACGGAGGGTGCGAGTACCCGTCTTTTGATTCATGCAGGGAAGTTGATTGTTTCCGGTATTGAGCCTGTACTGGCATGTATGGTCGCTGTTGCGGAACCACTTACCGATGATCACGAGATGCTTGAGGCCCTGTCCGAGATAATCAGCTCACTGATTTAATGGGCAGGCATAACAGAAAAAATATTCGTCAGCTTCAGAAAGAACTTGTTACAAATCTGTCTCTTGATTTTTTTGAGGATGATGAGATTGCCCTGATCCTTCAGGATATCAAGTCCTATGACAAAGGTATGCGTCAGATAATTCTCGCATTATGCGTGACCCTGTCCGGAGCGAGTTCCTCATTTGTACCGAGTGCGCTAACAAGAATTCGCAGAGCCTCCGGGAATCTTCCGCTGAAAGATCTTCAGAGGTGGCTGGTGCATGCCTTTGACCTGCTGGATGCAAGCGGTACGGGCGCTTTTGTGACATTCACCTCCCGCGTGGATAAAGAAACCCTGATGGACTTTCGTCATCCTGACGGCCTGCATCTAAAGACAGTTGCGACGGTGCTGGAGTCTTTTATTCGCGGGATCTCGGGGATGGAGCTGAGAATAGTCCCCGGAAAATATTCTTATACAGATACCAGTTCTATATTTCTCCCCGCCTTTATAAACAGATTTGAAGATAATGCAAAGAATTTTCTGATATACAAAATAAGTGCTGTATATAAGTGGGCGCAGATAGTACACGGAACGGTTACCCCTGATGAGGCGCTTTTAAGGACTTTTATGCCCGGGGAGAAAGAGAAGCATCCTGATATCGGAACATTCTTCAGGCTTTTTTCCAACAGGAAACTGGCTCAGGATATTTACAATATACTGGAGGCAATTCGGTTGGATGCATTTCTGCAATCGGAGGTGCCCGGTCTGATGCGTGAGGCAACTGTCTTGAAACTGGAGCTCTTTGAGAATCGTCTGCCGCTTCAGCTGTACTCAGATGAGGTGACCCTTGTTGAGGGATTGTATCAGTATTATCTTAATGGTGCGGTGCAGGGAGAGTTAGCCGGCGTGCTGAAAATGGTTATGGATAAACTGCCGGAGCTGAAACAGGCGGCCGGTCCAGGGGAGTCCATGAATACATTGCTGCAGTGCAGGCCTGATTCTCTTGAAATCGATAGCGGATATGTACTGCCCGGGGTATCACTATTGCTTGGAAGGATAGAGCCTGAGAAGGTATCACGCAAGCTTAAGGAAAAGAGGCGCAAAAAGAAAAAACATATCGAGAGCATCATTTCGAAAATGATCAGTATGCCGGATTTTGTTCCTGTAAGCAAACCTCATGCGCATGGTGAAGATGACGACAGGAAGGTAGATCCACAGAAAGAGTACCTCATGATAAAGGGCAAGCTTATTGAGATGGATGATGATACCTCAGAGGTGATAAATGAAAAGGGAGGCATCCCCGGCGGTGTACTGGTAAAGGGCAGTGAGGCCGGGGGAGGATGCCCTATGACGATTACTGACCTTACGGATGAGGAGGAGACTCTTTCGGACGGGGAGCATAGCGGCGGGATAAAGTATGATGAATGGGACTTTCGCCGGGGCGGGTACAAGAGGCGGTGGTGCAGCCTGTATGAGCATGATATTCATCCAGGGAATGATCCTTTCGTAGAGAGTACTCTGAAGAGATATAGCGGTTATGTGAGCGTGCTGAGGAAACGGTTTGAGCTTTTAAACAGGGAACCAAGGCTGCTTAGAAGGCAGAAAGAGGGGAATCATGTGGATATCGATGCGACGATCGAGGCCTTTACTGATATGCAGGCCGGAATCTCTCCGGGGGAAAATCTCTTCATGAGACTTGATCGTCATGATAGAAATATCGCGGTGCTGTTTCTTTTAGATATGAGTGGTTCGACAAAGGGATGGGTAAATCAGGCTGAGAAAGAGGCACTGGTGATGATGTGTGAGGCCCTGGAGACTCTGAGTGACAGGTATGCAATATACGGCTTTTCAGGCCACACGCGAACTCGCTGTGATTATTACAGGATCAAGAGTTTTGAGGATTTTTATGGCGATACGGTCAAGAGCAGGATCTCCGGTATAACACCCAAGGACTATACAAGGATGGGGCCGCCCATAAGGCATTCGCTTAATATCCTGAACTCAGTAGAGGCCAGGACAAAGCTTCTTATTATACTGAGTGATGGTAAGCCTGAAGACTGGGATAATTATAAGGGGGAATATGGTATTGAGGATACCCGCAAGGCCCTTATAGAATCCAGAGAACAGGGAGTACATCCTTTCTGTATAACGATTGATGAAGAGGCCAGTACTTATCTGCCGCATCTTTATGGAGAGGCAAAATACATATTTATAGATGATGTAAAAAAACTTCCCAACAGGATTACAGAGATATACCGGATGCTTACTACCTAGATTATTGATCGGGCATCATGCCGCTGCCCATTGCACCTGTCATGCCCTGCCAGTAAATCAGTACCCCCCTGCCTTCATCACGTCTCATACCCGTCGGAGCGGTATTAAGTGAGCGAACATAGGCAGCGAGTGCTGTCAGATCATTTCCTGATATGCTGTCGCCATAGGAGGCCATCGGAGTTCCGTCAAGGCCGGTAGCAAGAGTCCTGTATATATCCCCTATTTCCCAGCCTCTTTTAAAGGGGTCTTTGGAAAAGTCGGGCATCCTGACCTTGCGTCCGGCATCGTCTTTTAGATCTGCGGCTTTCGGGCCGTCTCCACGTCCCAGAAGTCCATGGCATTCAAAACATTTGTTTTTTTCATACAGGGCGGCACCCTGCTTCAGCATGCCGGTTATAGAGGCCGGTGCAGGCGGGATATCGATAGATTCTTCAACGTCTTCTTCTGAAAATCTATCTGAGAGATCCTTTAAAAAATATGTCAGCCTCCATTTGTCGTCATCGTCAAGAGCAGTCCACGGGAGCATTGCAGTACCTCTCACTCCAATGCTTATAGTTCTGAATATATCTTCATCAGCCGGTATTGAGCCGGACGGGGTAGATCGGAATTTATAGGTGCCAGCGGTGAAATCGGTAGGTTTTGTTATGAAGTCTCCCGCCCTGACTCCCTGGCCATCACCTTTTTTCCCGTGGCAGGTTGTACACAGTCTTTCAAAGAGCATCTTGCCCTGAGAAATAGTCACTATAAATTCTTCAGGCCGCTCTTTTGAAAGATCAATCGTAATACCTTTGCCGTTGAACCATTGCTCATACTGCTGACCGCTTTTGTTGATTATCCTGCTTTTCTTTGTTACGCCGTGAACCGCACTTTGAGTGAATAAAGAAAATAATATTGAAAAAATGAATCCGGTAAAAATAACTTTGCGCATTTGTATCTCCTATGTAATCTGATGACACTATTATTGCAGGATTGGAGAAATAAAGTGAAGAGGGGCGTTGAGGCACAAAGTATCGAGGTTCGACCTCGATACGTAGGGGCATCCCTTGCGGGTGCCCGAACGATGTGGCACAGAGGTTTAAATCTGCGCCTATGTCCCTGCCTTTAAATCTTTGTGCCTTTGCCCCTTTGTGCCTATGCCTTAATTGCTTAAACCCGTATTGATAGTGTAAAAAAGTATTCAATATTGCAATCACCCTTTTTCATATAATTTAATTGTACGAGGTGAGGTTATGGAGAAAATTTCAGAGATCATAGGAGCGGTAAATGGTGTTGTATGGGGATATCCCATGCTCATACTTATTGTCGGTGTCGGGGGATACCTGATGGCGGGTATGGGATTTATGCCCATCAAGAAGCTTGGGTACGGGTTTCGTATGCTTATGCAGGGCCGGGAGGATTCAGATAATGATGGTGAGATAACTCCGTTTAATGCCCTTATGACGGCGCTCGCCGCTACTATTGGTACAGGAAACATTGCGGGCGTTGCAACCGCAGTCTCAGTGGGAGGGCCCGGGGCGATTTTCTGGATGTGGGTTACGGCCCTGGTGGGTATGGCAACAAAGTATGCTGAGGCAGTCTGTGCTGTAAAATTTCGCGAGGTTGATGATAACGGCGATCATGTGGGTGGACCAATGTACTATATTAAAAATGGTATGGGCCCAAACTGGGCCTGGCTTGGGGTTGCTTTTGCAGTTTTCGGTGCTATAGCTGCATTTGGTATCGGCAATACGGTGCAGTCTAATTCTATTGCGAATGTTCTTCTGCAGGACTATGGAGTTCCGGCCTGGCTGACAGGTCTGGTGCTTGCCGGATTAGTGGCGGCCGTCATACTCGGGGGGGTCAGGCGAATTGCTCAGGTTGCGGGCAGACTGGTTCCGATTATGTCGGTTATTTATGTCCTGATCGGTCTGGTAATTATTATTATGAATATCGAGAAGGTTCCGGGTGCGTTCGGTGAGATCTTTGCTCAGGCCTTTACGGGTACTGCAGCAGCGGGGGGATTTCTCGGTATGGTTATCAAGGGTGTGGCCAGAGGCGTATTTTCCAATGAGGCGGGACTCGGAAGCGCTCCGATTGCCCATGCTGCAGCAAAGACCGATAACCCCGTACGCCAGGGGACGGTTGCCATGCTTGGTACGTTTATAGATACAATTGTTGTCTGTACAATCACAGGGCTTGTAATAACGATCAGCGGTATATGGAGCGGGGAGCTTAATGGGGCAGCGCTGACTTCTGCCGCCTTTGAGATGGGACTGCCCGGTATCGGCAGTCATGGCGTTGCAATCGGTCTGGCCCTTTTTGCATTTTCAACAATACTTGGATGGTCTCTTTATGGTGAGAAATGCGTAGAGTTTCTTTTTGGGACCGGGGTTATCAGACCTTATCGCTATCTGTGGATCATTGCAGTTTTTGTAGGTACATTGATGAGTCTTGATTTTGTATGGCTGCTTGCAGATACTCTTAATGCCCTGATGGCGATTCCTAACCTGATTGCTTTACTGGTTTTAAGTCCGGTCGTCTTTAAGGTCACGAAGGATTATTTTGGAAAGTCAGATTTTGAGCGTAATAAATCATAAAATAATGCCGTTATGGCTATATTAAATGGTTGTTTTGAGTCTTAACGTATTGATTGATCAGGGATATATTGATGAGAAAGGAACCGGATAAACTCAGGTTCCTTTCTCATTAATAAAACATAAATTGATACTTTATTTTTTAGAACAGCATTATTACGGTGTTATTCGCCGCAGCAGATGCGTCTCATGCTCTTTTTGCCCTTTGCTGTTACTGACATAACAATGTCAATAGCTTTTCCGCAAAGACGACAGTTTTTACCGAGATTTTTTGCCCCGAGTCTTGCCGAAACGTCTGTTTTTGATTTTTTCCCAGCCATAGTGCTATCTCCTTTCAGAATGCTTGTTACTGTGAGATTACCATTTAATTGCCGAATGTTACGGTCTTAATGTGATTTATGGTGCTCTCACTATGCTTAATTTCAACCTATTATACTAGATCGAATTATAGTGTTAAGTCAAATCTCTTGTAAGTGAGTCTTGTGAATGGCCGATTATTTCAATTGAAATTTATATTGAGACATTACAATCTGGCATAGATTGTATACGGTAAAAGGTGCCTTTTGAGTCAGTAAAATAGTGATGATGTTTACTGTTTGCGGGCATCTGTTTACAATAGGAACATGAAGATTGGAACCAGAATTCTATATCCTGAAGAAACGGACATGTGGAAGGGCGCAGAACTTGTGCAGATATCCGCTTACAGCGGCATAGATGGAAATCTTGATATGATGATCAGGACCGCTGAGGCCTGTACTATTGCCGGCCTGCCTTTTGTTGTGCATCCTGTGGGCTATTCCGTCTTAAACGAAGATACCTGTGATGATATTATCAGTATGGCTAAATTAGCTGATATTGCACTGATCCTGCATGATGAGCGGGGACTTGACGGCGGCAGGATCTCCAGGGATGAGGACATCCGTCTCAGGAGGCTTATAGAGGAGATGAGTGCCTATACGCGGCTATCATTTGAAAACGCCCGAAATACAGCCGATGTCCAGTGGTTCTGGGACAATTATGCGGATTCTATTACCCTTGATATCGGTCATGTACAGGCCTATGGGCTGGACTCGCTTGAGTTTGTTCAGGCATTGGACAGCCGCACTATCGAAAAGATCGAGTTTGTCCATATTCATATGAATAATGGTATTCATGGCGGTATCAGAGATCATTGGCCTATTACCCCGGATTGCAGAGAGGTTCTTGCACTTAAGGAATTGTTAAAGATAAGGCCTGACGTAAGTGTGCTGCTTGAGATTAACGAGATTGAACAGATTGATCAGAGCCTTGCAGTCCTGGATAATATCAGAAAATCTTTGTAGCCTTTCCCTACTCCCTAACCCCTGCCTTTACACCATCCTGCTGCTGATAACAGGTTCCAGTGTAGAAATAATTTTACCATTTTCAAATATAGTTACACGTCCGGTACTCTCGGAAACAACTATGGCAATGGCTGTGGTCATTTTTGTAATGCCGGCTGCAGACCTGTGCCGGGAGCCCAGGCCCCTGAGTTCTTTGGTCAGCACGCTGCGAGCGTCCAGGTGCCTTCCCCCTGCCATTACGGTACCTGTTCCCTCAATAATAAATGCGCCATCCAGCTGAGCGAGTTCCTTTATGCTTTCCACCACTTCTGAGCGGGTGATATTTCTTTCCTTTTTGGGATAGCCTTTAAACGGGTTGAAGACCGCCTGATGCGAGTGAAGGATAACCTGATCTGTATCCCCTATAACAAATATGGTGCCTATTGGTTTACCTTCCCGTCCCAGGGCGCCTATGTCCAGCGCTATATCTATTACTGCCAGTACCATGGTCAGGGAATCACTGTTCATGATAGATGCGGGATTAAAAGGGAATTCTTCGCTCCAGGAAAGAGAAAGATCATGTATCGCAATGGTATCAAGGTGGTTTTTGCCCCATGGGCCGAGAACGCATACGACCTTGCTGTCTGTGTCCAGAACGTGCTCAAGTACACCGTGCAGAAAGGCATATTTTATCCTTGAAAAGCGAGTCTGATTGCCGGACCAGCTTTTGATTACCTTTGATTTCAGTTTTCTTGCAAGTGGCTCCTGCAGCTGCAGCTTATGCGGGATAACCATAACAACCTCGGGGTTCTCTGCATACCCGGTCTTAAGAAACCAGTTGCATATGCGGGCCGTATCAAGAAATATGAATATATGTCTGCTGCCTGTTTGGGCTGCCAGATCAATGGCCGTGCTGATTATTGTTGTCTTCTGATCTTTCATAAGCTCTGTTTATATTAATTGCTTACTATAATAACACAGATATGATTGCTGGACTATTTCCGGAGTTATTTCAGGCTGAGAAACGCTATTGATTCAATATGGAAGGTCTGGGGGAAGAAATCTATTAGTCTTACATACTCGATCTTATGGGTTTCTGAAAGTATTTTAAGATCCCTGGCGAAGGTTGAGGGATTGCATGAGACATAAACCATTGAGGCCGGCTTCAATGCAAGGACCGTTGCCATGGCTTTTTTAGAGAGTCCCTGTCTTGAGGGGTCCAGTATGACGGTGTCATAAGAGGTTTCCGGTATGAAACGCTCGGCATCTTTTTTTATGAAGGAAAAGTTCTCAATCTTATTAAGCTTTACGTTTCTTTGACCGTCTTTTACGGCTAGAGCACTTTTTTCTACGGCTGTTATCTCATGCTTCCCGGAGAGCATGAAGGAGAAATTGCCCGCTCCTGCGTACAGATCCAGGATCCTCCGCTTATGCTCCGCTCCAAATGTATGTTTGATTAATCTTGCGGTCCTGCAGTTAAGGTCCCAGTTGCTTTGTAAAAAACCTCTTGCTGAGGTGGTGTACTGCATACCGTTAAGATCATGGGTCACAAAGGCTGCCCCGTATGTGGTGTATTGTCTCCTGGCTGTTTCTATAGTGACTCCTGAGAGCCCGATTTCCATGAGTTTTGCTGCCAGTTTATTCATCTCCGGTGTCCTGCCGGAAATATCAGGGGCTTTTATAAAAGCTCCGGTATCTCTGCCGCTGGTCAGATGGATATCAGTAATATTCATGTCCGATACAGCTGTCTTGATTTCGGCAAAGAATGTGTTGATTTTATCTGTCATGAGAGGGCAGGCATCAATGTCAACAATCTCGTGTGTATTGAACTTGAAAAATCCTGCCTTCTTTCCGCTTACCTTAAACTGCCCTTTATGCCGGTAATGCAGTGGGGTATCGCTTTTAAAGACCGGCAGGAATAACGGGTCGAGTTTAGCGATTCTCTTTAGACAGTCTTTAAGTACTGATTCCTTAAGCAACAGCTGATCGGTATAACGAAAATGCTGAATCTGACATCCTCCGCAGGTTCCATAAAACTTGCACGAAGGTTCTACCCTTTTTGCAGAGGGCTGTAGAATTTTGTTCACAGAAGCCACTGTATAGTCTTTTTTTCTGGCTTCCACCCTGGCCTCTATTATTTCTCCAGGCATGGTATTGCCTTCAATGAAGATTACGCCGCCTTCGTGATTGCAGATGTATTTTCCACCGTATACGGCTCTGTCTACTTTAAGTTTCAGGAGTTCCATAGTTATGCATTGTATATTTTTTCAGGGGGATTTAACAATATTTTTTATTTCACTGGTAGTCGACCTTTGAGACATGAAATGTTAATCTATTGCATCTTACAGAAATATAAGGAGAGTTTGCCGATGTCTAAGAAGAAACATATTCCGCTTCCTAAAGATACTCCAGCGTTTATCTGCGCTAATTGCGGCGCTGTTGCCCTTGATTCTAATAATATCTGTCGTGTGCAGGGTAAAGGCAGAAAATACGACTGGTGCGGAAGTAAGAGTTTGATGCCTCCATCCTTCTGTCATAACAAGAAAAATAATGACCGGTACCAGTGTAAGAAGTGCGGGCAGGTTGCGATTAATCCTGAACTGCTGTGTGAACCTGAGAAGATGCCGATGCCCTGACTGGTTCTGTTTTTGCCGGTATTTTTTTGCAGACCTGTAGATAAGACTTTTTTTCAGTCACCTACCGCTTCAATGTTTTGAAAAAATAGCTTTTCTGGTGTAGAATACTGCTGCCGTAATTCTTGCTATAATTGCATTCAATATTAAACCTTACTGAATGAAAATGGATCACATAGATGAAATTAAAATATTTTAGACTGCACCTGGTTCTTGTTTTGATATTTATTATTGCCGGATCGAGTATTGCTGCTTCGGCTGATGATGACTATATACGTGGTTTTGCTGAGGCGTTATTGAAGGTTAAATTTAGTGATGATGCTTCCCGTATAAGTGTTAAAGAAGGGGTATTAACGATATCCCCTGGACACGCATTATCAGTTTCTGAAGGTGTTTTATCTGATCTGTCTGCCATAGATGGGGTTGTCCGGGTTGAGATATCCGGAAGGAGTTCTGAAATTGTAAGGTCCGAGGCGCTGCCTCCTGCTAAGGTCTCACGTGACAGCGGCCCTGCCGAGAGTCAGAGTAGTAAGGATTCCTATTATATAAAGGCCTTATCTCCTGATAAGCTCTTTGATCCTCTGATGGCTGACCCCCGCTGGCCCCATACCGCGGTTCTTTGGCATAACTATATAAGTGAAGCAGAGATCGGGAAGGTAGTAGCACCAAGTATAGGTGCGGTACTGCCTTTATACAGGGGGGCTGCACAATTCGGCGGTGATTTTCAGATAGGCATGCACGCTGCTTTCTTTGGTTTGTTTGATCTGGATACCCCTTCATGGGATCTGCTTAGTGAGGATTACAGGTTCGGGTTATACTGGAGTCATCGAAAAGACACACTCTCGACATTTTTTAGCATATATCATCTGAGTTCACATATTGGAGATGAGCTGCTTTTGCGGGGTACAAGGCAGCGAACCAGCATAAGCTATGAGGCTGTAGAATTTAAGGTTTCCAAGGACTTTAAGGAGTGGCTTCGAGTATACGCAGGCGGTGATTATCTTTTCAGTCCAGATCCGGAAGATATTGATCCCTGGTTTGCACAATACGGGGTTGAGCTGAAGAGTACGAAGGCTTACTATAAAAACTTTTTCAGGCCTATTGCCGCCATAGATGTGAAGCACAAAGGCATGAATGACTGGAATGGTGCGGTATCCCTGCGAGCGGGAGTCGAGATATCCAATGAAAAAACTTTATGGCATAAGGTACATATCATGCTTGAATATTTTAACGGGAATTCTCCTAACAGTCAGTTTTATAATACATCTCTTGAGTATACCGGGTTAGGCGCTCACTTTTATTTTTAATAATATTCTTAGTAAATCGCTATTTAATGAGTAATCTGATAAACCGGCTGAGAGCGTTTTTGCTTATTCTTGTGATCATAATAACGGTTGTAACGGCCGGCTTTATGCTTTTTGAAGGACTTTCTCTTCCTGACCCATTTTACTTCAGTGTTGTTACCCTTGCCGCGGTTGGTTATGGTGATATCACACCGGTCACAGCGGCAGGTAAAATACTCTCACTCTTTCTAATTATTACAGGGGTGGGTATCTTTCTGGGCGCGGTTGCCGGTGCAGCGGAAATATTGATCAGACGTCAGGAGCGTGCAGAAAGAATGAATCCGTTTAACACTCAAATATCCGCGTTAGTGCCCGGATCTTAAAGGATATGATATGAAAATGCTTTTTATGGGAGACTCTCTGGTCGAGTATTTTGACTGGCAGAAGCGCTTTCCTCAACACATTGTTACAAATCTCGGGATGGCGGGGGAGTCTGTACAGGGACTCTTTTCAAGGGTGCTTACGGTGCGGGATGTATGTGATTCGCCGGATCTGATTTTCCTTATGTCCGGTATAAATAATCTGGCAATGGGGGATACCGCTTTTATAAATTTCTACAGGGTAGCGCTGGAGAAATTGAAGGCTTCCTTCCCGGCGACCAGGCTGTATGTCTGCAGTCTGCTTCCGGTAAATGCGGATTTTATAAAAGATGAGGATGTGTTATTGGTGAATCGTGATCTTAAGGCCCTGGCTTTGGAACTGGAGGCCGTATATCTTGATATTTATAGCAGCTTTCATCATGATGACGGCAAAATCAATCTGGACTGCCTGCTTGAGGATGGGGTGCATATAAGTGAGACAGGTTATCATATCTGGTCCGGGGAATTGCAAAAGATCATCTAGACTGCCTGCCCCACGCTTGTTTTTTATTGAATAAAAGCCGTAATTAAAAAGACAACAGGGCCGTGACCTTCATTTGGAAGAAAAACTCAATGTGCGGTTATAAATTGAGTAATTAGTTAACTAAGGAGAAACATTTTATAAATGATAGAATTGCATTTTACCAGAACCAATGGCGAGGCTGATAAAGCTATAGACAGGCTGATCGAGCAGGTGGGATCAATTGGGCAGGCGGATCTCGTAAGGGAAATGATACTTGCGGCTCTGAAGGCAGGTCAGGAAAAAAATGACAGGGCCCATATGAAGCTCATGAATACCACCATGAAGGAAATGCGTTTTACAGGCAAGTTGTTCGGGCCGTATAACGCTGTAAAAAAAGTTACGGTCTTTGGTTCGGCTCGGACAGAGCCTGATGAAACGATATATCAGATGGCCCATGACTTTGGCCGCAAGCTTGTAGCGGAGGGGTATATGGTAATTACCGGCGGAGGCGGAGGTATCATGCAGGCAGCCAATGAGGGTGCCGGTCCTGAAAACTCCTTCGGGGCAAATATTCAACTACCGTTTGAGCAGAAGCCCAACCCTGTTTTGATAGGTAATCCGCGTCTGATTACATATAAATATTTTTTTAATCGCAAGGTAGCCTTTTTGAAAGAGGCAGATGCCATTGCCCTTTTTCCCGGCGGCTTTGGCACTCTTGATGAGGCCATGGAAACCCTGACACTGCTGCAGACGGGTAAACAGCCCCCGCTGCCGCTGCTCCTTATTGAAGAGCCTGGAGGTGGTACCTACTGGACGCGTATGATCAGATTTCTGAAGGATGAGCTTCTCTCTCAGGGCTACATAAGTGAATGTGACTTTAACCTTTTCACCTGTGTCAGCGATGTAGATGAGGCGGTTGCTATAATAAATAAGTTTTACCGGCGTTACCACAGTATGCGTTATGTAAAAGGAAAACTGGTTATAAGAATGCTCTCACAGCTTAATGAAAACTCAATAAATAAGTTGAATAAAACTTTTGCCGGGATACTTGAACCTGAAGGCCGTATTGCGGCCTCCCCTGCGTTTACTGAGGAACACGATGAGCCGGAGCTTATGCATCTGCCGCGGCTTCTTGTTGATTTTAATCTGCATGACTTTGGTCAGCTGAAGGGTTTAGTTGATGAGATTAATGACTGCCAATGCTGACAACGGGACTCATTTCAGAAGCTTTTCACGTCCGTAAATAGTTGTCATTGTGAGCAGGCTGTTTTTTACGGAATCAGAGGCCTGCCCCGGCTTTAGCCGCCACTCCCAGTATCCTTTGCTACTTGCCGGAAGGTTCATCCTGTACTTTTGATCCAGCCCGAGTAGATCCTGCATTGGTATGATAGCAGTGTTCGCAACTGACATCATAGCCAGTCGCATTATATCCGAATGAATGGTATTTTCATTTGTCTTATGTCCAAGATATGTGGAAATACGTTCGCGGTCTTCCGGGGAGAGCTCATTTTTATACCAGCCTTTAACAGTATTGTTGTCATGAGTGCCGGTATATATAACACAATTTTTTACGTGATTATGTGGGGCATATGGGTTGCGGGGAAGGTCATCTCCAAACGCAAACAGCAGCACTTTCATGCCGGGAAAGCTGAACCTTCCCATTATTTCCCATACATCATCTGTGATGATTCCAAGGTCCTCTGCTATTATGGTGTTTTCAGGTATATGCTTCATCAGTGTCTCAAAAAAATCATGTGCAGGAGCTGTTTCCCAGTTTCCGTTTATTGCTGTTTTCTCGCTTGCATGAACCTGCCAGTAGCCGACAAATCCCCTGAAGTGGTCCAGACGTATTATGCTGAACATGCTCAGATTGTGAGTCACTCTCTGAATCCACCAGGAATAGCCGGATTCCTTAAGAACATCCCACTTGTATACAGGATGTCCCCAGAGTTGTCCTGTTTCACTGAAATAATCCGGCGGAACCCCTGCAACATTGACCGGCCTTTTCTGTTCGTCCAGGCTGAATATTTCAGGATGTGACCATACATCGGAGCTGTCATAATTTACATATATGGGAATATCTCCGATAATTTTAATTCCTTTGCTGCTGCAGTACAGCTTCAGAGAGTTCCACTGCGTGAAGAAAATATACTGAGAGAACTTTTCCCTGGTTATGTCTTCACTGAGTCTGTCTCTGTATTGAGCCATGGACTCCTGTGTCCTGTCTCGCAGTTCAGGAGGCCACTCAGACCATTCTATTCCGCCGAGACAGTTCTTTATTGAGAGAAAGAGACTGTAATCCTCGAGCCACCAGGCATTTTCAGCACAAAAGCGCTGGTAATCCTGGTGATGAGGCAGATTGTCTTTATTGCGTTGATATACAACCTGCAGCAGCTTTTCTTTATACTCAGATACTTTTTCAAATTGAACGCGCTCATCAGAGAATTCTCCGACTGGCGGAAGATCTTCTGCAGAAATAAAGCCTGCAGTTATAAGTCGCTCGGGGCTTATCAGCAGGTGGTTGCCTGCAAAGGCTGAAATGCTGCTGTAAGGAGAATTGCCATAAGCGGTATTCGTCATGTTTAGAGGCAGGATCTGCCAGTAACTCTGACCCGCCTCGGATAGGAAATCAACGAATTCGCAAGCCTGCGAACCCATATCACCGATGCCGTACTGAGATGGTAGAGAAGTTAAATGTAGTAATATTCCGCTGCCTCTTTTTTTCACGTCCTGCTGCTCCTTTTTATGGCAGAATTTCTGCCGCTTTATACTTGAATGTGAAGATAGTAACCTAAGCGTTGAAAATTCTCAATCCATTGTTTAGCCTCAGTATTATCCGCTGCCGCCCATAACTGCATAGACTCGCAAAAGTTTTTTTTGCTCACAGAAAAATAAAGGTTCTGGGCCTTCCACAGATCCAGTGTCAGCGAAAGACTTGCTGTGGTCTCTAACGTATGGTTGAGCATCTCCAGGACTTCCGTGCTGCCGGGGTTTTCATTCAGGTGCTTCATTGTATTGTTAAGCCATGTGCCGGCCACAAAGCCTATGGTGGTCGCATCAAATCTTACAGGCCATCGTCTGTATTCATCTATAAGTTTCCGGAGTTTATCAACATCGATAACATTGTCTTCAAATATCTTTTGCAGGTCGGAGTTAAGTATATATTCTACCGCTGCCATATATTGCTTGGGAACTCTCTGCTGAAGACTGTGATAGAAGCTCATTATAGAATAATGCTCTTCATATATATATCGGTATGCAATTTCTACTCCCTCAAAAGTGAGGGCCAGCAGCTGATCCAAAACCTTTCTCTGCTCATCCTTAAACAGATGCCAGAGGGAGTAAATGTTTCCCTCAAAGTGTTTGTCGATCATCCTGAGTACTGTTGGGGTGTCTCCTTTTTCAAAGGCACCTGTAAGGTCTTTCTGCATGGTTTTAAAGGCTTCAGGAGTTCTGAAATTTCTGATGCCGGCATTGATGTTATTGTCCCCCAGATGCAGTACCGCAAAGGTTATAAACTTTTCTTCCCTGGTTATTTTTGAGGTGATGTTTGCCTTGCCGGTTACAAGTGTAAGTTTGCCTGCATCCTGCCGGTCGAATAATTCACTGCTGGCAGAGTAACAGTAGATGTCTGTCTCATTATTATAATGCTCGAATATTGAAGATATGCTGTAATGAGCTGCCACGCGCATGAGGTCGGTTCTTGCTGATTTTACATATTTATCATAGAGCTCGGCAGCGTCCTTGAAAACATTACTGGGGGCCTTTTGCAGCATGGAACGAAATTCATCTTCAAGCTTTTGATCTGAGATCTCTTCGGCATACTGGATGGCCTTTGAGGCATACTGGATTATCTGTATGGTTTCTATCCCGGATACCTCATCGAAAAACCATCCGCAGCTGGTGTACATAAACTGCGCATTTCTCTGCATCTCCAGGAGTTTCATCGCCCTGACGGTCTCGTCTTTGGACATGGGCTTAAGGGCATGTCTGTCTACAAATGCATCAGTCACAGCTGGCGACCTGTCCATAATGATCTCGATGTAATCATTTTTGGCTTCAGCTGGTGACTTAAAAAGTTTGCCTGCCTCTGTCGTATAAATGCTGTTGAGACTGTCTCTAAGCCAGTCAAGGGCATCTCTTAGCGGTCTTCTCCACTGCTGGTGCCACTCGCCTTTCATACCGGAGTTGCAGCCGCAGTCATTGCGCCATCTTTCGACCCCGTGTACACAACTCCAGGAGGAGTTGTCATAAATTTTCACTGAGTACTCCGGCGGGTGCAGTTTTAGATATTGGCTATAGTTTGTCAGTTTGGCCAGACCGTCTGATTCTATGTGCTGCAGGGCATAGGACAGTGCCATATCACCATACCTGTGGTGATGACCATAGGTCTCGCCGTCTGTTGCTATATGTACCAGTTGGGCATGTTCTCTATGGTCATTGAAGGCTGACATCAGTCTGTTAGCAAAACCCTCTCCATTTTTCAGCAGTTCTCCGAATGAGAGATCCTGGGATATAGGACCATCGTAAAATAGCAGATTCATAGTTTTTCCGGAAGGCAGGCTGCACAGGTAAGCCCTTGTGGGGTCTATCTGCTCTCCGGAAACATCCTGCCATTGCTCGTTTTTAGGATCTCTGCAAATGCTCTTAGCCTGTCTCGGAGATAGCAGGACAAAACTTATGCCCAGCTCTGCAAGGACCTCCAGTGTATCGGTATCAACAGCAGTTTCCGGAAGCCACATGCCCTCAGGGTCTCTATTGAATCGATGCTGAAAGTCTTTGATCCCCCAGATTGCCTGGGTGTATTTATCCTGTTTGCTTGCAAGCGGCATTATAAGATGGTTGAAGGCTTGCGCCATTGCTGAGCCATGTCCTGAGAAAAGCTCCATGCTGAGTCTGTCAGCCTCGAGTATTGCTGCGTAGACATCCGGCTGATGTTTTTCCATCCATGAAAGCACGGTCGGTCCAAAGTTGAAGCTTATTCTGGAATAGGTGTTTATTATGTCTATAATACGACCTTTATTATCCAGAATCCTGGAGGCCGCATTGGGGGCATAGCATTCCGCCGTGATCCTCTCGTTCCAGTCATGATACGGGTATGCGCTGTCTTGTAATTCTATTTCCTCAAGCCAGGGATTTTCTCTGGGAGGCTGATAGAAATGGCCATGTATACAGATATATTTATTCATTATTATTGATTATCCCGCAATTAGAATCCTCCGGTTAATTCCGGAAAAAAAGTATGCCCAGAGGCGGCAGTTTCAGAGAGAGAGAATATTCTCTGCCCTGTGCCGGAACCTGCATGGCATCTACGCCTCCTGAATTGCCGCAGCCGCTTCCACCGTAAATCTCGGCATCGCTGTTTAGAGCTTCTCTCCAGTAACCTGCATGCGGTACTCCTACTATATAGTCAGTTCTTGGAACGCTTGTGAAATTGCAGACTGCCAGAACGGTCTGTCCGTCGCTGCTTTTACGCAGGAAGCTGACAATGCTCTTCTCCCAGTCATGAAAGTCTACCCACTCAAAGCCGGCCAGCGAAAAATCCAGTTCGTGCATTGCCGGTTCGCTTCGGTAGAAATGATTAAGATCTCTTACCCATGTCTGTACGCCTTTATGCAGGGGATACTGAAGGACATGCCATTCCAGACTTTCCTGATGATCCCACTCCTTCCATTGTGAGAGCTCGATACCCATGAAAAGGAGTTTCTTGCCAGGATGCCCGTACATGTAACCCAGTATGACCCTGAGGTTGGCGGATTTTTGCCAGTCATCACCGGTCATTTTACCAAACAAAGAGCCCTTACCATGAACGACTTCATCATGAGAAAGCGGGAGCATGAAATTTTCAGAAAAGGAATACCATATGCTGAAGGTCAGTTGATCGTGGTGGTATTTCCTGAATATAGGGTCTGTTGATATATATTTCAGCGTATCATGCATCCAGCCCATGTTCCACTTCATCCCGAAACCCAGTCCCCCGAGGTGAGTCGGCTTTGAGACCATCGGCCAGGCAGTAGATTCTTCCGCGATGGTCTGCACATCCGGGAAATTTTCATACACGGCCTCATTGAGCCTCTTAAGAAATGAAATGGCATCAAGGTTTTCATTGCCTCCGTACTTATTGGGAATCCATTCCCCGTCTTCCCTTGCATAATCCAGATACAGAATAGATGCAACCGCATCTACCCTGAAGCCGTCTATATGATACTTTTCAAGCCAGAAGATGGCATTGCTGATAAGAAAGTTTCTTACCTCATTACGTCCATAATTGAAGATATAGCTGTGCCACTCAGGGTGATATCCCATCTTCGGATCCTGGTGCTCATATAGGTGTGTGCCGTCAAAATAAGAGAGCCCGTGAGCATCTGAGGGAAAGTGCGATGGTACCCAGTCAAGTATAATCCCGATGCCGTTTTGGTGCAGGTGATCAACCATATACATGAAATCCTGGGGTGATCCATATCTGCTGGTGGGCGCGAAGTATCCGGTTGTCTGATAGCCCCAGGAGCCGTAAAACGGATGTTCCATTATGGGCATCAGTTCTATGTGAGTAAAGCCCATTTCTTTTACATAGTCCGCGAGCTGATGCGCCATTTCTCTGTATGTCAGGTATCGGTTGTCTTCTTCGGGCACACGTCTCCATGAGCCCAGGTGCACCTCATAGACAGCATAAGGCGCATCAAGTGCATTGGCTTTTTTTCGCTCGGCCATCCACTTATCGTCATTCCAAGTATAGTTTAAGTCAGTAACTATAGACGCGGTTCTTGGAGCTCTTTCCCAGGCAAAGGCGTAAGGGTCTCCCTTGTCTACTGTATAACTGTCATATTTTGAAGATATATGATACTTGTATACGCAGCCGGTAGCGAGTCCGGGAATAAAACCCTCCCATATGCCTGAGCTGTCTAATCTGCAGGATAGTCTGTGCGATTTTTTGTCCCAGCCGTTAAAATCTCCTACTACCGATACCTTATCAGCATTAGGTGCCCATACTCCGAAGTACACTCCTTCTTCGCCCTCCGCTGACATCTGGTGTGAACCCAGCTTGTCATAGAGCCTGAAGTGGTTTCCTTCCTTGAAAAGATATATATCCTGATCTGTGAATCTGCTTATGCCGTGTTTGATCATTGGTTTAGTTTTCCCTTTTTGCTTATCTATAGTATTTATTAACTTTTAGTATAATACCGCAATTGAAGCAGAGACGCATTGTAAAATAAAAAAATGCTAAATTCAAGATGTCCGATAAGTTCAGTTTGCTTATATCGAGGTTCGACCTCGATAGGGATGCGGTTGTGAGTTGGTTCGTTAAAATTGTAGAATGATCAGAACTAAATGAGAATAAGAAATGAGGGTATGAATTGAATAAAATCAGCTGGAGGAAGCTTGGAACTTTATAAACTTGGATTATCGGAGGCGAAAAAGGCTCTGGATAAAGGTGAGATAACACCGCTGGAGCTCACTGATGCAGTCCTTGGCAGGATAGAAAGTGTTGAGGGAGCCATAGGTGCATATATCACCATCACTGGGGAGCAGGCCCGTGCACGTGCCGGGAAAATGAGTCCTGAAGACATAAAAAAAGGTCCCCTTTCAGGTGTCCCAATTGCAATAAAAGACAATATCTGTACTGCTGGAATCAAGACTACCTGTGCCTCTGCTATTTTGAAGGACTTTGTACCTCCTTATGAAAGTACGGTTACCCGTAAGTTAGATGAGCAGGGCTATATATTAATTGGCAAAACAAACCTTGATGAGTTTGCTATGGGCTCTTCAACGGAAAACTCCTCGGTTCGGCAG
Organism: Nitrospira sp.; assembly: GCA_016784355.1. GTDB lineage: Bacteria > Nitrospirota > Thermodesulfovibrionia > UBA6902 > UBA6902 > JACNKH01. Next base: position 26,449 of record JADHUV010000016.1, on the reverse strand, counting down.
ACAATGAATCCCTGGGATTTTCAGAGGGTGCCGGGTGGTTCCAGCGGGGGCTCTGCGGCAGCGGTTGCAGCAGATGAATGTATTGCCGCGCTGGGCTCAGATACCGGGGGGTCCATAAGGCAGCCGGCTGCCTTTTGCGGGGTTGTAGGATTTAAGCCGACATACGGGCGGGTTTCACGTTACGGGCTGGTTGCATTTGCGTCTTCACTGGATCAGATTGGACCTATTACAAAGAATGTCAGGGACTCGGCCATTTTAATGAACTGTATAGCGGGTCATGACCCGGCAGATTCTACATCTGCCCGTATGGACGTGCCTGATTTCACCTCTTCTTTAGGTGCTGAGATCAAGGGTATGAAGGTCGGCATTCCGAAGGAGTTTTTTGTAGACGGTATGGACAGTGCTGTAAGGGAAGCTGTTGAAGCGGCGATTAATCAGATGGAGTCTCTTGGCGCAGAGCCGGTCGAGATTTCTCTGCCTCACAGTCAGTATGCGGTTGCTGCATATTATATACTTGCCACCTCTGAGGCTTCCTCTAATCTCGCCCGCTATGATGGAGTGAGGTATGGTCTGCGCGTAGAGGGGGATGACCTTGTGGAGATGTACCAGAAGACCCGGAAGGTGGGTTTCGGGTCAGAGGTTAAGAGAAGGATTATACTGGGCACCTATGCCCTGTCTTCGGGATACTACGATGCTTATTACAAAAAGGCTCAGCAGGTTCGTACGCTGATACGGCAGGATTTCGAGGAGGCCCTTAAAAAGGTGGATGTTATAGTCACCCCCACTACACCTGCCCCTGCCTTCAGGGTCGGAGAAAAGACCGAGGATCCGCTTCAGATGTATCTGACTGATATATTAACAATTTCTTTGAATCTTGCCGGGCTGCCGGGTATTTCCATTCCCTGCGGACTGACGCCTGAAGGTCTTCCTGTCGGGCTTCAGATTATAGGCAGGAGCTTTGATGAGGAGAGTGTATTTAAGGCAGCCTATGCTTACGAACAGTCAACCGAGTGGCATATGAAAAGGCCGCTTATAAAGGCTGCGCAGGTATGACTGTTAATGATGCATTGCCATTATTTAAGAGGAGTTATTAATGAAATATGAAGCCGTTATAGGCCTTGAAGTACATGCTCAGTTATTGACTGAAACAAAAATATTTTGCGGCTGCTCAACAAAATTCGGATCGGAGCCTAATACTCAGACCTGCCCCATCTGCATCGGCATGCCGGGAGTGCTGCCTGTTTTAAACCGGAAGGCCGTGGAATATATCGTCAGGACAGGCCTTGCCCTGGGCTGTGATATATCATCTCATAGCAGGTTTGCAAGAAAAAACTATTTTTATCCTGATCTTCCGAAGGGTTATCAGATAAGCCAGTTTGAATTGCCTTTGTGTGAAAACGGTTATCTTGATGTCTCCTCTGATGAAGGTACTCGCCGGATCAATCTGACAAGGATCCACCTTGAAGAGGATGCAGGCAAGAATATTCATGAGGGTTCTGTAAATAATAGTTTTGTAGATCTAAACAGGGCGGGAGTCTCCCTGATGGAGATAGTATCCGAGCCGGATATCCGCAGGCCGCATGAGGCCGTGGAGTTTGTGAAAAAGATAAGAGAAATCGTTCGTTATATTGGCGTATGTGACGGCAATATGGAACAGGGTTCTCTCAGGTGTGATGCCAATGTATCCGTACGTCCGGAAGGTCAAAGTGAGTATGGTGTGAAGGCGGAAATCAAGAATATGAACTCATTTAAGTTTATTGAAAGTGCCGTTGAGTATGAGATATATCGTCAGATAAAGACCTTGAAAGAAGGCGGCAAGATTATACAGGAAACCAGGCTCTGGAATACCGAGCGGGGAATCACGGAATCAATGAGATCTAAAGAAGGGTCTCATGATTACAGGTATTTCCCTGATCCTGATCTGATGCCGGTTAATCTGGACAGCGGATGGATAGATAAACTCAGAAATGAGACAGGCGAATTGCCTGAGGTGAGACGCAATAGGTATGCAGCTGATTATGCAATGTCCGAGGAGGATGCCTTTTTGCTTACGGCGGATCGTCATACCTCGGAATGGTTTGAAAAGGCTGTGCTGGCTGGCTGTGATCCTAAGGTCACGGTTAACTGGATAAAAGGAGACCTTATGCGTCTGCTTAATGAGGATGGTCGGCAGATATCGGATTGCCCCCTGAACCCAGTACATCTGGCCGGTATGCTTGATCTTGTAAAAAAAGGAACAATAAGCGGCAAGATTGCAAAAACCGTTTTTGAGGAGATGTACCGGACAGGCAATGATGCGGAGACTGTTGTTCGTGAAAAAGGGCTTGTTCAGATGAGTGATGAATCAGGTCTGGAGACAATTATTGATGAGATCCTCGCTAACAGTCCCGGGGAGATTGAGCGCTTCAGGGCTGGCGATCAGAAATTGATGGGTTTTTTTGTGGGACAGGTCATGAAGAATACCGGGGGTAAGGCCAACCCGAAGATTGTAAATGAGCTCTTACGGAAAAAACTCTAATAGTTGCAGTTTCAGCGGGGTATGATGGAAACAATTCTTATAATTGATGACAAGGATTCAATTGTCCAGATGCTCCGGGAGACCTTATCTGCAGAAGGTTATGAGATTGAGGTAGCCTATGATGGAGCGGTCGGCATTACCATGGCCAGGGAGTTAAAGCCCGACCTTGTAATTACAGATCTTAAACTGCCGCGTAAAAGCGGGCTTGAGGTCCTGAAGGCCGTAAAGGCTAACAGTCCCATGATGCCTGTAATTGTTATGACCGGTTACGGTACGGTTGAGATAGCTGTTGAGGCCATGAAGCTGGGAGCCTTTGAATTTATTACAAAACCTCTTGATACTGATTACCTGCAGATACTTATTTCAAGGGCGCTTGCCAATCAGCGGCTGGTGACTGAAAATATTCTCCTTAAATACCGGGTTGCAAAGGATATCGGTATCCCTGACATAATAGGCGGAAGTCAGGTAATGGTGGATGTAGCTGTTAATATTCAGAAAGTCTCGGCCACCAGAACAACAGTGCTGCTGCAGGGTGAATCCGGTACAGGGAAAGAACTCTTTGCCAGGGCAATTCATGATCTGAGTCCTAGACATGACCATCCGTTTGTTCCTATTAATTGTGCCGCCATCCCGAGAGAACTGCTGGAATCAGAGCTGTTCGGACATGAAAAGGGGTCCTTTACCGGTGCGGGAGAACGTAAGCTTGGCAAAATAGAGCTTGCAGACAAAGGAACTGTATTTCTGGATGAAATTGGTGAGATGGATATGTCTTTGCAGGCAAAAATCCTGAGGGTTATTCAGGAAGGCGAGATTGACAGGGTCGGGGGGAGTGGTGCCATTAAGGTGGATATAAGGATTATCACTGCAACTAATCGTGATCTTGAGACTGAGGTACGAAACGGAAGGTTCCGTGAAGACCTTTATTACAGGATCAACGTATTCCCGGTTCATGTGCCGCCTTTAAGGGAGAGGTCGGAAGATATACCTATTCTGGTCGAACACTTTCTGGTTTTATATACGGCCGAGATGAATCTGCCTATGAAAAAAGTTGCTAAGGACGCAATGGAGATGTTGAAGAGATATGAATGGAAGGGCAATGTAAGGGAACTGGAAAATGTCGTGGAACGGGCCCTTATTTTGTGCGAGGGCGACACTATAACAAAAGAAGACCTACGGATAACGGCTTCAGAGGGTCAGGCTGGTTCGAAGGATTACGGCTCCGGTACTCTGGAAGAGGTCTCAAAGGCTGCTCAGAAAGATGCCGAGAGCAGGCGTATAAGGGCTGCCCTTGTAGAGACGGGGGGGAATAAATCCCGGGCCTCGGAACTGCTGAAGGTAAGTTACAAGACACTGTTGACCAAGATAAAAGACTATGGCATTTAAGACCTGTGTTTCAGTCTTATTTCATCGTTGGTCAGCACGTTATTTTTTATAAATCATAATTCATGAAAATTTTAATCACAGGGGCAAGCGGTTTTATAGGGAGTCATCTTGCGGACAGGCTCTGCCGGTCTGGACATGATGTTTATTGTCTGGTGCGGGAGTCCTCTGATCTTACATGGCTTCAGGGCCTGCAAGTGCATTATCTCACAGGAGACTGCACCTCTATAGACTGTGTCAGCGGCTCGGAGCGGGATTTTGATTTTGTTTTTCATCTTGCTGGTCTTACAAAGTCTAATAAGAGGGATGACTACTATCGTGTAAATGCGGATGGCACCATGAATATGGTCCGGTGGGCCTCGGAGAACTGTTCTTCCCTGAAGCGGTTTGTATATCTTAGTTCACTGGCTGCTTTCGGGCCGGGCACGGGCAGCGGTTTTCCTGATGATGACAGGGCTTGCTGTCCTGTCTCTGATTACGGCAGGAGCAAGCTTGAAGGAGAGGATGCAGTGATGAGTTATAGTGACCGCATCGGTACGTGCATACTGCGGCCTTCAGCGGTTTACGGTCCGCGTGACAGGGAGTTTTTTTTGGTGTTTCAGTGTGTTCGTAATCGGATAATGCCTTACTGGGGAGACGGGTATACCTCTATGATATATATTGAAGAGCTGATAGATGCTCTTGTTATGGCGGCTGAAATACCTGCGGCGGCTGGAGGTATCTATAATATTTCAGATGGTAGCCTGTATTCAAATCGGGAAATTATTGATACCATCGCTAAGGTATATGGAGTTAATGTGCTTAAACTCAGGGTGCCGAGGGCCCTGCTTCCGGCAATTGGATTTTTTGGGGATAAAATTAGTAAGATGATGAATAAAAAAATTATGATAAACAGTGATAAAGTCAAAGAACTCGGGTATGCCAACTGGACATGCGGTATTGAAAGCGCAAAACATGATCTTGGCTTTAAGCCTGCGGTAGATATGAAAGAGGGGTTTAAGTGGACAGCAGACTGGTACAGGATTCAGGGATGGCTGTGAAAAAAGACATAGACTTGTTTGATAAGTGCACGCGTTTTACCGCTGCCAAAGACGTAATGGCTACCGGTATGTATCCGTATTTCCGTGTACTTGAAAGTGCTCAGGAGCCTGAGGTTGTGGTTGCCAGCCGGAAGATGATAATGGTCGGCTCTAATAATTATCTGGGTCTGACCAATCACGCGGCAGTAAAAGCGGCAGCGGCCGAGGCCCTGCATAAGTACGGCAGCGGCTGTGCAGGATCGAGATTCCTAAATGGTACTCTGGATATTCATGTTGAGCTTGAAGAAAAGCTTGCGGCATTTATGAAAAAAGAGTCCGCCCTGATTTTTTCTACGGGTTTTCAGACGAATCTGGGTGTGATCGCAGCACTTGCCGGCAAGGACGATGTCCTGATTATCGATAAGACCAACCACGCCTCCATTATAGATGGCTGCAGGCTTTCTTTTGCAGAGGTTAGAAAGTACCGTCACAACGATATGGAGGATCTTGAGAGGGTTCTGGCTCAGAGTATCGGGAAAGGCAAGCTGATTATTGTGGACGGAGTATTCAGTATGGAAGGGGATTTAGCAGACCTTCCATCAATAGTTAGCCTTGCTGAAAAATACTGCGCCAGGATCATGGTGGATGATGCCCATGGTATCGGGGTTATGGGGAAACACGGCAGGGGCACGGCCGAGCATTTCGGACTGGAGGACAAGGTTGATCTGGTCATGGGGACATACTCAAAATCGCTTGCGTCTATTGGCGGGTTTATTGCTGCATCAGAGCCGGTTATTCATTATATTAAACATACTTCCCGACCTCTTATATTCAGCGCAAGTCCGCCTCCGGCTTCTGTTGCCGCTGTCAGCGCTGCAATTGATATTATTCAGCAGGAGCCTGAAAGGCTTGAAAGGCTATGGCACAACACCAAAAAGATGCTTGCAGGTTTACGTGCCCTTGGATTTAATACGGGAGACAGCGTAACCCCGGTGATACCTGTAATTGTAGGTGATGATGAAAGGGCCTTTCAGGTGGGCAGGATGCTCCACGACAGAGGTGTTTTTGCCAATGTGGTAGTCAGTCCTGCTGTTCCTGCCGGGATGGCCCTGATCCGAACCAGTTATATGGCCACTCACACAGATGAACATCTTGACAGGGTGCTTGAGGTGTTTGGATCTGTGGGCAGGGAACTCGGTATTATCTAAGGGGCATACTGAAAGGAATGGGAAATATTGATTGAGATATTGCCGGCTGACAGTGGGGAAATGTTTAGAGAGTTTCTGGAGTTTCCCTATACGCTCTACAGAGACAACCCTCACTGGGTTCCTCAGTTAAACAGAGACATAAAGGCACTTTTTTCTAAGGACAACCCTTTTTTTGAACATGCGGAGGTACAGCCCTTTATTGCCCGGAAGAATGGCAGTACTGCGGGCAGGATAACCGCAATTTATAACACCACGTACACAGATTATTATAATGAGCCGGTTGGTTTTTTCGGTTTTTTTGATTGCATAGATGATCTTGAAGTCGCACGCAGTCTGATAGACGCAGTGAAAAACTGGCTGGTCAGCCGAAATATGACCTCGATGATGGGACCGATGAATTTTTCCTCCAATGAAGAGATCGGAGTTCTTTTTGAAGGCTTTGATGAGCCTCCCATGATAATGATGCCGTACAATCATCCTTACTATGACAGGCTGTATAAGGAGTGCGGATTTGAAAGGGTTCGTGATCTTTTTGCATATATAGCAGATGTTCCTGATTCTTTCCCTGAGAAGGTTTATCGGGTCGCACGAATATCTGAGAAAAAGGGTGTGAGCGTCAGGCCGATACGTATGAAGCATTTTGCTCAGGAGATGGAGATATTCAGAGAGATCTACAATTCTGCATGGGAAAAGAACTGGGGTTTCATGCCTATGACCGCAAACGAGATTAATCATGCGGCCAAAGAGCTTAAATCAATTGTGGTGCCGGATCTGACACTTATTGCAGAGCATAATGGTGAGGCTGTGGGGTTTATGATGTTTCTTCCGGATTTTAATTATGTCCTTAAAAAGCTGGACGGCAGGCTCCTGCCTTTTGGTATATTCAAGGCCCTTTGGCATACTCGCAAGATAACGGATGCCAGACTGCTCCTGCTTGGTATCAAGCCTGGTTTCAGGAGAAGAGGGGTGGATTCGCTGTTGTTTCTTAAAGGACTGGAGGGGCTTAAGAAGCATGGGTACAAACGCATGGAATTTTCCTGGATACTGGAAGATAATCATGATGTAAAGAGGGTTATTGAGACGATGAATGGAGACCTTTATAAAAAATACAGGGTTTATCAATGCAGTATATAAAAAAGTTGAGTGCCGCGTGCTGCGCGTTATAGAGGTTCAGTAGTGGGCAGAATTATTGCAGACTTGCATGTACACTCGGGTTACAGTCGGGCCACGAGCAAAGACATGACTGTCAGGACGATGGCCGAGTGGGCCCGGCGTAAAGGTATCAGCCTTCTCGGCACGGGGGATTTTACTCATCCTGCCCATCTTGAGGACCTGACCCGTGATCTTCGCCCTCAGGGAAACGGGCTTTATAGTGTTGAGGGTATCCCCGAGGTATCTTTTATGCTTACGGCAGAGGTAAGCAGTATATACTCTTTCGGAGGCAGGGTGAGGAAGGTTCATAATCTGATTTATGCACCTGATCTTGGGGTTGTAAGGAAGATAAATATGGTTTTAGGAGGAATGGGGAATATCGTTTCGGACGGGAGACCTATTCTGGGGCTTTCTGCAAAAGATCTCATTAAGATAGTTCTGGATATATCTAATGACTGCCTGTTTGTGCCTGCTCATGTGTGGACCCCGTGGTTTTCGGTATTTGGCAGCAAGTCCGGCTTTGATTCTCTTGAGGAGTGTTTTCAGGAGTATGCAAAGGAGGTGTATGCCATTGAGACAGGTCTGTCATCTGATCCTGCGATGAATTGGAGAATTTCCGGCCTGGACCGTCTTACCCTGCTTTCAAACTCTGATGCCCACTCACCCTCAAAACTCGGCAGGGAGGCAAATGTATTTGATTGCTCAATGGACTACTATGAAATTATGGATGTTATTAAAACTAAAGATAAAAGCAGGTTTTTATGTACCATAGAGTTTTTTCCGGAAGAAGGTAAATATCACTTTGATGGTCATCGTGAGTGTGGTATATCTTTTACCCCTGACGATACTGAAAAACATAAGGGTATTTGCCCTGTCTGCTTAAGAGGGCTTACCGTCGGAGTGATGAACAGGGTAAGTGAACTTGCGGATCGGGCGGAGGGCTACATCCCGACTGATGCCATAGGGGTAAAGCACGCTGTACCGCTTCAGGAGATTATTGCCTCAGTGTTCGGGGCAGGGGTAAATACTAAAAAAGTCAGGAATGAATACGATAGGATCACGGCTGTATATTCTGAATTTGAGGCTCTTCTGGACATTTCAGCAGGGCAGTTGCAGGAGGTCTGTGATGAGAGGGTGGCCAGAGGGGTCCTGAGAGTCAGGGCGGGCGCTCTTGAAATTATTCCTGGATATGACGGCGTATTTGGTAAAGTTTCAATGCGTTAAGACCCCTGAGGTGCTTTCATAAGCCTTATTGGAGTATAGGGGTATTTATTTGCAATTCGTTGGAATTCCAAAATGAAATATGTTAATCTTTAAGTTATTCATAAAATAACGGAGGTATATTTACTTGTATAAAAGTATTGCCATATGGGTCCTGTTTGGGCTGATGTTGATCCTTGTGATCAACGTGCTTGAGACATCAAAGCCTAACGAAGAAATGATATTTTCGGATTTCACCGCGAGACTCAGTCAGGGTGAGATAGCCGAGGTTACTATAAATCAGCCGGAAAACCAGATTGTCGGGACTCTTAAAAATGGGGTGCAGTTTAAGTCTTATGCGCCTTATTATCCTGAACTTGTCAAGGATCTCAGCGCAAAGGGTGTTCGCATTACTGCCAGGCCTGATACAACACCGTGGTACATAAGTGTCCTGTTTAATTTCGGCCCGATACTGCTGCTGGTGCTTCTATGGGTGTTTTTTATGAAGCAGATGCAGAATGGCGGTAACAAGGCTATGTCTTTTGGACGCAGTAAGGCCAAGCTCGTCTCGGAAAAGGGTGTGAAGATTACCTTTAAGGATGTTGCAGGGATTGAGGAAGCGAAGGAAGAGGTTACGGAGATAATTTCTTTTTTAAAGGACCCTCAGAAGTTTCAGAAACTGGGCGGTAAAATCCCGAAGGGTGTGATGCTTGTAGGAACTCCCGGATCTGGTAAAACATTGCTTGCCAAGGCCATTGCGGGTGAGGCAGGGGTACCGTTTTTTTCTATCAGCGGTTCGGATTTTGTGGAGATGTTTGTCGGTGTAGGTGCTTCAAGGGTGAGAGACCTGTTTGAACAGTCCAAAAAAAGCGCTCCGTGTATTATTTTTATAGATGAGATTGATGCAGTCGGAAGGCACAGGGGAGCAGGGCTTGGCGGTGGACATGATGAAAGAGAACAGACGCTTAATCAGCTGCTTGTAGAGCTGGACGGCTTTGCCCCGAATGAGGGGGTTATTGTAATTGCTGCTACTAACAGACCTGATGTACTTGATCCTGCCCTGCTGAGACCGGGAAGATTTGACAGACAGGTAGTTGTTCCTCCGCCTGATGTAAAGGGCAGGCTTGAGATAATAAAGGTCCATGTAAGAAAAGTTCCTACAGATGATGATGTAAAGCTTGAGATACTTGCAAGGGGAACCCCGGGCTTTTCCGGTGCGGATCTGGCAAACCTGATTAATGAAGCTGCTCTGCTTGCTGCAAGAAACTCAAAGACCAAGGTCGGGATGATAGATTTTGAGACCGCCAAGGATAAGGTCATGATGGGCAAGGAAAGAAAGAGCATGATAGTTTCCGAAGAAGAGAAGCTCAATACTGCTCACCATGAGGCCGGTCATGCAATAGTTGCCAAGCTTACTCCCGGAACTGATCCGCTTCATAAAGTCAGTATTATCCCGCGTGGAATGGCGCTGGGTATAACTCAGCAGTTACCTATAGATGACAGGTATACCTACTCCCGTGAGTATCTGCTGAATATGCTCGCTGTATTTATGGGCGGTCGTGCAGCTGAAGAAATATCGCTTGGACATATGACAACAGGTGCCGGAAATGACCTTCAGAGGGCTACGGAACTTGCACGCAAGATGGTATGTGTATGGGGTATGAGTGAGAAGTTGGGCCCTTTGACATTTGGTAAGAATGAGGAACAGATATTCCTCGGTAAGGAGTTTGCCAAACAGCAGGATTATTCTGAAAAGACTGCTGAGGCAATAGATGAAGAGGTCAGTAATATTCTTATGCAGAGGTATGATTATGCCAAAAACCTGCTTATAGAAAACAGGGATCTGCTGGACAGGATGGCAGCTGCGCTGCTTGAAAGGGAGACCCTGGACGCATCTGAAATAGAGGATCTGGCTCAAGGCAGGGAGCTTAAACCAGTTATCCTTTCTGATCTTCCTGAATCAGATGACTCTGGAGATGGAGGCAGCGAACCGCCTGAGGCTGTGCTCGTTGATGATGAGATTGCGGAGGCGGAAACCGCAGACGCTGATGCCAAAAAAGGCAGGGGTAAAGCCCCGGGAGCAACTGCCCCTGAGGGCTCTACATAAGCTCTGATATTACCCTGTTTAAAAATTATCTGAGTATTATTGAGGTATCCAAGTGAGACTTGTCTGGGGCAATCACAGACTGGATCTTTCCAGCCGGACACATATCATGGGTATCCTCAATGTCACCCCTGATTCATTTTCTGATGGAGGCCTGCACTTTGAAAAGGAGTTGGCGATTCAGCAGGCGCTCAGGATGCAGGAAGAGGGTGCGGATATACTGGATATAGGTGGTGAATCCACGAGGCCAGGCGCGGAAAAGATCACGGCAGTAGAAGAGATAAACAGGGTCGTTCCGGTAATAGAGGCGATCGCCTCCAGAGTAAACATTCCCATTTCCATCGATACATATAAGGCCGAGGTAGCAGAGGCCGCCTTGCGGGCGGGTGCTGCTATCGTCAATGACATTAGCGGTCTCAGGTTTGATCCGTATATGGCAGGGGTTGTTGCCAGGCACCGGGTTCCTGTAGTTCTTATGCATATCAAGGGTACTCCGGAAAATATGCAGATCAACCCGGAATATCTCGATCTGATTCAGGAAATTATTGATTATTTTGAAGTAAGTATTGCACTTGCGCGTGATGCAGGTATTGCAGAGGATATGATTATCCTTGATCCCGGCATAGGATTTGGCAAGACGCTGCAGCACAACCTTGAAATTATCAGGCGCCTTGCAGATTTCTCAAAGCTGAATAAACCAATCCTGCTCGGTCACTCACGCAAGGCATTTATCGGAAAAATACTGGGTGACCTGCCCGCAGATCAGCGGCTTGAGGGCACTGCTGCCATTGCCGCCATCGGTGCCGTAAACGGTGCCGGCATTATCAGGGTTCATGATGTGAAGGAAATGGTCAGGGCGGTGAGGGTTGCTGATGCAGTTAGAAGGGGTTATAACCATTGATAGAGGTACGTGAAGAGCCTGTAGCATATAGAATTTACGGCACCGGCCTGAATGCTGAGTCATTGAAACAGATGGAAAATGCGTGCAGGCTTCCTGTTGCGGTCTCAGGGGCCCTTATGCCTGATGCACATGTGGGCTATGGCCTGCCAATCGGCGGGGTGCTTGCTGTGGATAATGCCGTTATTCCCTATGCCGTGGGAGTGGATATTGCCTGTCGTATGAAGATGAGTATTCTGGATATGCCGGTTGGTGCGCTTAAGGGAGAAACCGGGAGGTTGATCAATGTGCTTGAGCGGGAAACGGCTTTTGGCATTGGTGCTCATTACAAAAAAAGGCTTGAGCATGATGTCATGGACGATAAGTGGTCAGTGACGAGTATTACAGCCGGGATAAAGGACAAGGCCTGGCAGCAGTTAGGCACAAGCGGCTCTGGCAATCATTTTGTGGAGTATGGGGTTCTGACAATTATGAATACGGAACTTGGGCTTGATCAGGGGGAATATCTTGCAGTCCTTAGTCATAGCGGCAGCAGGGGTGCCGGGCAATTAGTGGCAAAGCATTATAGTGATATTGCAAAAGAACTGCGAAAGGGTCTGCCCCGGGAGCTTTCTCATCTCAGCTGGCTTGATCTGGACTCAGAGGCCGGACAGGAATACTGGGAAGCAATGGAACTGATGGGACGGTATGCAGCGGCCAATCATGAACTTATACATCGGAGGATCATCAGATCACTGAGAGCCAATGTACTTATGGATATAGAAAACCATCATAACTTTGCCTGGAAGGAAGTGCATGATAATAAGGAAGTGGTTGTTCATCGTAAGGGTGCAACCCCGGCCGGGAAGGATATCCTGGGGATTATCCCCGGCTCAATGGCAACCCCGGGTTTTGTAGTGAAAGGCAAAGGTGAGCATGATTCTCTTGCATCGGCATCTCATGGGGCGGGGCGCCTCTTCAGCCGTTCAGAGACCAAAAAGAAATTTACCTGGCAAGAGGCGCGGAAGATGTTGAAGCTTAAAGGTGTTACGCTTATATCAGCAGGCCTGGATGAAGTGCCTATGGCTTATAAAGATATAGAGGAGGTCATGGCGGCCCAGAGTAGTCTGGTAGAAGTCATGGCGCGCTTTGATCCAAAAATTGTGAAGATGTCATCCTGATCTTTTTACTCTCTTTTGCGGTACAATTGTTTCTGCATTAGCATCAGAATTCAGTCAGGTACTTTGTAAATGTATCAGCCTGATATGACATTTATTTTTTATTTAAAGAAAGGCACTATAATGAATCCGATACGAGTTTTCGTATATGTACTGTTGTTGCTTTTGATACCGATCTCTTCTTATTCAAACAAATCCCCGGAAGTCCCTGAACCTTTAAAACCCTGGGTGGGCTGGGTTCTTGAAGGTCATGAAGAAGAGTATCTTTGCATTCCCAGATATAACAACAGCAATCAGCTAAGGTGCAGCTGGCCTACTGAGCTTCAATTATCTGCAGGCAATCATGGCGGTACATTTAAACAGGAATGGCTGGTTAATCATGAGAGCTGGATTATGCTTCCCGGTAATGAGTTTCAATGGCCGGGTAATGTCATGGTCAATAACAGGGCTGTTGAGATCATGAAAAGAAGTGGTCGCCCCCATATAAAACTAGCAGCTGGAAGCTACAAGGTCTCCGGTGAATTCAGCTGGAGCCGGATGCCTGAATATCTCCAGATACCCGGCGATAATGCCTTGTTTTCACTTATGGTCAATGAGGAAAAAAGCGATTTCCCCAATATAGACGCTCAGGGAAGAGTCTGGCTTCAGAGTCGAGGTGAAAAAGAGGAAGTTATTGAAAACCGGCTGGGCATAGAAAGTTATCGTATGTTTGATGACAGGATTCCGCCGAGGGTAGTGCTTTTTATAAAGCTTGATGTATCCGGAGCCGCAAGGGAGATAGTTTTAGGTCCTGCTTTTTCGCCTGATGAATTTATCCCGATTTCTCTGGATAGTCCTTTGCCCGCACGAGTTGAAAATGATGGCCGTATACGTGTGCAGATCAGGCCGGGTCAATGGATGATTAACCTTACTGTCCGGCGTGCAGGACCGATTTCTGCATTTACGTTTATAGCGCCGGAGGACGGCTTCTGGCCGAAGGAGGAAGTATGGGTGTTTAGTGCCCGTACCGATCTTCGGATTGTTGAGATAGAGGGTTTAACCCCTATAGATCCGCAGCAGACATCTCTGCCTGAGTCCTGGCGTGAATTCCCGGCATACAGGGTCCTGTCGGGTGATACCATGAACTTTATGGAAATAAAGAGGGGGGATCCTGAGCCGGCCCCTGATCAGATGACAGTTGAGAGGAAACTCTGGTTGAAGTTCGATGGTTCAGGGTACACAGTGAAGGACAGTATAAAGGGCAGGAAGAGCAGTGACTGGAGGCTGGAGATGAACCCTCCGGTGAAATTGGGCAGGGTTATAGTCGATGGGGTGGAGCAGTTTATAACCAGTAGTGACGGGTCTGAGAGGGCGGGGATTGAGCTAAGGAAGGGACAGGTTGATTTGATAGCGGAAAGTGAGTATTCCGGCAGTATCTCGCAGCTTCCGGCTACCGGGTGGGAGCATGATTTTCAGAGAGTAAGTACGCAGCTTTTTCTTCCGCCGGGCTATAGGATTATACATGCCTCAGGGGTCGATAATATTCCAGATACATGGCTTGCGCGCTGGACACTTCTTGACCTGTTCGTTGTCCTGATTTTTACTATTTCACTCGGCAGGCTTTATTCCGCTAAACATGCCGTTCTGGCATTTATAACAATGGTGCTTCTCTATCATGAGCCCGGAGCCCCTCGCTGGATATGGCTTGCTCTGCTTGCAGGCAGCGCTCTGCTTAAGCATATTGAGGAGGGAAGATTTAGAAAGATGGTAAAGGTTTATCAGATATCAGTGATTGTTATACTTATAGTGATCGCCATCCCCTTTGCTATTCAGCAATTGCGGGTGGGTATTTATCCGCAGCTGGAAAAACCGTGGCACTCAATGTCCAGGACTTATCCGGCGGTACCTGCAGCAGTACGTGAAGAAATCTCAAATACTCAGGCAGAGATGAGTTCAATGCTGGATTACGCTATGCCTGAGAAGTTTAAAGATAATGCAAGACAGGTTATGAAGAGTCAGGGTGCAGCTCGATATGAAGAGAAGCGCATTGCACGAGTCGCACAGTATGACCCGAGTATGGTAAATCAGACAGGACCCGGTCTGCCTTCCTGGGAATGGAATACCGTACATATGGAGTCCGGTCCTGTGCACAGGGATCAACAGGTCAGCCTAGTTTTAATAGGCCCAAGGGGTAATCTTGTCTTGTCCTTTCTGCGCGTAGGTCTTGTAATTTTACTGGCCATGGGAATGTTCGGGATACGTTATATTCGGGGGCAGGGATGGCAGTATCCCGGGCTAAAGACTTTTCTTTCAATTGTGATCTTATTGTTTTCTCTGGCCTCCTCCGGCAGTGTTTCTGCAAGTGAGATTCCTTCTCCCCAGATGTTGGATGAATTAAGGTCTCGTCTGCTTCAGCAAGATGACTGCTTCCCCGGCTGTGCTGAAATCCAGACGATGCATATTAATATTACACCGGATGTGCTTGAGATTAAGATGCAGGTAGACGCGCAGCTGGACGTGGCTGTTCCTCTTCCCGGGAGTGTTAAGCACTGGCTGCCGGGGGAGGTTACTATAGACGGCAAACGGGCAGATGCCATGTATGGAGACAGTAATGGGTTTTTTGCTCTGATATCAAAAGGCAGGCATGAAGTTGTGCTTAAAGGTGCATTGCCCCGTTACAATACTATTCAGCTGCCTCTGCCTTTAAAGCCGCATCAGCTCAGTATTAAGCAAAGCGGCTGGACCAGTGAGGGACTGCATCCGGACGGCATGATAGAAAAGCAGATCCTGTTTAAGCGCATTACCGTTGAGACAAACAGCAGTAATCAGGTCCTTGATTCGGGGGTGCTGCCGCCGTTTGCAGTTTTGGAAAGGAATCTGTTAATCGGTCTGGAGTGGAAAGTAGAGACTACGATCCGGAGAATCAGTCCTGTGGGTGCAGCGATGGTGCTGGATATTCCCCTGATTCCGGGGGAGGCAGTTATTACTGCCGGTATAGTTGTGAAGGACGGCAGCGCGCAAATCAGTCTTGATGCGAAGGCCACTCAATTGAGCTGGGAGTCTGTGCTTGAGAGAACTGAAGTCATAGAGCTTACTCATTCGGAGACACATTTGTGGACAGAAATCTGGCAGGCAGATGTAAGCCCTGTTTACCATATGGAGTATGAAGGTATTCCGGTTATTCTTCATCAGCAGGGAGATCATTGGAGTCCTAAATGGCACCCATGGCCCGGTGAGAAAGTTCAGCTTTATATATCGCGTCCTGCCGGTATTGAGGGGCAGACTCTGACTGTAGATAAGAGCCTGATTGAAGTGCGCCCCGGTCAGCGAGTGACGGATAGCAAAATTGCTCTATCGGTAAGGAGCAGTCAGGGAGGACAGCATACAATAGTCCTTCCGGCGGGTGCGGAATTACAGGAAGTATTGATTGGTGGCAGGCAGCAGTCTATACGTCAGGAGGAGAGAAATGTGACGCTGCCTATTGTTCCGGGAAAACAGGAGATTATGCTTCACTGGCGTGTAAATAACGGTATCTCTGCTATTTTTAAAACTCCTGAGATCGATCTTGGTATACATAATGTTAATGCTAATATTTCAGTTTATCTGCCGGAGAATCGCTGGCCGCTTTATTTTTCCGGCCCCCTTATGGGTCCTGCCATTCTTTTCTGGTCAGTTGTGATAGTAACTATTCTGGTTGCCTTTGGCTTAAGCAAAACAGGCCTTACTCCGCTGAGGTTTCGACACTGGCTTCTCCTTGGGATAGGCTTGAGTCAGAGCAGTATTGTCATAAGCCTGTTTGTTGTTGGATGGCTTATTGCCTTTCATTTCAGGGGAAAGGCTGATTCCGAGATGGGTAAAAGACGTTTTAATCTTATGCAGTGCGGACTTGCGGTCCTGACGGTTTTTGCGGTTGTTTCACTTGTTTCCGCCATAAGTCAGGGACTGCTGGGACATCCAGATATGAATATACTCGGCAATGGCTCTAATAGTGGAATCCTGCGCTGGTATCTTGATTACAGCGCTCGGATAATGCCGAGCGCCATGGTTTTATCAGTCCCGATGATTTATTACAGACTGGCGATGCTTGCCTGGGCATTATGGATTTCTTTCGGCATTGTCAGTATTTTGAAATGGGCCTGGAGAAATTATTCAAAGCCTGTTATATGGCAGAGTATTCCCAGAAAAAATAAACCGCTGAAAAAAGACAGGGGAGAAGGTGAAGGACCTTTAAAAACTGATTAGCTGATCAATGAATTAAACTATCCGGTCTGTAAGTAATTTGAAACAGGTATAGTCGGGGCTTGCTGATGAGCTCTATGTATCAATTTTTTTTTGTTTTTTGCGTTTTTTATCCTGATACATTGCGGTGTCTGCCTGCTTGAGAAGATCGTTGAGCGAAAGCGGATGATCCGGATCAAAATAGGCAATCCCGATGCTGAGACTCAGCGTATATTTGCGGTGGCCAACCTCATTGTGAATATCTATCTGGTGTCTGAGACGGGAGGAAATGATATCAATCGTCTCTTTGTCTGTCCCGACCGGTACCACCGCAAACTCATCGCCGCCTAAGCGTGCTATGACATCTGATTCTCTGTATGTTTTCTTAAGGATCTCAGCGGTATCTCTTAAGGCATTATCACCTTCGTCATGGCCTAGAGAGTCATTAATCGTTTTCATATTGTCCAGATCAGCAAAAAGCAGAAATACTCCGTTCTTACCGCGCCGCGCCATCTTCAGCAGATGATCGGCAATGCTAGTGAGTCCTCTTCGATTATACAGTCCGGTGAGTTCATCGGTCAGCGACATATCCCTGAGCTGCTGCTCCAGTTTTTTTCGCTGTGAGATCTCTACAGCCAGCTGATCATGCTTGACCGTGGTCGTATTCAGGTTTTCCGTCATCTGTCTGAATGATTCAGCCAGTTGGCCTATCTCATCATGGGAATGAATGTCTATTGAAGTGTCCCATTCTCCGCGTCCTATTCTGATGGTAGCATCGCGAAGCTTCTGAATCGGACGTGTTATGCTCGTAGAGATAATCAAGCCCGCAGCAATAGCAATAGCCGTCACGATCAGGCTAATAGTAGTGATATAATCCTTAAGTCGGATAACAGGGGCGAATATTTCACCTGTATCATGTCCGATTGAGATTGTCCAGCCTAAGCCCGGGTAGTGTTTATATCCTCGTGAATGGGCAAAGGAAAACAGGACTTCTGCTTTATGATGCCCGGTAGAGCTCCTTATGAAATAGCCGGAATCTGAAGTAGATGCAATCTGCCAGAAAGAGTCCGCTATAATACGGCTGTGTACGGAATCTTGGTTGATATTAGAATAAATCTGTTCTCCGCTCTTTTTAAAGAGTTTCACAGACATTGTATTGTGGCCGTGATGCCCGTGAGCCTCATGATTGTTTTTAATCGGACTCTGGCTATTTTTGGTAGTGTCGGGTTGAAGTGCAGTGATTTCTTCCAGTATGTTCCTGATTTCTTCAATCGTCAGGACTGCCCGCATGATACCCAGCAGGTTGCCGGCCTTATCATTAATTCTCACTGATATGGCGATGGAGTCATGGCCTGTCCGGTTATAGATTTCAACATCACTGACGTGCTGTCCGTCTTTGCGTGCTGCCTGCCACCATTCTTCATCAGCATGGTAATAATGATCTGTCTTTGATGTTTGGGCAATGTTTACCCCTGCGGCGTTTGTTATCAGGATTTCTTCGAAGATTCTGTAGCCGTACTCCTGCTCGTAAAACACCTTGAGTTCCAGTTCTTCACGTATCTCTTCGGACATTTCATTATCAATAATTGCCTGCATGAATGGGCTGACTGTATTGTTCGGCGCTTCCTCCCAGGCAAGGATTTCCCGTTTAATGTATTCTTCTTTATTGCTGATCTTTTCAAACGCCTCTACAAGTTCGAGTAAGTCTTTTTTCCCTGAGAGATAGTTTGCGTAACTTCGAAGCTTTATTAAAGAATTATGAACAGTCCTGTCGATCTTGTCGAGTGATTCCTCTGCAAAAATAACATAATTTTCCCCTATGGACTTTTGCAGGGCTGCTTTGCTCATCTTTAAAGAATAATATTCCGTGACAAAACTCAGTAAAGCGACTATTGCAAAGCCGAGGAGTAGTTTAAATAATAATCTCATATATTAAATTGATATCTTATTCTGTACTTCATTCCACTTCAATTCGGCTGATTGTTTGAAAAAATTATTACTATTTATAAGTTCGGATGTATCATTTAAAATCTTAAGAGCCGGGAATGTAACCCCAAATACCCGGCTATGTTATAATTATTACTCATTTTTTACCTTTTTCATCGTTAAGGAGGCAGTATTATGGATATGAAGGAATATGTTTTAAAAAAGGCGCTTGATGCCAAGGCCGGTGCCAGGGCAGCGGCAAGGGCATCTTCGGAACAGAAAAATAATGCGCTCTTAAAAATGGCAGCTTTGATAAAGAAAAAGAGTGCTAAGCTTCAGCGTGAAAATAAAAAGGACCTTGATGCTGCTAAGAAGAAAGGCCTTGCGCCGGCGATGCTTGACAGGCTGGCCCTTACACCGAAGCGGATAGAGGAGATGGCTCAGGGGCTTCAGGAAATCGCTGCCCTGCCTGATCCATCTGGCGAGATTATCAAGATGTGGACAAGGCCGAACGGCATGATGATCGGCAGGATGCGTGTTCCCATTGGAGTTATCGGAATTATTTATGAGTCCAGACCTAATGTTACGGCAGATGCGACCGGGCTATGTCTGAAGGCTGGCAATGCCGTGGTGCTGAGGGGTGGATCCGAGGCTATACATTCTAATAAGGCAATCGTGAAGATACTTCGGCAGGCAGCCAGGGCAGAGGGCATTCATGAGGGTGTTATTACTTTTCTGGACAAGACAGACAGACAGGCAATTATGGAAATGCTCAAACTGGAGGGCATTATTGATCTTGTTATCCCAAGGGGCGGAGAGGGGCTTATTCGCGCGGTTACGGAGAATTCGCGCATACCTGTTTTGAAACATTACAAGGGCGTATGTCATGTATTTGTGGATCGTGCTGCGGATCTGCAGATGGCTGAAGAGATATGTTTAAATGCTAAGGCTCAGAGACCAGGTACATGTAATGCCATGGAGACGATGCTGGTAGATGAAAAGATAGCAAAGAAGTTTCTTCCCGCTATGATAAAACGGTTTAAAAAGGCGGGTGTAAAATTAAAGGGATGTGAAAAGACCGTCCGGCTTGATAAGTCAGTTGTTTCTGCAACAGAAGAAGATTATCACACTGAGTATGTTGCGCTTATTCTTAATGTGAGGATTGTAAAGGATATGGATGCGGCTATGGATCATATTGCGGAATTCAGTTCTGCACATACGGAGACGATAGTGACCGAGGACTATGCCAGATCCATGAGGTTTATTAAGGAAGTGGACTCGGCCTCTGTATTTGTAAATCTTTCAACGCGCTTCAGTGATGGATTTCAGTTTGGACTCGGGGCTGAGATGGGAATATCTACGGACAAGATTCACGCTCGCGGACCTATGGGGCTTGAGGAGCTTACCTGTACAAAGTTTATTGGACTGGGAAACGGTCAGGTCAGAATTTAGGAGATCGCTGCTAAGCAGGTACAGGGTAAGATGAGAATTGGATTGTACGGAGGGACATTTAACCCTTTTCATTACGGACACCTGCGTACGGTGGAAGAGGTGGCCGGCATTATGCAGCTGGACAGGGTGATAATAATCCCTGCCGGTAAGACCCCTTTTGATAAGCCTGATCTTGCCCCGGCTGCTGATCGCTATGAAATGGTTAAGTGTGCAATAACTGACCACCCTTTATTCAGCATATCTTCCATAGAGATGAATGGCGTTGACAGGTCTTATACGGTGGATACCCTCAGGGCACTTAAAGAGGAGTTAAGGGGGAGCAGTCTTTTTTTTATTCTGGGAATCGATGCCTTTCTTGATCTGCCTCTTTGGAAACAGCCGGAGAAGATAGTTGAAATGGTGGATCTGATCGTGATATCCAGGCAGGGTAATACATTTCTGGATCTGCTGGAGTCTTCCTGTATGGGAGGCGTGAGTTCAGAGGATCTGCGCGGGTTGGATACGGGTATGCGGGGGAAACTGCAGTGCAGCCTGTTTGAGAGGGGGAAGGGGCATTTATGTAAGGTCACTCCGGTAGATATATCCGCTTCTTGTATCAGGGCAAGGATAGGCAGAGGTGAATCCGTCTCAGACCTCTTGCCTGATTCAGTGAATTCCTATATACTTTTACATAACTTATATAAATAATTGGTATCTGCCGGCATTTTCTACAGGATTTAGCCAGCTGACAGCTTTACAGGATTCGAAGGAGATTAAATGTTAGAGGATAGGATAAAAAAGCTTGCCATAAATGCGGCAAAGCTTGCTATAGATAAAAAGGCGACTGATACGGTTGTACTTGAATTGACGAATGTGTCTTCCGTTGCTGAATATTTTGTTATATGTTCAGGAGAAAACCCGGCTCAGTTAAGGGCCATTGCCAATGTGATTGATGAGTACTTCTCCAAAGAAAAGCTCGCCTGCCGCGGTAGAGAAGGAAGGGATTTTGCGAAATGGATTTTGCTGGACTATGGTGATATTATAATAAACATTTTCAATGAAGAAACAAGGGGTTATTACGATCTTGACAAGATGTGGATTGATGCACCCAGGATTGAAGTTCAATAAAACGGAGAGGAACATCTAGAGAATATGGCAAAGCTTATAGTAGTTCTTTTAATTGTATTTCTTATGCTTTTTTCAGTGCTCACTTTTTTTAATAAGGGGGCAGTTGATGTGACGGTGTGGAAAGGAATAACATACCCCGTTCCTGTGGTTGCGCTTATTCTTATTTCTACTGCTATTGGTGTTTTAGGCATGTTTATGATTACCGCCCTCAGAGACGCGAGGCGTTACCTGGAAAGATGGAATGTACAGCGGCGCTGCAAGCGTGAGGAAAAGACGCGGGAACTATACTCAAAGGGAATGGATGCTTTTTATTCTGAGCGTTTTGATGAGGCATCCGGGTTTTTTCAGAAAGTCGTGGAATCTGAACCAGCCTATATTGATGCATATGTAAGGTTAGGTGATATTGCTGCGAAGCAGTATGATTACTCCGCCTCCAGAGAAGCATACATGAAGGCCCGGGAGATAAAACCGCGCAGTATCGAGATAATGGTAGCTCTGGCAAAACTCGAAGAGGCTCAGGGCAACTGGGCAGAGGCAGTTAAGATGTTTGATAACATTCTTGAAATCGATGCTGAAAATCCGGTCTTTCTTCGAAGAAAAAGGGATATGCTGGAGTACAGCAAAGATTGGGAAGCTGTGATTGATGTCCAGCAGAAGATATTGAAGTGCAAACTATCTGATGAAGCAAGGGTTATTGCGGAGACAAAGGCAATCGGGTATAAATATGAACTTGGCCTGCATTATCTTAATACCGGCACCACTGACAAGGCAATAAAACTGCTTAAAGGTCTGCTGAAGACTGACAGGGGGTTTATTTCGGCATATCTGACACTTTCAGAGGCGTATTTGAAAGAGGAGAATACACGGGAGGCAGAAGAGATTCTTGTAAAAGGATATGAGGTTACTTCCTCTATTGTGATTCTGGATGCCCTGGAGGACTTTTATATAGCCAGGGGCGAGCCAGGGATGATTATAGATATTTACCTGAAGGCAGTCCAGAAAGATCAGAAAAATATAAAGCTGAAATTTTTTCTAGCTAAGCTTTATTATCGACTTGAAATGATAGATCATGCTATGGAAATATTTGATTCCATAGATGTTGCAGTCTTGGATCTTCCTGATTTTCACCTGCTGCTGGGCAATATATATGAGAGACGTGCACAGCATGAAAAGGCCGTTGAAGAGTACCGGAAGATGCTGCAGATTGACAAGCATATACATTTGTCTTTCTGCTGTACAGACTGCTCCCATATTAGTAAGCAATGGGAGGGCAGGTGCCCGGAGTGCAGAAAATGGAATACAATTATCCCTGATATAAATGATACATGTAAAGCAGAAAAAAGACCGATTGGTACTTGATACCAGCCTTTTTGTAAATCCGGAAGTCAGGCATCATTTTGGCAGCTCACCTACAGATGCCATGAATGGATTTTTGCAGCTGGCTGGTGGGATTACGTGTCTTGAATTTTATATGCCAGCCTCGATATTTCAAGAGCTCATGAACTTCGTGGACCAAAAAAAGATACCCGCTCAGCTCCTTACGATTATACAGCAGAAGTCTCCGGACAAGCATGCCATGACATGCCCGGCGATATTTATATATGAACTGGTTGAGGACATGAGGGACAGGATTAATAAGGGCCTCAGGATCGCGGAGAAAAATGTCAGAAATACCGCAGGTACGGAGGAGCGTGAACTGATCCAGGGTATGAGAAAGCAGTACCGGGATGCATTGCGGGAAGGGATATTGGACAGCAAGGAAGATGTGGACCTTATATTGCTGGCAAAAGAATTGGACGCACTACTGGTTACTGCTGATAATGGTGCTATTAAATGGGCTGACAAGCTCGGCGTCAGGTGGCTATTCCCTGAAAGGCTGAAAGACTACCTTGACGCCTATATGGACAATGGCGGGGAGTGTATCGAATAAGTGAGTTATACCTGCGATACTACTTCTTTTTTGCCCTGCTGTACTTGATATTGATTTCATAAGAGATTGCATCGTCTTTTGGAGTCAGGCTGCACTCTTTTCTGCCGCAGGATATTGTGCCTTTAACTACCTTCTTTTTACCCTTTATCTGTGCCCGGACTGTCTTGGTCAGATCAAAGAAACCGTTCTCGCATCCCTTGATCATGCAGTCAAGGTTAAAGTAGGCATGGCTGGTAGGAAAGTAATTAATAGTACGTTTAAGAAGGATCGGATTTTCGCCCTTATGATAATACGTTACCAGCATGACCATATCAACTACATCAGGATGCTTCTCCGATAAGAGTCCTGCATCCAGCTTGGCCTTCTTCTTTAATTCCATTTTCTTGATGTAATCCTGTCTGTGTGTCATCATTTCTCCATCAGTTATATAATCTTTACTTTAATTGCAAAGTGTGACTGTCATGTTCTGGCAACGATTATCTTAATCGTCTTGCCATGAGTTACAGAATTTCTACAAGCTCTATATTAAACGTCAGATCCTTATTGGCAAGCGGGTGGTTCGCATCGACCGTAATATGATCATCCTCGACTGAAGTTACAACAACATTAATTACTCCGCCTTCAGGATTACTCAGGCTAAGCTGTGCGCCTTCCTGAAGATCGATATTTGCGGGTACATGCTCCCTCTTTATCTCAATGACAAGCTCTTCCCTGTGGAGACCGTATGCATTATCCGCCTCGATTCTGACTACAGTTGACTCGCCTGCACTTAAGCCTATTACGGCCTTCTCAAAGCCGTCTATCAGCTGTCCCTGACCAAGTGTGAACTCCAGTGGTTCTCTGTCTCTGGAAGAGTCGAAGATCTCGCCGTTGTCCAATGTGCCAGTATAATGAACTTTGACTGTATTGCCGTTTTCTACTGCCGCCATGATAAGCTTCCTCCTAAATGGCTATCTAACTGGAATATCCGCGAATAATGTTAGACCAGCGTACAATGCAGATTGCCGTATTTGCTTATCCAACTTGAACATACTCTTCTCAATCTGTTTAGTTGCAGGAGAATATTTATTAATAAAGCTGGATGAAAATCTTGATTTTTAAACAGTTTTCCCCGTAATATCCAAACAACATAGTGCCATAATCAGGCCCTTATAGTCAAGGAAGCACAGATCGGCGGCATGACTTAGTAGTAGTGTTTATGTTGAAGGTAAACAGGACCTTTCTATAACACACTGTAAAATTGTTACTTTATGCTCAGTGCGCTTGCAATGTTGTTGTCAGAGCTCATTTGCCTGATTATTTTACTTATGGCAAGCTCAATTATGCGTTTCATAACAGGATCAGCCGGTGCAATGTATCTCAGTTCATTGTTTTTAATGCTATAGGGTCCAAAAAAAGAGGATTTCCCGGACGAGTTATTCTTTAGCTCGAGCCTTATGGCCACATTTGCTATTACATCCCAATCTTCTTCCGAGACATCTGTGTGCAGCCAGAACGTCTCTACCGTGCCCATCATCGTAAAGGATCCGTCTGAATCAACCACGCTATGTCCGCTTCTTAATAACTCAGCTTTTACTGCATCGTGCATAATCTCTGCTACCGGCTTTTCAGAGTTGACATCATACACCACTCCGTCCTCACCTAACTGTTTACCGCCTATCAGAGTTTTTGCAATATCACCTTCACGGCTGTCAGTGAAGGGCAGTAAGTGTATCTTTTGAGGCTGTATTGATGCAAGTATATTGTCAGAATTAGGCAGTGGTTGATAATCAATTTTCAGTACAGATGGGCCGCATCCGGTTAGTATTAATATAGAACACAATAAAAATGTAAGTGATAACTGGTTTTTTTGGAATTTCATGGTCCCTCCGTATATTGTAAAGCTATACTCAAGTTTTTTTATGCTCACCAGCTTGTTAGTTGCGGCATATTAATTGTAAAGAGTGTCTTTGAATATGTAAAGATGGTAGAGACATGAAATTAAAAACACTTATGAACGGTCTCGTTCATAAGTGTTTGGATTTGCAATGTCTAATAACGATCAGGCTGTTTTTTTGACTCTATACAGTCTGCCGGCGAGTGCTACGGCTCCGGTAAGAAACAGGACGCTGCTGAGCGGTTCCGGTGCGATGCTGCCCGGATCCATGATATCTCCCGCTGCTCCCGGACGGACTATAAACTCTCCTGTGTCGCTGCTGTCAAATGAGGCATAGCCTAATGCATTATTGAAGGCGTGTATTCTTGAGTTCTTACCTGCCGATCCGTCTACTGTATAGAAGTTACCCCATACCGGTGCTGCCTCGGTCTGAAAAGAGTAGCTTACAGGATTACCGCTAGGTTCGAAACGAATACCATATATAGCAGCCGGAATATCGCCTAGATGCGGAGCTGAGCTGTCCCATGTATCGATACTGAACTGGCTGCTTGAACTACCATTGATTATCATATTGGAAATATCACTAAGGCCGAGCCCCTGATCCAGTTCCAGGACTGTTTTTTTGATGGTTTCACCATCAGTTATATTATAGTTATAGGTCCACAGTCCAGAGTCTTCCGTGATATTCCAGCTGATTGTAAAATCATCGCTCCAGTCACCGGTCAGTTGTCCCTGAAGGATGGAACGCTGGCTTGTCAGATCAGCACTGTTTGTCACCTGATCGCCCCATACTCCAGCGTGAGCATTGGTGTTGCTTATTATTAATGTGAGCGAGAGTAAAAAAAACGTACATGCAAGCATAATTTGTTTTTTCATTATTATCTCCAATCTTTTTATAGTATTGAAAAGATCATACAACAGTTAATTAGGAGTGTCAATATTTTTCTTTATAATTGCATGGTTGCGCAAGTATGCAGGTGTTTTGCATTGACTTTTAATTCGTAACTCGGGATTTGTCATTTTCCTTTCCTGTCTTTAAAACAAATTTACGAGCAGCGATTGACGAAATACGAATTACGAAGGGAAAGGCAGAGTTCGTCACTCGTCATTCGGGATTCGTCACTTGTCACTTTCCTTTCTTGTCTTTAAAGCAAATTGACGAGTAGCGATTGACGAACTACGAATGACGAAGGGAAAGGCAACGTTCGTCATTCATCACTCGGGATTCGTCACTTGTCACTTTCTTTTTACGGATTAAAGCAAATTGACGAGTAGCGATTGACGAATTACAAATGACGAAGGGGAAAGAAAAAGGAGAAATGGTG
>JADHUV010000015.1 GCA_016784355.1 Nitrospira sp. | reverse complement strand
CATGCCTATAACAAGATGTATAAGGGTAAAGGGAAGATCGTCCGGAAGCGAAGTGTAGACAATGTTATGAAGGAGCTTCAGCAACTGAAAGGGGATTACCGGGTAAACCGGTTCCAGTTCTGGGATGATACCTTTAATATTGATCGTGACTGGACTATGGAGTTTTGTGAGAAATACGGCAGGGATGTCAAGGTGCCGTTCAGTGTTACGCCGCGGGTTAACTTGATTGATGAGGAGATGGTAAAGGCCCTGAAGGATGCCGGCTGCACCACGATCGGCACATCTCTTGAAAGCGGCAACGAATTCATGCGTAATCAGGTGCTTAAACGTAATATTTCTGAGAAACAGACAGTTGATGCCTGTGACCTCTTTAATAAATATGGTCTGCATATTTTAATGGGTAATATGCTGGGCCTGCCCGGTGAAACCATTGATATGGCATTTGAGACCATGGAGCTGAACATTAAATGCAAGCCTACTTATTCATGGGTATCCATTTTTCAGCCTTTCCCGACTACAGAGTTAAGTGATTATGCCATTGAGAAGGGCTATTACAGCGGCAACTTTGAGGCCCTGGATGGCTCGTTTTTCGGGCGGAGTGCCCTTAACATGAAAGACATAAGCGAGATCGAGAGACTGCACCTTTTGTTTTCCGTAGGGGTCGCATTCCCCAGCCTTATACCGTTAATAAAAAAAGCCATAAAATTTCCTTTTAACAGCCTGTACAGGCTTATATTTACCTTGCATAAATCCTGGTGCTATTTTACCAAGCTTAAGTATATAGAGTTTTCAGAGATGTTTATAAGACGATAACGGTACACATTAACTATGTGTTTCATCAATATCATCCATTGGTTGTTCTGAGAGATGTACCTGATGGGTATTCTGGATGTGTGTTGAGATGAGATTCAACCTGTTTACTCCGCGCATGAGAAGTATAAACATGAAACCGAGTATGACGGCCAGTATAATAGCAGTTAATATGATTGAGGTCTTTAAGTAATCCTGCTGGGTCTTGCTGTGATGGCTGATATCAAGATACAGTTCAAAGCTTCCGACGACATGGTATTTGTCCAGTTTTATAGGTACATATGTTTCGACTATATCCAGATCAAACTTTTTTTCCTGTTTTAAGTCCCAGACATTGTGCTTCTTTTCGAGCTTTGATACGACCTCACCCAGCAGCGCGCGGTGCAGTTTTTCATTGATCTCTCCTGATGCGTGGTCTGATATTATGCCATTTTGCCCGATGATAGAGTGGTCGGTGCTGTAGATGATTATGCCCTCAAGAGAGAATATTTTCATCTTGACCGCATTGAATATTGAGAGATATTTACGCATGCGCTTGTCAAACTCTTCAAATTCGTCCTCTGCTAAACCAAGTGTGTAATTGCCGCCGACATCTGTAGTGCTGATGAAGTCCTGCTCAAGCTCATAAATAGCGGTACTTATACGTGTTGCATCCTTTTCAGCCTCAAGAATCGTTTCTTTCTGAAATACCTTGTAAACCCCGTAATTTACAAATAACATGACCGAGGTAACCGCTATAAAGGCGAAAACGATAAAGGTCCTGATCAATGTCTTTGGATAATTCCTGTTAATGCTATTATCTGAAAAGCCCTTATTTATAGTTCGCATATTGATCCCTCATATCATGCCTGCTGATACTTAAGCAGTTTTCATACTGATAGCTGTAAAGAATAATGCCATGCTGCTACAGTATTTTTAATATTATTTACATATCGTATGATAATTCGAAATACTTTAGTTGTAAGACAGTCTCTGTATTATGATCATGTTGATAATACTGGTCCGCTTCTTTAAACTATGAAGTTTATGCAGGTCCCGCCATGATTTATCTTTGGCAGAGACCTGGTTGTAAGTGTGTTTACTTTTGATCTTATTTAAAGGAGGAAATATTATGGCTGAGCATTCATTTGATATCGTCAGTAAGATTGATCTGCAGGAAGTCTCAAATGCTGTGCAGCAGGCGCAGAAGGAGATAGATCAGCGCTTTGATTTTCGCGGGAGCAAAAGTAGTATAGAGCTTGATAAGGTGAAAAATGAGCTTGCCCTGGCATCCGATGACGAGTATAAGTTGAAAAGTGTGGTGGAGATTTTAGAGGATAAGCTTATAAAGAGGAAAATTCCTTTAAAGGCGCTCACTTATGGAAAGGTTGAAGATGCAGCCGGAAGTACTGTCAGGCAGACCGTGGAACTGCAGCAGGGTATCCCGACGGAAAAGGGTAAGGAACTTGTAAAAATTATCAAGGCGACCAAACTTAAGGTGCAGTCGGAGATACAGAAAGACCAGGTCCGGGTAAGGGCCAAAAAAATAGATGATCTCCAGACGCTTATGCCCTTGTTGAAAGAAAAAGATCTTGGGGTAGATCTTCAGTTTATAAACTATCGATAATGTTTTTTCATTCGAGTGTAGCAGACCGGCTAGTCTGTGAGGAAGAGTATGAGTTTGTGGGATGATCTAAAAAAGGATTATCAGGCGGTTTTCAGGATGGATCCGGCTGCTGGAAGCGGGTTAGAAGTCCTTCTTTCTTATGCGGGTCTTCATGCCATACTTATGCACAGATTCAATCACTGGCTCTGGCAAAACAAGGTTCCTGTAATCCCCCGGTTTCTCTCCCAGGTTGCCCGTTTTATTACAGGTATAGAGATTCATCCCGGGGCAACGATTGGAAGCGGATTTTTTATTGATCATGGAATGGGTGTAGTTATCGGTGAGACCACTGTGATAGGTGATGATGTATTGCTTTATCAGGGTGTAACACTTGGAGGGACAGGTAAGGAAAAGGGTATCAGGCATCCACGTATAGGTAATAATGTTGTTATAGGGGCAGGAACCAAGGTCCTTGGAGCAATCAGGATTGGTGATAATGTTAAAATAGGTGCCAACTCGGTAGTTCTCACCTCTGTACCGGAGAACTCCATAGTAGTCGGGGTGCCGGGCAGGGTTATAAAAAAGAAGGTAGTGAAAATATTTGATGAGGGATTGGTAGAGATGCTGGATCATGTCCACCTGCCGGATCCTGTGGAAGAAAAATTTGAAGAACTTTATTTGTATATAAGCGAGCTCGAAAGAAGAATCGGAAGCTTGGAAGGTAAGGGAAACGTGATAAAACTATATAACACCATGACCGGGAAGAAGGAGACTTTTGAGCCGCTCAACGGCAAAAAAGTAAATATGTACGTGTGCGGTATAACGGCCTATGACATGTGTCACTTAGGGCACGCACGCAGCGCAATCGTCTTTGATATTATTAAAAGATATCTAAGATACTGCGGATATGATGTTACTCATGTCAGGAATATAACTGATATAGATGACAAGATAATTGCGAGGGCTGCGAAGGAAAAAATCTCTACGGAGGAGGTTGCTCGGAAATATACGCAGGAGTATTACAATGACATGAAACTGCTTGGAGTAAGCAGCGCCGATATTGAGCCGAACGCTACTGATCACATTGAAGCGATGATCGAGTCGATTAAGACTCTGATAGATAAGGGTTATGCATATCCGCTGGACGGTGATGTATATTTTGAGGTTAAGAAGTTTGAGGGATACGGTAAATTGTCCGGTAAAAAACTCGATGATCTTGAGTCCGGAGCCAGGGTGGATGTGGACAATCGTAAGAAACACCCCTTTGATTTCGCTTTATGGAAGTCCTCGAAGGAGGGTGAGCCGTTCTGGGAAAGCCCGTGGGGAAAGGGGCGTCCGGGATGGCATATAGAGTGTACTGCCATGTCTTCGAAGTATCTAGGGGAGAGTTTTGATATACATGGCGGAGGGGCTGATCTTATTTTCCCTCATCATGAAAATGAGATAGCTCAGAGCGAGGCCTGCACAGGTAAGTTGTTTGTAAAATACTGGATGCACAACGGCTTTATAACGGTTGACAAGGAAAAGATGTCAAAGTCGCTCGGGAACTTCTTTACGATCAAAGAGATCCTTGAAAAGTATGAACCTGAAGTCGTGAGATATTTTCTGCTTTCTGCCCATTACAGAAGTCCCATTGAGTTTTCTGATGCGCAGCTTAATGAATCGGAACACTCCATAGATCGATATTACACCACTGCGCTGAGGGTCAGGGAATTTCTAAGTCATACCGGCGGTAAAGACAAGCCCGGTAATCCGAACGAACTGCAGGGCCTTATGGATTCTTTTATGGGCAAGTTTACAGGGGCCATGAATGATGACTTTAATACTGCCTCTGCGCTTGGATATCTGTTTGAACTTATTCGTGAACTGAATAAATATCTTGATGCGAAACCGTCAGGGCAGGGCGCCAGAGAGGTTGTGCAGAGAGTTAATGAAATGCTCCTTGAGACAGGCGGGGTGCTTAATATATTTAATAAATCCCCTGAGGAGTGGTATAGTGCCCTGATAAAAGTAAAAAAGCTGGCCTTATCAGAAGAACTCCTGCTTCAGAAAATAGAACTGCGTAAGGCTGCCCGTGATAACAAGGACTGGAGCGAGGCAGACAGGGTAAGAGATGAGCTTTATGAGCAGGGAATTATTCTGGAAGATAAACCTGACGGAACCTCATGGAGAGTCAGGGTGGGGTGATCAGTTCTTAAAGTTGTAAGTGTTTTGCTGAGAGTATAAGTGAAGATCTATTTTCGATCCTGTTTGCGGACAACAAAATGGGATAATTCATTGTTGTATTCCTGAAGTTTTTTATCTGTCATAAGGATATGTATAATAAGCCATGAATTGAGGAACAGCTCAACATCGCGAATTTTTCTGCCGGTGTTTTGTTTCAGGTCACTTATCAGTTCAAATATGTCCTCGATCAGTTTAATATGCTGCTCTTTATGATCTGCCAGTTGCTCAGGCGTGATTTTTTTCGATTTGGACATAATAAATTCTTCATCCTGAAAATGCTCTTCGGCATACTTAATCAGAGAGTTCAGTGTTCTAAAAATAAGCTCATCACTGCCCTGATCTCTTAGCGCGGAATGGAAATCATTGGTTATCGAGAACAGTTTCTGGTGCTGATTATCAATGTATGGTATGCCGGTGCTGAACATTTCACTCCATACTACATAAGCCATATGGCAACTCCTCCCCTGTTTGGATTATAATGTACAGATGCATTATAAATGTATTCTGTTTTTCTTGATAAGTTCCTGATGACCTTTATAAAGATTTAATGGAGCAGGTGGTATTAATATGGATAATTTAAGTAACATAAATCAGCGTAACTCGGAGCGGGAAGAATTTACATACCCGGTTGAGTTTAAGATGTTTTCCAGTAATGTGTCTTCTCTTAAATATGTGGGCAATGTTAAATCTATTTCACCTGAGGGCTCCAGAATAGAGTTTGAAGACAGGTATGGACGGATGGAACATGAGAGCATTAAAGACAGTAAGATGAAGATGTCTATAGGCATGCCGGATGGTGATAAAATATCTCTTTTGGCTCATATATGCTGGGTCAAAAAGGTGCCGGGTCAGCCTTTTTTTGTAAATATGGGAGTGAAATTTGAGAAGACAGAACAGTGGCAGGTGGATGCTATCGCAGAGTTGATGCGTCTGAAAAATAAGGACTATAATATGATGTGGAGTCTCTGGGAACAATATGATGGTAAGGAGAAATAGACTTTAATGCAGGAAGTTACTAATAAGTTCTGGGCCATAGGGGGCGGGAAAGGCGGAGTGGGAAAGAGTATTGTAAGTATTATGCTGGGTTCTGCCCTGGCGGCTCAGGGTAAAAAAGTGGTTTTGGTAGACGCCGATCTTGGCGGAAGTAACCTTCACACGCTGGTGGGCATTCGTTACCCTTTATATACGCTTGCAGATTTTATCTCCCGCAAGGTCGACAATATTGAGGATGTTGTCATGGACACCCCGGTGGCGAACCTTAAGCTCATATGCGGAGCTGATGATATCCTTGGCATTGCAAACCCGAAGAGCACTCAAAAGGCCAGGCTTTTTAACAATCTGAAACGCCTGGATGCTGATTATATTTTGCTGGATCTTGGTGCCGGGACATCTTTTACAACAATAGACTTTTTCCTTTTTGCACCTAATAAGATAGTGGTTATGACCCCTCAGATAACCTCTATACAGAACTCATACGGTTTTATAAAGGCTAGTTTGTATCGGGGCTTGAGTCGCGCCTTCCGAAAGGAAACGAACTGTCTCGAACTTATTAAAAAGGCAAGTTCCGGTGAGGATAGCGGTGGGGCTGGATCGATTACGGATTTGTTTTCAGCCTTTAAGTCGCTGGATGGTGATCAGGCTGAGAGGCTTAGAAATTACATTGATAATATGTCGATGAGGCTTATTGTTAATATGGTTAGGGATGACAAGGAAAAAAATGTCGGAAATATCGTCAGGAATGTGGCGAAAAACTACCTGGATCTAGATATCGAAAATCTTGGACTCGTGAGGTATGACAGGGTGATTGAGGCCTCAATTAACAAGATGGATAAGTTTCTTAGTAACCGCAATAATGGAAATGGGGTTGCAAGTGTATGCTTTTATGATATAGCCGGCAGTATAATGAAGAGCAGTAACCGCATGACAGCTTGATATAGTACCTGCTGAACTACTTCAGTCGTCTTCTTATTATGTCTTTAGCCTGTACTCCCGGCATGACATCTATAATGACCGAGTCTTCATTTCTCCCAATCTCCACTGCGACTCCTTTTTCATTCTGGATATCCTGAACGGTCATTGAGGGGTTTAAGGCATTGACTGACAGAAACTCGATTGTGTCTCCGGTCGTTAAGGTATTTCTAAGGTCAATGATCGCCTTTCCATCTGTTACCTGTCTAACCACACCTACAAATTCGTGCGTCATTCTGTAGACTTTTTCTTCATCATGATTATAGCTGTCATGGGATTGGGGCCCTAACATCATGCCTGTAGTGTAACCTCTGTTTGAGATCATGGCGAGTTCAGACGTCCAGGTGTCCTTTACCGTATAGGGTGACTTCTCCAGGTTGTCTATGGCATCTCTGTAAGTCTTGACCACTCCTGCAACATAATTAACCCCTTTTGTACGGCCCTCTATTTTGAAACTGTTTACACCTGATTCTGCAAGCAGATGCAGGTGTGCTATCATGCAAAGATCCCTGGAACTCATTACATATGTGCCCTTGTCATTTTCGTATACAGGCATGTAGGAACCGGGTCGCTGAGCCTCCATAAGGACAAAATTCCATCTGCAGGAATTAGTGCATGCCCCCTGATTTCCCGAGCGGTTTGACAAAAGACTGCTGATATAGCATCGTCCTGAGTAGGATATGCATATTGCACCGTGTACAAAACACTCCAGTTCCAATGATACCTGCTCACGGATTCCCCGTATTTCTGCAATGGAAAGCTCTCTTGCAATCACCAGTCTCTTTGCCCCGAGACGTTCCCAGAATTTAGCTGCCCTGAAGTTGGTGATATTGGCCTGAGTACTGATATGAATCGGTGTTTCAGGCAGGATTTCAGCAGTCAGCTCAAAAGCCCCTGTATCGGAAAGTATGATTGCATCAGGCTTAATCTCTGCAAGTGCCTGTAAATGGTTATGTATGAGTACTATGTCGCGATTATGAGGGATAATGTTGATAGTGATATAAAACTTCTTGCCCATCTGCCGTACATATTCAGCAGCCTTTTTCAGGTCATCAATAGTGAAATTGTCTGCCTTTGCCCGGAGGCTGAATTCAGACAGGCCCATATAGACAGCATCCGCTCCGTAGTGAAGCGCGGTTGATAGTTTTTCGAAATTTCCGGCCGGCGCCAGTAGTTCAGGTTTCATAGCTCTTATATTGTACTCTTATGAAGGGCTTAAAAGCACTTTTGATCATAGTAACGTAATGAAGTATTTTTAAGCGGCAGGGTTTTCCGCTTAACTATAAAGTCAGCGGGGCCGGGGAAGTCCTGAGTCAATGATGGCCGCTTTAATAGCGGATACTACTTGCGGGTCATAAATGCTGCCGGACCCGGTTGTTATTTCCATAAAGGCCTGATTCTGCGCATTCTCTTCGCTTGAGGCATACCTGTTCGTAAGAACATCCAGTGCCTCTGCAGCAGCCAGTATTCTTGCCCCAAGGGGAATCTCAACCGTCATGGTGTTTTCATATTCGCTATGGTGATAACGGACTATCTCTGCAGAATCACTCCAGAGAGATATTGATTTCATTAATTCATATCCGCGAATGGGGTGTTCACTGTGGACATCTAAATCAATATTGCTGTTTGCCCCGGTTTTCAGAAGTCCGATGTCATGAAGGAGGCTTGCATGGTAAAGGTTTTTTAGTGCTGAATCACTGCACTCCATGTATTTGCCTATAGCATTAGCGTAATATGCTACCCGCCTGGCATGGCCTTTATTGTTCTGTATATAATCCTGAGCATTAACAAGCATCTCAGTGATGTGTATCAGGTCACCACGTTTTTTTTCATTGGAACTGTTTTGGTCAATCGATATAGCTGCCTGATCTGCCAGGTTGTGCAGAAGCGACTGATCAAGGAGAGTGAATACCCCGTTTCTTTTATTGCGAAGCTCTATCGCACCGGTGATTG
This sequence comes from Nitrospira sp., assembly GCA_016784355.1. GTDB lineage: Bacteria > Nitrospirota > Thermodesulfovibrionia > UBA6902 > UBA6902 > JACNKH01. Next base: position 50,730 of record JADHUV010000015.1, on the reverse strand, counting down.
TGCCGGCATAGATAAGAGGCACGCAGAGTATGGAACTTGTCTTAAACCCGGTCTGATCGTCATAATAATTGCTGTACCTGCTATCGGACGATATATCATTTACGAGGGCCGGCTGCCTGTTTTCTGTAACCCATGCGGCTATACTCTGCCCTGAATTGAGGGGACTGCCATTTATCTTTGCAGCGTTTTCATCTACAGTGACATTGAACCTGAGGGTATTTTCTTCATCGTACATAAGCAAAGAGCCAGTCTCTGCAGATGTAAGCGAGATAGCGGATTTTAATATTTTCTGCAGCAGTTCATCCAGATGTACCGTCTCTCTGAATTGCCTGGTGATCTCAAAAAGACTGTTTAGTTTTTTATTAAGATCCTGTGCTTCAGAGATTGATGCATTGGTGGCCTTGGTCGTTAATAATAGTCCGAGGACTGAAAGTGCAACAGCCAGTAAAAGCAGGACCCCTATACTGATCGGTGTCTTCGTAATATCCCCGGCCGTTATATAGGGGTAGACATATTTAAGGGAGAAATAAACCAGCAGCGCCAGCGGTATGACAGAAGCCACAAAATATGAGATCTTTACGGATCTGCGGATATTATTGAAAAAACTTTTCCCTTCAAGCTGATCCATAGAACGCCCCGGTTTTTATAAATATTTATGAATGCTCACATCAAAGAGTGAAGCATTAATATGTATTCGACGGAAAATATATATAACTTTAGATATAACCAGTTATATGTATTAGGTTGTGCAGTGTATCAGTTTGTGAATACTCCTGAAAGATCAAACGGGAAGGAATAGGCCAGGGTAATAGAACCAAAGCTGTGTTCTGTATTTTTTTGTCTCTTGAATTCCCTGGTGCGCATTACCTGGGTCATGCTCAGCGTTAAGTGTCTATAGCTGATAGATATTCCTCCGGCAACATCTGCTAAAAAGTAGTTTTTATCCATACTGTGGCTATCGGTAAAGGTGTTGCCGTCAAGGAATATATCATGCATAACTATTTTCCCGTTTACCCCTGCAAAGACATATATACTTAAATCCGGGTCTATCGAGAGCCTGGTGCTTCCGGCTGGTCTTATAATGGAGGCCCCGAAGTTATGAGGAATATTCCAGCCGGTACGGAATTCAGCCCCGCTGTTTAAGTATGTGTATACATTGCCCAGTGCTCCACCGGCATGAGCAATTAAGTCATACCCGAATTTTCTGGACTTGACAGGGTGATAGAGCCATTTGCGCTCATAAATTAGGGCAAGGCCAGGTTCAGTCTTAAGTTGATTGTCCCAACCGTTAGGTCTCCGCAGGTCACGTAATTTATGAACCAGTTTCTGCGCCTCTTCTGCAAAGGACTCAGGCCCGACAATACCCAGTTGCAGCTCAAGAGTGTCCATGTGACTGGAAGGATCGATATCGGAGCTTTTACGATGATATGCTGTAGCTATATAAAACCAGCCTGCGTAAGGCCTGTCATTGCTGATAAGGTCAGTCCTGGCAATATCCTCGGGAGTATACATGTTCTGCCCGATAGAAAACTCTACCTTATGAGTAAACCCGGGCTCTGACTGCCCAATAAACGGAAGAGAATGAATAAATTCCATGGCCCGTCTCGGCAGTTTGCCGTCAGGTGCATGAGGTGAAAGATCGGGAGATATGAGGGTATACTTGATGCCGTTTGTGTAGTTGCTGTCAGTACCGGTAAACAGGTCATTCTCAAAATACAGGGTCTGGGTCCACGGATTGCCGGCTGCGTCGCAGAAAGACGGGAATAAAGATATGAGGATGGTCGCCGTAAGTAATAAAAATTTATTCATGGTTGATTAGTACCCCTTAATTGCTATGGTCAATTCTATGTATTTGAAATTGCATATTAATATTGTCGCACTTCATATTTAAAGAAATTCAGCCTTAAGCCGATTATTATAGACAATATACTATATGTACTATAAAAAAAATAACTCGAGGAAAAAATGTTTATAAACGATATGAAAATAACCCATAAGATTTACGCCATTATTGCGGTCGGTATTGTACTTTGTGTTGCCTTTGCCACCATTGCGGTCGGTATTGTACTTTGTGTTGCCTTTGCCACCATTGCTGTTCTTTACGGGCAGAATCAGTCGGATACATATAATGAAAAGGTCACGCCGCTTGATAATCTGCGTAAGATACAGCTTTCATTCAGGGAGATTGAGTACAGGTTGGCAGGTGTGCAGGCTTCACTGGTGACGTCTACAGCTTCTGCCGAGCATCTGGGATATACGTTACAGCATATCGATGAAACGTGGTTAGCCCTAAAGCCATACCTGACAAGTGGTGAAGAGATGGGGAATTTCGATAAGGGGTTTAAGGGGTTTAAGGTGCTTTCTGTGAAAATTAAAGAGGCCTACTACAATGAAGATCATGATCTGATAGCGGAATTGTATGATGAATGGCTTGATTTTAAGCCGCTTATTATGAAGAGCATTGATCATCTGGCAAAAACGAAGAAGGATGAGGTTCACGTATTTTTTGATAATAATAACCACATGATAAAAAAGGTCAGTATGATTATCGTGCTGATCTCCGGGACTGCACTTCTCATATTTATATTTTTTGCTTTGGTCATAATACGCAGCATAAAAAATCCTATAAATACTGTAGTAAAAGCCTCGGCAGAGGTAGCTCAGGGTGATCTGACCAGGACTGTCAATATTCACTCAAAGGATGAGATGGGAGAGATGGCTATGAGTCTGAATGATATGATCTTGCATCTTCGTGAGGCCTTCCGCCGTATCAATGGGGCGGTAAGTGATATGAATGCAAAGACAACAGCCCTTTCATCTCTTTCTCAATCACTTTTAACGGGTGCCCGGGAACAGCAGGATAAGGGGGATCAAATTGCAGCTGCAGGAACTCAGATGTCTCAGGCCATTGTTGATGTAGCGCATAATACAAGCGAGGCATCTGATGCCACAAAGCAGTCTTTTGAAAATGCGCAATCCGGAATGGAAGTAGTGTACAGCACGATCCAGAGTATTATGAATCTTTCTCAACGCGTATCAGTGGCATCTGCTGAGATAGAAGGCCTTGGTGAGGATGTTGGTGAAATTGGTTTAATTGTATCAGTTATTCAGGATATTGCAAATCAGACTAATCTTCTTGCGTTGAATGCAGCAATTGAGGCTGCAAGGTCAGGCGAGCATGGCAGGGGCTTTGCAGTAGTTGCAGAAGAAGTGAAAAAATTGGCCGAAAGGACAGCGAAGTCTACTGATGAAATATCCGCCAGAATACATGCTATTCAGGCCAAGAGTCAGGGCACGATCTCAACGATGGAACAGGGACGTAAACAGGTTGAACAAGCGGTTGCAAATGCTCAGACCGCAGGTGAGGCACTGCAGAGGATTGTTCAGAGCTGCAATTCGGTCATGGATATGGTCGAGAGGGTTGCTATGGCGACCGAGCAGCAGTCTCAGGCAGCCGAAGAGGTAAGCCGTAATATGGAGGATGTTGCAGCGATTTCGGGGAGACAATGTGATATGTCTGCTGAGGTTGAGAAAGATGCAGCATCTCTGACGGATCTGGCTGTCAATGTATACAGTGAAATCAAGTTTTTTAAGATTGATGATAACGGGAATGGGCTTGGACGCTAAGGCTGATTAACATGTCTGTGATAGTCACTAAAAGCGTATACAAAATCTGTAAATGCTTTTAGTGACTAGATTCTGAACTAAATTCAGAATGACATATTTTGATAATGTATTAATTTAAAACACTTCCTAGCCATGCCTGTCATCCTGAACTTGATTCAGGATCCCCAGAACAACGAGATTCTGAACTGAATTCAGAATGACATATTTTGATAACGTATTAATTTAAAACACTTCCTAGCCATGCCTGTCATCCTGAACTTGATTCAGGATCCCCAGAACAACGAGATTCTGAACTGAATTCAGAATGACAGTACGTTCTTTTTGTATTGCGACACAGTCTCCAAGTCGGGGAATGATTCTGTTAAGAACTTGTCACGAATAGTATTTACAGTTCTTGTAAAAACAAATCATGTTTTATGTAACTTATCTTATGCCCGACTGGAAAACAAAATAAGCTGGATCAGGCATAGCCCAATCCAGCTTACTGTAATTCTGTGAGGGAATAATCCCTGTAATCTTTTTTTAGTCTTATTAAGGACGTTTGCTGAATCGGGAAGCCTTCATTCTCTTTTTTCTGGCCTCTATACGCTTCTGTTTTTCCTTGACTGAAGGCTTTTCATAATACCTTCTTTTTTTCAGCTCTTTGAAAAGACCTTCTTTCTGTAACTTGTTTTTTAAGTCTTTGATTGCCTTTTCAATATTTTTATCACGAACTCGTATTTCCAAATCTGTATCTTCACCCCTTCCCAGTACTGCATTATTGTATTCTTTATAGGAGCATTAATGAATGTTCCTACCATTAGAACAGTAATATTAACTTAATTCTTAAAAAATTGCACAATAAAAACTTTCTGCCCTTGTTTTTAGAAGGGGATTAATATGACTTTAGATGCATATAGTCCTATTTATCAAACATTTATTTCATGTATCGCAGGATTTAGAGTGATGTAAGTATTGCAGCACTCTGAATCTAATGAATTTATTATCATTATCTAGATTAATCATATAATGTACAAATATCCTCGCAATGATGTTTGAGAATACTCTGTCTTTTGAGCTTTAGTGTTGGGGTCATAAGTCCATTTTCTACTGTCCACGATTCATGTACCATGGCAATGCGGCGTATTACCGCATATCCAGGAAATGAGTTCATCATGCTCGATACTTTATTCAGGACATATTCCTGAAGTTTTCTGTTTTCCAGAAGGTTCGGATCATCCGCATCAATATGCAGGTCTGATGCAAGTTGTCTTTCACTGTCTTCGTTTAATACTATCAGCGCCGTAAGATATGGTTTTCCATCTCCCATGACAAGTGCCTGTTCAATAAGCGGGTCCATTGAAAGGGCGGATTCAATGTCAGCAGGAGGGACTTTCTCGCCGTTAGACATTACAATGATTTCTTTAATGCGGCCTGTAATGTGTATGCGCCCGTTTTGCAGTTCGCCCTTATCCCCTGTGTGAAGCCAGCCATTACGGTCTATCACTTTTGCTGTTGCCTCAGGGTTATTCCAGTAGCCGAGCATTAACCCCGGGCCTCTTACCAGAAGTTCACTTTTTGCTCCGATTTTAACTTCCATGTCCTGCAGTGGAACCCCGACGCCTTCAGGATGGTTATTTTCCAGCAGGTTTACGCTGATTACCGGACTGGTTTCTGTAAGGCCATACCCATGGAGCAGCTGCACTCCAAAGCCTATGAATATTTTGGCGATCTCTGCGCACAGGGAGGCCCCGCCCACGACGGAAAGCCTGAGCCTGCCTCCAAGGCCGGCGCGTATTTTTTTGGCGATCAGCCTGTCAAACACAGGCCAGAAAAGCATGGCAGGACTCCATGGTAGTCTATGCTGAAGATATTCGTGGCGGTTCCAGCCAAGCTTTGCGGCAAGGCGGAATATTTTACCGGCCAGCGGTGATTTTTCTCCAAGGCTCGCCCTTATGCGAGAGTATATCCGCTCATAGATGCGTGGAACAGAGACCAGTATGGTCGGGCGGATTGCCAGCAGATCTTCTGGAAGATCCGGTATTGAACGGGCAAATGCAACTGCTGCGCCTGCCATAACAGGCAGGTAATAGCCTATTGTTCGCTCCAGCATGTGTGAGAGCGGCAGGAATGAAAGGAAGAGATCCTCACGAAATACCGTCACATTTTGCATGCTGCTATAGGCATTCCACAGTATATTGCGATGGGTGAGCATAACACCCTTGGGGTGGCCGGTAGTGCCAGATGTATAAACGATGGTTGCCAGATCATCCGGTTTGACTGAAAGGTCAGGCGCAGCCTGCGAGCTTTCACAAAGCCATTTTGTTATGTCGCAAAGGCATGTCTCAGTACGGTCGCCTGCGTTGGTATTTAGACTGATAACACGAGAGAGGCTTCTAAGCATCTCCGGAAGGGCAAGAAGGCGAGTCCATTGTTCTTCCTGTTCTATCAACAGGACCTTAGCACCGGAATTTTTCAGGATGTATGCAGCATTGGCTGCACGGTCGTTGCTGTAAATAGGGACTACTACGAGTCCGAGACTCTGGGCTGCCTGATCCATCATGATCCATTCCGGACGGTTGGAGGTCCATATAGCTATCCGATCACCTTTGGATAGTCCTTCTTTATGTAGGGCGGATATCCACCGATTGCACTCGATGCCTATTTGATACCATGACAAATGCTTCCATGTGCATTTATCCGTATCATAGTGCATGTATGCCAGGCTGTGTGGCGTTCTCTTTATTCTTTCACAGAAGAGTCCGTGCAGCGTGCCGGCGTTCTCGGGAGCTATGATATCTTTTGTATTTATGTTCATAGTAACCTCCATGATCATGTTTACCTGTGTTATGCATGCGCGCCTTTAAGTTGTCCTGCCGGGTGAAAACGTCTGCCGTAATGTGCCTCAAGCTCGGTCAGTCTCTTGTTTAATCCTGCCTCCCCTTCGGTCCGCCAGTAATTCAGCGGTCCCCCTCGGAAAGGAGCAAACCCTGTTCCGAAGATTACCCCGGCATCAAGGAGTTCTGCATTTTCAACAACCCCTTCATTAAGACACGCAACTGCCTCATTGACCATTCTAAGGATGAGCCTGTCGGTCAAATCATGATCTGATGAACTTGTTTGAGACCCGGACGGTATAATCTGTCTGCCGTTTTTGTAGCGGTAAAAACCCTGCCCGCTTTTTCTGCCAAGGTTACCTTTCTTTGTCATTGCACGGAGCTTTTCAGGAACCGGCATTTCAATGCCTTCAGAGATGATTTCTGCCACATGCAGGCAGATGTCCAGTCCTACTGTATCAGCAAGCAGCAGCGGACCCATGGGCATCCCAAACTTGACTGCAGCCCGATCTATTTCTGCTGGAGAACTGCCTTCTTCTGCCATGGTAACCGCCTCAAGCATATAGGGCATCAGTATACGGTTTACCAGGAAGCCCGGAGTACTCTTTACCGGAAGCGGCAACCGGCTTATCTTTTGAGCAAAGGAAGCGGCCTTTTTTACTTCTTCGTCATCAGTGGAAGTCCCCTTGACTATCTCCACCAGCGGCATCTTTGCAACCGGGTTGAAAAAGTGAAGACCGACAAGTCTGCCGGGATTTGAAAGGGCCTCGCTCAGGTTTTCAAGCGGAATGCTTGAGGTATTGGTAGCCAAAAGCGCATTGGGCTTTAGTTGAGGCTCTATCTCTTTATACAGGGCCTTTTTTGCATCGGCATTTTCAAAGATTGCCTCGATTATAACATCGGCCTTTTTTAGACCAGTTTTGCCGTTTATATCCGGCATAAGCCGGTCCATAGTTTTTTGCACAAGGCGCGGCTGTTTGAGACGTTTATTGAAAAGGGAGTATGCCCGCTTCATTGCCGGCGCGATGAATTTTGCCTCTCTGTCCTGCAGTGTTACGGTAAAGCCCTGCAGGGCGCACCAGGCTGCAATGTCTCCACCCATTACACCTGCACCGATAACGTGTATGTGAGATACTGGGAACTCGATTTCCCGGCCCATGGATTTAAGGGACTCACTCAGGAAAAAGATTCTTACAAGGTTTTGTGAGGTGGTTCCGGTCATAAGTTTTGCAACTGAAAGGGCTTCTTCTTTCATCATTGTTTTTTGATTGCTGTAATATTTTGCCCAGAGATCCACGATCGCAAATGGAGCGGGATAATGCTCTTTACTGACACGTGTTTTCAAATTTCTTAAGATCATTATTTTCAGCAATGGCCGTATAAAAAAGGCATTGCTAAGTCTTAGCCACAATGAAGGTTTGCGTACGGGCATGCGATCTTGTATACACATGACGGCCATTTTTTTCAGGTGACGTTTCGGCACTACATAGTCAACCATGCCGGCTTTTTTCGCCTGCTGTGCATTAAGAGTTCGGCCCGATAGCATTATGTCCATTGCCTTTAGTGCACCCGTAAGACGGGGCAGGCGAACCGTGCCTCCGAATCCAGGATGTATACCAAGCTTGACTTCCGGGAGGCCAAGCTTGGTTTTTTCATGGTCCTCAGCAACACGGTAGTTACAGGCAAGGGCAAGTTCCATTCCGCCACCAAGGCAGAAACCGTGAATCATACTCACTGTTGGGTAGGGCATGTTTTCCAGGCGTTCAAATACAGCCTGTCCCTGACGTATCATATTTGATGCTTCTTCCGGGCTTTGAAATTTTGTAAATTCCTTAATATCAGCTCCGGCAATAAAACCATTTTTTTTGTCTGAGAGTATTATCAGACCCTGTATTTCTTTGTGTTTCAGTACTGCAAGTTCTTCCGAAAGCTCATTTAACACCTCGGCAGACAACACGTTTGTTCCTGTTCCGGCCATATCGAAGTGGAGCCAGGCAATCATGTTTTTATCCAGTTCCGTATACCAGTGTTTGGATTGTTCTGTATTTTTCATTGCATTAACCTCCAGTTCTTTCTATGAGCATGGCACCGCCCTGTCCTCCGCCTATACAGAGGGAGGCAATTCCTCGTCTTGCCCCATGACGTTTCAGAACATGCAGAAGATGCAGTACAATTCTTGCACCGCTTGCACCGACCGGATGGCCGAGGCTGATTCCACCGCCGTCGACATTAAGCTTCTCAGGATCGATACTGCCGAAAGTACTCTTTAATCCTAATTCGTTCCTGCAGTAATCCTCGTCTTCCCATGCCCTCAGGCAGGCGAGAACCTGAGCGGCAAAGGCCTCATTGATTTCCCAGAAGTCGATATCTGAGGGTTTAAGTTTGTGTGCCTGAAGAAGCGGGGGGATGGCATGTGCAGGGCCAAGTCCCATTTCTGATGGATCTAAAGAGGCCCATCTGGTATCGATAATTTTCCCCATAACAGGGAGATTATGTTTTTTAATGGCCTCACTGCTTGCCAGTATGAGCATGGCTGCGCCGTCTGTTACCTGGGAACTGTTGGCCGCTGTAACACTGCCAGCAAGACGGTCAAACACCGGTTTCATTTTAGCTAGTTTCTCAGTGCTTGTCTCACGATAAAGACCTTCATCATGGTCATAGTAGTTTCCATTGCCGTCGAACATCGTTTCAATTTCTTCAAGATAGCCGCTATCCTGTGCCTCGGCAAGTCTCTGGTGGCTTCTGACGGCATAGGCGTCCATTTCTTTTCTGCTGATCCCGAAGCGATGGGCAATGATTTCTGCGGTCTGACCCATGTTAAGGCCGACGACCGGATCGGTTAAACCGCACAGAAGGGCAATGACCGGTTTAAGATGAAGTGGTCTTAAGTGACTCAGAGTGTTGAGGCGTTGAAAGATATTCTTTGAGCTGCGAAGACGTAGCAGCAGATTCAGCATGTGAATATTTAAAAGCAGCGGGGCATGGCTCATGGCCTCCGCTCCTCCTGCAAGTATCAGATCAGATCTACCTGTCGCAATATTCAGTGCGGCACTATCAAGTGACTGAAGTCCTGAGGCACAGTTTCGCTGGACGGTCCAGGCAGGAGTCGTTACCGTACATCCAAGACGCAGGGCAAGTATTCTAGATATATTTGCCTCGCTCGGGCCAGGTATTACGCATCCAATAATGACTTCATCCAAATCTTCTGCGCTGAAGGTCTGGCGTGCCAGCAGTGAACGGGCGGCATTGAATGCCAGATCAGCCGCGGAAAACGGTCCGGGTTTTCCTTTAGCCTTTAGAAAAGGAGTCCGGCTTCCATCTACTATAAATACATCTTTCAGTTTTCTAGTTGCCATTGTCATCTCCTTATCCAGCCATCGTTTTGCTAATGTGTCCTGATGGCTTTGCGTTATTTGTATTCTGCCTGCTCATTTTCTCTGGTGAAAAATCATCAACACGTACGACTTCTTTTCTTAAAAGGTCCGCGGTTCGCACTGAGACTTCTTCATCACTGTTAATGATTCCGGCCTTGACGGCCTCTTTCAGCTCACTGCCCTTATGCGCAATATTTAGTGCGCCGTCACTTAGGGCCTGCTTGATTTTCTTTTCTATTGCCTCGGCCTCGATTACTTTCCGGAGCGTTTCTTCCATGAGACCGAGTTGTTCTTTCATGGAATCTGGAATGTAAATACCATCTGTCAGCCGATCTCTGCTCTCTGAATCTGACATTACCAGTTCAGCCACTCTGTGATCATTTCTGTCATCAGGCATTGCAAGTCGTTTGCCCAGAGGGAAAATTACAACTCGCATCAGGCCTGCTGCATAACGGTTCGGGAAGTTATCAATTAAACCATCCAGTGCCTCCTGTGCCTCGTAAAGAGAATACTTTGAGGCCCAATCAAACAGTGGAAGATCTTCCGTCATGGCCCCCTGATCCTCAAAGTGTTTAATAGCTGAGGATGCAAGATACATGTGTCCCAATACGTCTGCAAGTCGTGCGGACAGTCTTTCCCTGCGCTTTAGTGATGAGCCGAGAACGATCATCGAGACATCAGCTGCAAAGGCAAAGGCCGAGCTCATACTGGTAAGCTGCTGAAGATATTTTTTTGCACGCGGTAAATACGGTGTAGTTACAAGTCGTCCTCCTGTAAGTCCGAGAAACAGTGATCGGACGAGGTTGCTGATGATAAAACCGGTATGTCCGATAAAGGCCTTGTCGAACTCATTTTTGCCCCGTTTTAAATCTTCATTGTTTACCGCAGTGATTTCACCGATAACGTAAGGGTGGCATCTGATCATGCCCTGCCCGAATATGATCATGCTCCTTGTCAGGATATTCGCGCCCTCGACTGTTATGCCGACCGGGACGGACTGATATATTTTGGCAAGGAGATTTCTCGGGCCTTCGCATATAGCCGCACCTCCCTGCACATCCATAGCATGATTAACGGTTTTCCGTGAAAGTTCCGTCAGATAATATTTCACGATTGCAGAAACAACTGAAGGTTTCTCGCCTTGATCAACTCCTGATGCGGTCATGATCCGGGCTGCATCGGCCAGATATGTGTAGCCTCCGATTTTTGCGAGGGCTTCTTCAACACCCTCGAATTTACCGATAGGCATATTAAATTGTCTGCGAATGTGTGAGTAGGCACCTGCAACCCGTGCGGAGAGTTTACACGAGCCATTGCTCAGTGCAGGCAGGGAGACGGAGCGTCCCTCTGCAAGGCAGTCCATAAGCATACGCCAACCCTCTCCCGCACGTGCCGGGCCGCCGATGATCATATCAACAGGTATAAAGACATCCTTGCCCCAGTTGGGGCCGACAAGGAAATCGGAACCCAGCGCAATATGTCTGCTGCCAATAGTAATTCCGGGCAGACCGGTAGGAATAAGCGCGAGAGTTATACCCCGTTTGGTTTCATTTCCCATAAGGTGTTCCGGATCAAAGAGCTTGAAGGCCAGTCCCAGAACCGTAGCAATGGGTCCCAGGGTGATATAGCGTTTGTCCCAGTTCAGGCGTATGCCGAGCACATCTTTTTGACCGTTAAATTCACCTTTGCACACAATTCCGGTATCGGGCATGGATGCAGCATCACTGCCTGCCTGTGGCCCTGTAAGGGCGAAACAGGGGATTTCTTCAGCCCTTGCAAGGCGCGGCAGGTAATAGTCTTTCTGCTTTTCTGTGCCGTAGCTGTGTATGAGTTCGGCCGGTCCGAGTGAGTTCGGTACCATAACTGTAACCGCTGCACATACACTACGACTGGCCAGCTTCATTACAACATTGGAATGAGCAAGTGTGGAAAATCCCAGACCGCCGTATTTCACAGGAATGATCATTCCGAAGAAGCCCTTTTCTTTTATGAATGTCCAGGCCTCCTCAGGCAGGTCATGAAGCTCTTCATTTATCTGCCAGTCATCGAGCATTGAGCACAGTTCCTCCACCGGCCCGTCCAGAAATGCCTGTTCTCTCGGGGTTAATTCGGTGGTTGGCATGGAAAGGAGTTTATTCCAGTCGGGTTTACCGCTGAAGAGTTCCCCATCCCACCATACAGTACCGGCCTGTATGGCTTCCTGCTCGGTAGATGACATTGCCGGCAGTGTTTTTTTAAAAAAACGGAACATGCGATCTGTGAAAAGTCTGCGCCTTAGAAACGGCACATTAAGTGCGGCGGCGGCAGTCAGGAAAATTACTGATCCAGCGATTATCCAGGCAGGCGACAGGGCAAATAACTGAGCCAGAGTGAACAGGACTAATCCTGTTATCACAGTTGCGGCACTTAATGACATACGCAGGTATGCCATTATACAAAACATAATGATTAAGACTGTTATGGATAGGATCATTATCATGCTTAACCTCCTATGTACTGGTTATTACTTTCACCGTCTTTGCTGCAGCTGGCTTTCTGAGCGAACCGCGGCAGAAATCTGCGTCTCAGATTTTCTTTTTTTGACGAGCAGTGCGGGTCATCGGGTGCACATTCTGCCTCGTCATTATAGATAACCCCTTTTTTATCCCAGGGAAGATTTCGGTAAAAAGCCATATCGTGGCCTACAAAGGGAAACTTTATAATCTCAAAAAACGGCGAGTAGTCAAAATCCCGCGGAGTGAAGAGATTTGTGTTGCGATGAAACCATGTGAGACTGTCATCGCTTGCGCGTCGTCTGACCGGCAGGACTGGATATTTTGCCGAAGAGAATGCCTCAACCAGCATAGTTGAGCAGATAGTCCTGGTCGACTGGCCCGGCATGTGGTTAAAAAGGCTGGAACGCCAGCGTCTTGGAAGTATGCCGTAGGGGAACATGAAACGCGCAAGGTCAAGCAGTTGGCGCGTATTATATTTGCAGCCGAGAAAGCCTGCCGCTGTTTTCATGACGGTCTGTGCATCATGTGGACTGAGGTCCTTTGGCCTGCATATCCGTATATTGTCATACTGGTATTTCGACAGGGGTGAAATTATAGTGCCTCCGCCAAGAAGGGATTCGATTATCAGATGTTCGTCTTTCGGCCCGGGGTGATAGGACTTGACCAGATTTCTTACGTCAGCATCTTCGATATCATCTAATCGGCCTATATATATAGCGGCATGTGTCCAGCAGCTGAGGGTAATTGTTTTAATGACATCACTGATGCGGGTACGGCCTTCTACGAGTATTACATCACACAGGCGCAGTTCAAAACGGAAGCGGGCAAAATCACAGGGCGGGACATCTAATACATCTCTATCCCAGGTTAAAAGGGTGGTTACTTTTGCTGTTAGCCAATTAATTATTTTCTGTATAATTCCCATGATTTCAGCTCCTATATGACTTACTGAGAATGTTTGTAATAGCCTCCATTACCTAATAATTGTTTCTTGTTAATGTTCTTTACAATATTAGTAATGCATTCTTTATGCCAGGGGATAACTGCCTGATAATATGAGATTTATAGAAGATGAAATATGGGCATTTTTTTGACACAAGGAAATATTTATAGTGTTATAAGTAAAAAAGTCAGATATAACACATTGTATTAGCACTGTAATAGCAACTTCGACAGCAGGGAATATTTGTGTCGTATTTTTGACATAAATTTTACTGTGCGTAAACAAATTTAACGATTTGTATTGTATATATAGGGAGGGTCAGCAATGAGTTGAAATACCCGTATTTTAATACTGCAATGATGTATAAGTTATTGATAAGTCGATGTAAAAGGGATATTATCTGTCTGTATCGAACTCAGTGAGGTTTACGTGGGCAGGTCATTGAAATACATGCTGGTTAGCAGTATGTCATATTGTTGACCGTTATATTAACTTTTTCAGTCGATTCTAAAAATGCTATAATAACGACATTTCGTAGTCAAGTGTTTAAGATTAAAAGGTTTTTTTGATAGGAGAGTGGATGAAGAGGTTGGTTGTGTCACTGATAGTGCTGATGCTGTGTGCAGGAGGCAGGGTCTATGCAGATGATTTTAATGAAAAGGCGGGAGATGTGCTGCTGGCGCTGATACCTTCAACTGTAATTGCTGCAACCTATTATATTGATGATACTCAGGGGAGGGCTCAGTTTTATAAGTCCCTGCTTGCGAGTGCTGCCGCTGCAGGCGGGCTTAAATATACCATTAACCGGACCAGGCCTGATGGCGGGTCACGGTCTTTCCCCTCTGGTCATTCCACAATATCATTTCAGGGTGCGGCATTTGTTCATAAAAGATATGGTTTTCAAAGGGCGCTGCCCGCCTATCTCGGAGCGGCCTTTGTCGGGTATAGCCGGGTGCAGTCTGATAGGCATTATTTAGAAGATGTTTTAGCAGGTGCGGCCCTTGGGATAGCGAGTTCTTATTTTTTCACTGCCGCGTATGAGAATTCGGCGGTAACAGTTGCATATAACGAGGGTATGCCATCCTTTGTTTTCTGGAAAGAATGGTAATGATCCCTTTAATGGAACAGGGTTAATATGATTATTTTCTATAGAGAGCGGCAATGCAGCGATTGTGATTTTATTGAGAAGAAGTTGCTGGATCTCTGCCTTGCCTGCAGGATAATGACAATAGGCGTGGACAATTCTGTTGATACGCCGACCATGCTTATCGACAACAGGACTATAACGGGGTGCAGTAAGATCATTGAAAACCTGGACAGTATTGAGACCTTTAAAGCCCGATGGGACAAGTATCAGTCCGATTCATGCTATTGTGATGAGGAGTGAAGTAAGAAGTAAGAGCTTCACATTTTATTCACTTTTTATTCACTTTTCCTTCAAATACCTTTCTTATTATAAGTACAAGAAACAGATCAGCTGATTTTGGATGAGACCGTTATTTGAAGAGACGGTTTAACCTTAGTTGCAGGAGGTTTGTATGAAAAAAATATTAATCATAACCGGAATTATATCCGTTCTGGCAATGGGTACACTGGCCGTGGCCCATGGACCGGGAAGCGGATGGGGAGGAGGTCATATGTCGGGTCCCGGATATGGCCAGCACGGGATGGGTGCTGGCCACGGGCAGCCCGGAATGGGTCAGGGCATGATCAATACTCCAGAAAATCAGAAGGCTTTTGAGGAGACAACAGCACTTAGGCGTGAGATGCACGAAAAGAAATTTGAGTACAACGAGGCACGGAGAAATCCGAAGGCTACAAATGAAGAGATAGCAAAGCTGGAATCCGAGGTAAAAGAAATGCATGAAAAAATTTCAGGAAAGTTCCCTCAAATGAGGATTGGAAGAAATGGCGGATACGGGAGTTGTCAGTAAACGGTATTTTCCCCCTCCTTTGTTGTAAATGGCGGCCGGGTTCCCTCCCCGGCCGTCTTTTTATGTAATTCAGTGCACTGTCACGCATTTTGCTCATACATTAGTATTCATCATCCCAATTGACAAACCTTTGAGATATTCGATAAGTTCAGACATATGATTCCCTTTAAAGACGATAATCCGGCAGAGAATTTTCCAATAGTAACTATTTCGATTATAGTCCTGAATGTTCTTGTTTTTCTCTGGCAGTATATAAGTCCCAGGGGGGTGTTTCCAACGACATTTTTATATGGAGCTGTGCCGCATTTACTGCTGACAGGGAGTACAGTGCAGCCGATACATCCGTTTATGACTATCATCACCTCTATGTTTATGCATGGCGGCTTCCTGCATTTATTTGTAAATATGCTGTATTTGTGGATATTTGGCAATAATATTGAAGATAAGTTAGGGATTGTACGATTTATCGTTTTTTACATTATGTGCGGGGCAGTAGCTGTGTATAGTCATGCTCTGACCGATTCGACGTCTATGGTGCCGATGATTGGTGCCAGCGGGGCAGTCTCCGGGATACTGGGGGCATATATTCTGCTTTACCCGAAGGCCAGGGTTCATGTATTGATTTTTCTTGTTATTTTTATAGAGGTTATAAAGCTTCCGGCCTACATTGTTATTGGCTTTTGGATAGCTATACAGCTTATAAATGGTATTTTAAGCAGTGGATTAGATGTTCAGGGCGGAGTGGCCTGGTTTGCTCATATCGGCGGTTTTCTTGCAGGGTTGATCATAAGTAAGATATTTTTTTCGATAAAAGAGCGTTAATTAATATTTTGCAGTCTTTGAATTATACGAAAGTAGTTAGTTGATCATTCAAGGAATTCATGCTTTATTTTTAATTGATTATATATGATACGTAATATTGAGAAAAATTAAGCATTATCGATTAAAAATGATATAATCCTCAATATTCGCTTAATTAGACCCAATATAGGCTGGTTTAAGACCTTGTCATTGAAATTGAATAATATTATATTAGCACTCACCTCAGCAGAGTGCTAGAAAAACTCATAACTTATTGCACAAAAACAAAATAAGTGCTACAGAAAGGAGAATAAACAATGAATTTTAAACCACTGAAGGACAGGCTGTTAGTACAGTATAGCGAAGAACCTGAAAAGAGTGCAGGAGGGTTATATATCCCTGATTCAGCAAAGGAAAAACCGCAGAAGGGTGATGTTATTGCTGTAGGTACAGGTAAGGTTACCGATGACGGTAAGCTTCAACCTATGGAAATCAAGATTGGAGACACCGTTTTATTTGAAAAATATTCTGGTTCAAAGATCAATATGAATGATAATGAGTATCTCATAATCAGAGAAGATGATGTACTTGGAATTCTCGGAAAATAATTACCGTATTACGTTCTTAAGGAGGACATAATGGCAAAACAGTTAAAGTTTGATGAAGATGCAAGACAGGCGATCCTTAGAGGGATTACCGTTTTAAGTGACGCTGTAAAGGCAACTCTTGGACCTAAGGGTAGAAATGTTCTTCTTGATAAGAAGTTTGGTGCCCCTACTATTACAAAAGACGGTGTAACCGTTGCTAAGGAGATTGAGCTTAAGGATCCTTATGAAAACATGGGTGCTCAGCTCGTAAGAGAAGTAGCAAGTAAGACATCCGACACAGCAGGTGACGGAACAACTACAGCAACTGTGCTTGCATACGCAATCTATCGTGAAGGCATGAAGCACGTGGTTGCAGGTGCAAACCCTATGGAACTGAAAAGGGGCATTGAAGTAGCGGTTGCAACGATTATTGAAGAATTGAAGAAGCAGAGCAAGCCGGTTCAGGACAAAAAAGAAATTGCACAGGTTGGAACCATATCTGCCAACAGTGATGCCACTATCGGTGATCTCATTGCTGAGGCAATGGACAAGGTTGGTAAAGACGGTGTTATTACTGTTGAAGAAGCCAAGAGCATGGATACTACCCTTGATGTTGTAGAAGGTATGCAGTTTGACAGAGGGTATCTGTCTCCGTATTTTGTGACTGACCCTGAGAGGATGGAGTGTTCTATGGATGATGCACTGATACTGATTCATGAAAAAAAGATCAGCTCCATGAAAGATCTTCTCCCCATTCTTGAGCAGACTGCAAAGATGGGCAGGCCTCTTGTTATTATTGCTGAGGAAGTAGAAGGCGAAGCACTTGCAACTCTCGTTGTAAACAAACTTCGCGGTACTCTTCAGGTCGCTGCTGTAAAGGCTCCTGGGTTCGGTGACAGGAGAAAGGCAATGCTTGAAGATATTGCTACTCTTACTGGCGGAACAATGATCTCCGAGGATCTCGGTATCAAGCTTGAGAACATTACAGTTGAAGATCTTGGTAAGGCCAAGAAGATCACTATTGATAAGGAAAATACAACAATCGTTGAAGGCGGCGGAGATAAGGATAAGATCCAGGGTCGTGTCAATCAGATCAAGGCACAGATCAAGGAAACTTCCTCTGATTATGACCGTGAAAAACTGCAGGAGCGTCTTGCAAAGATCGTCGGCGGCGTTGCAGTTATCAATGTCGGTGCATCTACTGAGATGGAGATGAAGGAAAAGAAGGCAAGAGTTGAGGATGCACTGCACGCTACACGGGCAGCAGTTGAGGAAGGTATCGTTCCCGGAGGCGGTGTTGCACTCCTTCGTGCAATCCCTGCACTTGATAAGCTCATTCTTGCGGATCGCGACCAGCAGATTGGCGTGACCCTGATCAAGAAGGCACTTGAAGAGCCGATCAGGCAGATCGTTAATAATGCAGGCCTTGAAGGTTCTGTTATTGTTGATAAGGTCAAAGCCAGCGATGATCCGGGCTTTGGCTTTGATGCAGGCAAGGAAGAGTATGTGAATATGATCGCGGCCGGTATCATAGATCCGACTAAGGTTACACGTTCTGCTCTTCAGAATGCTGCGTCTGTATCATCCCTGATGCTGACTACAAGCGTTATGATCACAGATATGGCCGAAGAGAAAGGTGCAGAAATGCCAATGCCGGGCGGCATGGGCGGCATGGGCGGCATGGGCGGTATGTACTAAGCTTTTTCGCTATTACAATTCAAAAGGAGCAGGAACTTTTTCCTGCTCCTTTTTTATCTTCTATAGCTTTTATGCTGTGTATATATTTTTAGATGATAAAAAAAATAAAAAATGTAATAATGATGCAATATACGGGTTGTGCAAATATAACGGGCAGAAAATCTGACCCTGGAGATCATTCCATTTAAATCTAAATATCAAGGAGTTGAAAATGGCAGAAGCAAAAGGATTAAGCAAGCCGGTAAAGCTGAAAAGTGAATTAGCAGAATTTCTGGGAGCGAAAGAGCTTCCGAGAACAGAGATTACAAAAAAATTATGGGATTATATTAAAGCCAATAAACTTCAGACAAAGACTGAAAATGGAAAAGCTGAGAATGCAGGTAAGTTTATTGTTGCTGATGCTAAATTGCTCCCGCTCTTCAAAAATACAAAGTCCAAAAGCAAGTCAGGCAAGCTTACTGATCTTACTAAGATGAAAGAAGGCCAGACAATCAACATGATGCAGATGGCTGCTATTGTTGGCGCAAACATAGAATAAGACAAAAATATCGGGCCTGTATTCTTAATATACAGGCCCGATATTATTTTTATTTAATGCGTTATTTTGTTTAAGTTGTAATGCAGTCTACAGAGTCACGCCTACTGGCGGGGTGAAAACCCTCTGCATCAGTTCTTTGTCTATGATAAACAGTCCGCCAGGATTGTTTGCATTGAGTTTCATACTTTGAATAACCTCGTCTGCTGATGCTTCCTCTTCAACCTGTTCATCAATAAACCATTGCAGAAAGCTATTAGTGGCATGATCTTTCAATTCCATAGATAGATCAATAAGTTTGTTGATCAGGCCGGTCACCAGTTGCTCATGAGTCAATACATTCTCAAATACGGCCAGAGGGGCATCCCATGCGGAGGGAGGTGCATCGATTTGAGCAAGTATGACCCTTCCGCCGCGGGCAGTGAGGAAATCATAAAATCGTTTAAAATGAGTCATCTCTTCCATTGCCTGAATCCTCATCCAGTGAGAGCAGCCTTTGAGGTTAATGGAATCAAAATACGCTGACATGGATAAATAGAGATACGAAGAATAAATCTCTGCATTTATCTGGTCGTTAATAGCTTTTTCCATGTTTTGATTAAGCATAATAATCCTCCTTAGTATTAATTTAGTTATATTGTACTATATCGTGTATAACAGGGGAATAGGATGTGAGATTGATTAAAAAGGGGACTGGTCAGTATACCCAGGATCTGGTATAATTTTATCTTGCTTAACTTATGTATATCTATAAACTACAGGAGGGTTCTATATGTTGAAGATTTCGTCAGGTTTATTACTAATTATTGTTGCAGTATTTACGCTTTCGGTGGCAGGATGCAGTAAATCAGATGATAAGGCATCAGTTTCAAAGGAGATGAAAAATTCAGGGCATTCAGCTCCGGAAAAACCTAAGTTTGATCCGGATGAACCGGCTCCAGTTCCAGAGGGAACCCCTAAGTATTAGAGAGATCAGCTTTAGGGGATGTCTTGTTTTTTTGAGATAGACATGGTATCCTTTTTCATAGTTTTTTAATCTTGTGCAGTATATTGAAAAAGAGTGGGTGTTCCCGCTCTTTTGTTTTTATAGGCGATATGAATATGGAAAATTTGAGGTTGAAAGTGTTTGAGTTGATTGAGCCTGTAGTGAAGTCTATGGGGCTTGAACTGGAAGATCTCGAGTTGAAGAGGACCGGGAGTAAGGCATTGCTGCGGGTATATATTGAGAAGGAAAACGGTGTCAATATAGATGAATGTGCGCAGGCAAGTCGCGAAATTTCAGCATTGCTTGATGTAGAGGACCCGCTGCCTGCTGCATATGTGCTTGAGGTTTCTTCCCCTGGACTTGACAGGGCGCTGAAGGAACTTCGCCATTTTAAGAAATATCAGGGCAGACTTGTGAGGGTTGTTATAAGTGAACCCATAGAGAAGCAGACTTTTTTTGTGGGAAAACTTGCAAAAGCAGGCGATACTGAGATTGTCATTGAGTTGCCGAAGGGAATGGAAATAACTGTTCCATACAGCCTGATTACTAATGCGAGACTGGAGGTAGAATATAAATGAATCGTGAACTCATACATATAATTGAACAGATGAGCAGGGAGAGAGGTATTGCCAAGGAGTCTATACTTGGGAATCTTGAAGCAGCTCTTTTATCAGCGGTAAGAAAAAAATATGGTCTTGAGAGGGAAATTAAGATCAATATCGATGATGAGTCCGGGGAGATCAAGATCTCCTATATGAAAACTGTAGTGGAAAAAGTCACAGACGCTCATGAGGAAGTTTCTCTTGAAGAAGCTCTTAAGACAGATTCCGCCGTTGAGCTGGGGAGTGATTTTGAATCGCCTATATCACTGGATGATTTTGGTAGAATTGCCGCCCAGACAGCGAAGCAGGTGCTGTTTCAGCGAGTGCGCGAGGCAGAAAAAGATGCTATTTATGATGAATATAAAGATAAAGCCGGTGAGATCGTAAACGGTGTTGTTATCCGCAGGGGAAAAGGCAGTTATTACGTGGCGCTTGGTCGAGCTGAGGCATTGCTTCCCATTAAGTCTACCCTGCCGACTGAGACATTAAAGAGGGGCGATACCGTCCGCGCCTTAATTGAAGAGGTGAGGGTGGCTCAGAAGGGACCGGTCATACTTTTATCCAGATCACATCCGAGTTTTGTAGCGGAGCTTTTCAAGATGGAGATACCTGAGATTTATGAAGGTATAGTTGAGATTAAGTCCATAGTGAGGGAGGCCGGAGACAGAACCAAATTGACCGTAGAGTCGAAAAATTCCATGGTCGATCCTGTTGGAGCCTGTGTAGGTATGAAGGGTACTCGCGTGCAGAGTATTGTGCGTGAGTTGAGAGGGGAGAGGATAGACATTATTCCATGGACTGATGATCCGCGTATATTGCTTTCCAAGGCGCTGAGTCCTGCGACTGTTGAGAGCGTTGGGATAAATGAGGAAGAAAAGTCAGCCCTTGTTGTAGTTAATGATCAGCAGTTATCTATAGCTATTGGCAAGAAAGGCCAGAATGTAAGGCTGGCCATGAAACTGACTGGATGGGATATAGATATAATCAGTGAGACAGAGTATAACAAGATGCGGAAAGGTGAGATAGAGATGCAGCTTGAAGAGGAACTGAATGATGCAGATGCCGCTGACTACGCAGCAGAACATCCTGAAGAGAATGTAGCTTCTGAGGATGAGAAAAACGAAGAGTAATGTGCAAGTGAAAAACGGAGCAGATCGGAATATAACTCGAGATACTTCTGTTCAGTATATAAAAGGAGTCGGACCCGCAAGGGCCCGGCTCCTTTCTCGTATGGGTCTCAGCACTGTTGAGGATATTCTTTACTTTTTTCCGTCGAGATATGATGACCGCAGAGAAATGAAGAAGATTAACAAACTGTATCAAGGCATGCACGAAACTTTTAAGGGTGAGGTCATTCAGGCAGAGATAGTTCTTACTCCACGTAAGAGGATGAAAATATTTGAGCTCATCATTGCTGATGATACTGGGAGTATAAAGGCTAAGTGGTTTAATCAACCCTTTTTGAAACGATACTTCCCAATTGGCAGCAAGGTATTGTTAAGCGGTATTGTTAAGGGTAATATGTTTGCCGGTGGTGAGCTGGAGATGGAAAATCCTGACTATGAATTGATAGGAGGGAGTGATGTTAATATCCATGCGGCGAGGATCGTGCCTGTATACAAGGCAACAGAAGGTATCACTCCGAAACAGGTTCGTGTATTTATGTTTGAAGTGGTTTCTGAATATTCATCACTGATAGATGAGTATCTGCCATCTGATATCCTTGAAAAAAATAATCTTCAGCCCCTGCAGACTGCTGTCAGGCAGGCGCACTTTCCTGAAGGCACAGTTGATATGGCATCATTAAACACCGGGGCCTCAATTTATCACAGGCGCTTGATCTTTGATGAATTTTTTCTGCTTGAGCTGGGTCTGGCATTATTGAAAAAAAGGGAGACGGCTGAAGCAGGGATTAGTTTTGATGGTTCGGGTGAGTTGGAGGCTCAGTTTTTGAACGGTCTCGGGTTTAAGCTTACAGATGCACAGGAAAGGGTTATTGCGCAGATAAAAACTGATATGCAGAGGCCTCTTCCGATGAACAGGCTATTGCATGGTGATGTAGGGTGCGGCAAGACAGTTGTTGCACTTCTTTCAATGCTGCTCGCAGTGGAAAGCGGATACCAGGCCTGTATGATGGTTCCTACTGAACTGCTTGCGGAGCAGCATTACTCCATTATAATGGGTTTTGTTCAGGCTCTCGGAATTAAGACCGTACTACTTACCTCGGGTACTAAGGATAAACCGGTTGATGAGATAGCCAGTGGAGAGGCCGATATAATTATTGGTACCCATGCCCTTATACAAAAGAAGGTTGAATTTAAAAAACTCGGGCTCGCGGTCATAGATGAACAGCATCGGTTTGGAGTGGCCCAGAGGGCCGCGCTGAGGCAGAAGGGGGAAACCCCTGACATATTAATCATGACTGCCACCCCTATTCCCAGAACTCTTGCCATGACTCTGTATGGAGACCTGGATATATCGGTAATTAATGAACTCCCGTCTGGAAGAAAGGCGATTGTTACGAAGATATGCTTTTCATCTCAAAAATCAGCGGTGTTTCAAAAGATTGAAGAGCAGCTTGAAATGGGAAGGCAGGTGTATGTTGTTTATCCG
The DNA here is from genome assembly GCA_016784355.1 of Nitrospira sp. Taxonomy (GTDB): domain Bacteria; phylum Nitrospirota; class Thermodesulfovibrionia; order UBA6902; family UBA6902; genus JACNKH01. The sequence continues at coordinate 27,720 of JADHUV010000015.1, read as the reverse complement.
CTAATAGAAGAGTCGGAGAAAATAGATCTGAAATCAGCTATTGATGGTGCTGAGGCGCTTGGCAGGAAGTACCCTGACCGTAAGGTCGGGCTTGTACATGGCAGAATGAGTCGGGATGAACGGGATGCTGTTATGACAAGGTTTAAGCTGGGAGAGATTAATATTCTTGTTTCGACTACGGTTATTGAGGTTGGCATTGATGTCCCGAATGCATCTCTTATGGTGATTGTGCATGCGGAGAGGTTTGGTCTTGCCCAGCTTCATCAGCTCAGGGGAAGGATTGGAAGGGGTGAATATGCATCGTACTGCCTGCTGCTGGTATACCCGCCGTTTAGTGAAGAGGCCAAAATGCGCCTTAAGGCGATGGAATTCACAAGTGACGGCTTTAAGATTGCAGAAGAGGATCTTGCGATAAGGGGTCCGGGCGATTTTTTCGGGACGCGGCAGTCAGGTATTCCGGAGCTTAAAATTGCTAATATATTACGGGATGTAGATCTGCTGGAAATAGCCCGCAAAGAGGCATTCAAACTTGCTGATGTCGATGCCAATCTTACGGGATACCCTCTTCTCAGGCAAATGCTTGAGAAGAAATGGGCAACTAAAAGCGATCTAATCAAAAGTTGAATGCATAAGCTGATATGAAACCGATATTTACGGTTATAGGAGGATGATATGGAACAAATTAAGAAAAATCTGTATACAGGTATTACGCGCTTAAAATGGGTAGCCCGTTTTTTGGCGGAACGTATTCAGACTCAGACCTCGGCCGGCAGGTTGCTGTATGAAGCTTCAAAGCTTAAAGGCAGGATGGATGAGCTTTACAGTGAGATGGGCAGGAAAATTATGGAGCTCAGGGAGAAGGATGAATCCTCAGAACAGGATGTGTTTAAAGATGCTGCTGTTCTTCAGACCATGGATGAGATAAAGCAGGTCAAACAAAAGATAGTGGAGATAAAAGAACAGGCTGGCAAAATTAATAAATTTTCTGAAGAATGATATATATATTTTCATTCATTCTGGGCCTGCTTGTGGGATCATTTTTAAATGTATGTATTTATCGCATACCTGAGGGGCTTTCGATTGTCAGTCCGGGATCAAGATGCGGCCATTGCGGGGTTCCTGTGAAATTCTATGATAATATCCCGCTTGTGAGCTATGTTTTATTGAGGGGGCGGTGCAGGCATTGCGCGACGGGGTATTCGCCAAGATATTTTTTGATAGAACTTTTAACAGGCTTGTTGTATACCCTTGTAGTGTACAGGTTTATCTTTGAATCTCCGCTTGTGCTGCTGATTTACCTTGTATTTGTTTCAGCTCTGATCGTTATCTTTTTTATTGATATTGATCATCAGATTATCCCGAACAGTATTACACTGCCTGGAATACCGATGGCAATTCTTGCCGGTTCATTTGTTCTGCCTGATCCTTTTAATCTGGCGGAAAGCCTTACATGGCAGAACTCTGTTGGCGGGTTTCTCGCAGGGGGCGGCTTTTTCTATACAGTTGCTGTAGTGGGGCGCATGATACTTAAAAAAGATGCGATGGGCGGCGGTGATATAAAAATGATGGCAATGGTTGGGGGATTGCTTGGATGGCAGGGGGTTATCTTTACAACATTTATAGGCAGCTTGCTCGGCTCAATATTTGGAGTAGGTATTATGATAATAAAGGGCAGGGAGTGGAGTGCAAGAATTCCGTTCGGGCCTTATCTGGCCATGGGATCTCTGATAAGTCTTTTATGGGGGGGAAGGATATGGGAATGGTACAAAGCCCTCTGGATGTTCCCCGGCGCTTAGCTCGCTTAACCTGGAAGGATCATAATTATATGGAAGTTTACGTGTGAAAAATCTTCTTTTTTTACTTCTGATATTTCTTGGAATTACAGCAGGCGCTCTGATTATTCCGTCCATGCAGGAAGATGGTATGAGATATGCATTTGCTGCCCTTGCAATAGTGATATCTGCTGCTGTTATTGGAGTGGTTTTGTATTATCTTGCCAGGTTGAAGCAATCAGGAGATTCCGGTGAAAATTTGCAGTCTCTCTCTGAGGTAGGTTTTGTGGTGGATACTTTTCAGGATGTAGTTGGGACCTTGAAAAAACGGGAGGACAATCTTGAAAATCTTCGTAATATTGCTGAGGCTAGGGCAAGCAGCATGGAGGCATACAGCGAATATATCCTGCAGAGCGTGCCCAGCGGTGTGATTACTATTGGTAATGATATGAGGATAGAAAGTGTGAACCGGGCGGCTGCCGGAATTCTGTCATTGAGTCAGAATGAAATAATTGGACAGGATTTCAGTGAAATATTAGGGCCGCCTTTCTCTGAATTAGCTGAGGGCAATATACTTATAACCAGAAGTGAATATCCATATCAAACACAGGATAAACGTCAGGTATGGCTGGGCATAAGCACATCAGAATTGAAGAATTCATATGATATGAAGATAGGGCTGATTTTTGTATTTACAGATCTGACTGATATTAAAACATTGCAGGCTCAGATGGAGTTGAAGCAGAGATTAAGTCAATTGGGAGAGATGTCGGCAGGTATCTCACATGAGATGAGAAATTCCATGTCAGTGATTTTGGGTTATGCAAAACTGCTTGCAAAGCGAGTAGAAGATAGTAATAAAAAAACAGTGGATGCAATAATATCTGAGATACATATTGTTGATCGGGTAATATCAGAACTTCTGGCATTTGCAAAGCCCAGTGTCCTGCAGCATGATAAGATAGAGCTTAACGCCCTGGTAGAAGAAACCGTGGCATCTGTACTGCTTGGATATGAGGCAGTACGCTTTACATTTTATCCTGAAGCGACGGTGACGGTGATGGCAGATAAGATTCTTCTTCGGCAGGCGATTGCTAATCTTGTTCTTAATGCTGCTGAGGCTATGCCGGAAGGCGGAGATTTGGTTGTGGGGTTAAAGTATAAGGACTCCAAGGCTGAATTGCATATTAAAGATACAGGTTGCGGGATTGCAGAGGATATATGTCAAAAAATATTTCTTCCTTTTTATACTACTAAACCCGAGGGGATAGGGTTTGGCCTGGCCCTTGTGCAGAAGATAATTGTATCGCATGGTGGCAATATCGATGTTTTCAGCGAAGAAGGAAAGGGGACAGAGTTTATATTGAGTTTTATTGCAGAGTGAGAATGAATTTTTCAGTGTTTAATATGTAAACTATGGTTTTATTGATAACGCATACAGGAGGTTTAAATCTATGAGCAGTGATTCTCAAACCGGGGTTAAGTATGATGCGCTTGACGAAGTTGCGCAGAAACGACTTAAGGAAATAGGTTCTGCTGATATCATCATCGGCATTCCCAGTTACAATAACGCTGATTCTATCGGTAGGGTTATCAAGGCGGCTGATCTTGGGCTGGCTAAATATTTTCCGGATAAAAAAGGTGTTATATTGATATCCGAGGGGGGGGATTTAGAAAACACAAAGGCCGCTGTTGAGGCCCTGAAAGACAAACTTTATTTTGATAGTACTTTTATTGCACGGCTGGAACATGAGACGGAAATACTTGTAACAAAATACCAGGGTCCTTCTGGAAAGGGAACGGCAATCAAGGCACTCTTTGAGGCGGCTGATCTTTTAAATGTCAAGGCTGGCAGTATGCTGGATTCTGATCTGAGAAGTATTTCCCCTGAATGGCTTGAATTACTCATAACTCCCGTTATCATGAAAGACTTTGGATTTGTTACTCCCTACTACAGCAGACACAAATATGATGGTACAATTACTAATATGATAGCTTATCCTCTTACCAGATCACTTTACGGAAGACGCGTGCGACAGCCGATAGGCGGTGATTTTGGTTTTTCTATCGAGCTGATAAGAAGTCTGCTTGCTAAAGATGTATGGGAAACAGATATCGCCCGTTTCGGCATAGATATATGGATGACTACCGTGGCAATATGTGAGGATTTTAAAATTTGTCAGTCATTTCTCGGCACCAAAATCCATGATGATAAGGATCCGGGGAATGATCTAAGTCCGATGTTTAAACAGGTGGTGGGCACTATCTTTCGTCTTATGGGGATTTACAGAGATCAATGGATCGGGGTTACCTTTAGTCGTCCTACTGCGATATTCGGATTTGAGTCTGAAGCAATGCCGAAGCCTGTAAATATTGATATTGAGAATCTGATCCGGAAGTTTAAGGATGGATCAGGCCAGTATTTTCACATATGGGAAAAAGTTCTTGAGTCTGAAAATTATAGCAAGGTTCAAGAAGTTACTAAGATGGAATCAGTAAAATTTGAAATGCCGACGGACCTGTGGATAAGGGTACTGGTAGATTTTGCATATGCTTATAACCACCTTGTTGATGGTCTGACTGAAAGTGATATTATTGAGGCGCTGGTGCCTATTTATTATGCCAAGACGGCCTCGTTCGTTTTGAAAAGTCAGAATCATGATACACACCAGGCAGAGGAGCTCATTAATGAGCAGAGTGAGGCCTTTGAGCAGCATAAACCATATTTGATCAGTCGCTGGGATATAAGATGATAAAGGAGGGTGAAGCAGTGAAAAAAACGATACTAGTAGTTGATGATGAAAAAAATATCAGGTTATTGCTTTCGGAAGAACTGACGGATGAAGGATATGATATTCTCACGGCTGAAACTGGTGAAATTGCCCTTCGTTTAATAGAAGAGAAGAAACCTGATCTTGTAACGCTGGATATCAAAATGCCCGGTGAAGACGGACTCAGTGTTCTTCGCAGAATCAGGGAATTAGAATATGATTTGCCCGTAATAATATGCTCGGCCTACAGCGTTTATAAATCTGATTTTTCGGCGGTCGCTGCGGATCATTACGTGGTAAAATCATCCAGTTTTGATGAGCTTAAAAGCAAGGTTAAAGAAATTTTGGGTAATGACTGATTTGCTATGTTGAGAGGAATGGGCGAATGAGATTATTGATTGTAGAGGATGAAAAAGACCTTGCAAATGTAATGAAAAAAGGTCTGCAGGAGCAGTCATTTACCGTAGAGGCGGCTTATGATGGTAATGAGGGTCTATACATGGCTGAAAATTACGAGTTCGATGCGATTATTCTGGATATAATGCTGCCGGGCATGGATGGCTTAACTCTTTTAAAAAAATTAAGAACATCCGGGCGTACAGTGCCTGTCATACTACTTACCGCACGGGGTGATGTTGAAGACCGGATTGCCGGGCTCAATATCGGGGCGGATGATTACCTGCCCAAGCCTTTTGAGTTTTCTGAACTGCTTGCAAGGCTGCGGGCGGTAATAAGAAGAAACAAAGGCCACTCGGCTTCTCTTTTAGCATTGGGAGATCTTGAAGTTGATGTAAATGCTCATGAAGTCACAAGAGATGGTCGTGAGATTCATCTTTCAGCCAAGGAATATATGATCCTTGAATATTTTTTGTTGAATATTGGAAGGATTATTAGCAGAAGCGAGTTGATTGCGCACGTATATGGTACTGATTTCGATCTCGACAGTAATGTGATTGATGTATATATTAATTATGTTCGTAATAAGGTAGACAAAGGCTTTACAAAGAAGCTTATTCATACAGTCAGGGGTTCTGGTTACATTATGAAGCAGGGATGAGCCATCTCCTGTCTTCGATAAAAAATCGTCTAATCCTCGGGTCGACGGTATTACTTATATTGCTGCTTAGTCTTACTGGATTTCTTATAATGAGAAATGCAAGTAATGCAATTTTATCTTCAGTAGAACGCGCACTTCAATCTAAAATGGAGATCGTACGCGGGTTGCTGCATTATGAGGATAATGAACTGGAGTTTGAACTCTCTGAGGTGGTATCCGGTGAGTACTCAATCCCTGGTTCAGGGCATTATTATCAGGTAGTAATTGATGGTAATGTTTTTGCATCCTCCATGTCACTAGTGAATCCCGAGTTTGAATTTACCATGCCAGGGGAATTTTTATATGATGAATGGGGAGTTATGTATTCATCATTAGGGCCGGAGAATGAACGTGTAAGAGTTATGAGAAGTGATTTCATGTTTCTCAGTAAGTACACCACGATCATTATCGCAGAAAGCATAGAAGACAGCATCTCGATTATTAATACGATCCGAATGTATGTTATTGCGATTCTTTCTTTTACTATATTTATTGCATGTTTTATGAACCTGTGGATCTTTAGCAGGTCTCTTCGACCTCTTGATTACTTTTCAGATACTGTAAGCCGGATCACTCACAAAAATCTTGAGGAAAGACTCGATACACATTCTCAGGCCGCGGAGTTACGTGTTTTATCAGAGTCGTTTAACGGCATGCTTGACAGGCTTCAGAAGGCCTTTGAGATTGAGAGACAAGTTATTGCGGATGCCTCACATGAACTTAAAACTCCGCTGTCTGTGGTTAAGGCGCAGTGTGATGTTATTTTGCTGAGAAGAAGAACAGTTCAGGAGTATACAGAGGCCTTTGAAATAATCAACAGAGCTGCTTCTACCATGGGCAGACTTGTTAATGATCTTCTCTTATTGGCAAAGCTTGATTCAGGAATTCTTTCCCTGAAGAGTTTTAGCAGCTTATCAATTAATGAATGTCTGCAGGATGCTATCAGAATGGTAAGGGTTCTGGCAGAGAAAAAAGATATTACTCTTGTTTATAAGGTGCAGGGAGAACTATATGCATCCGGTTCCAAAGCGAAGTTATCCGAGGCGTTTATGAATATACTGGATAATGCTGTGCTGTACAGTGATATTAGAGGAGTAGTTGAGGCTACGGCACACAGGGAGAATAATAAAATAGTTGTAAGAATTCGGGATGAAGGTGTCGGGATTGATAAAGCCGATCTTCAGAGAATCTTTGACAGATTTTATCGAGTGGATAAATCCCGCAGTTCCAAAGGCACCGGCCTGGGTCTAAGTATAGCGAATGTAATAATAGAGTCCCATGGCGGCAGCATTGTGGTTGAAAGTGTGTTAGGTGAAGGTAGTATATTTACAGTATCAATCCCAGTTTCTATGTAATATAAGCAATTAGTTTTTGACTTATAGAAACTGCACCTTTCTAGTTGAATATATGTACTCCTTCATTTCTGAACTTCTTAATATACTGCCTTTAATCTCTGATTAATGATCAGTAACGTATAATTATTTTATGAGTTATTGGACTTATAATCGAACTAATAGTTTTGATTCTTCTATTACACTATGAAAATTATGAGATTTAGCAAGACGGAGATGATCTTTCACTGGTCCTTTGCAATCCCTGTAGTTCTGCTTCTTGGCAGTGTATTGATTATTATTGCAGAGCGCGTAAATGGAGGTGATGGTTTTTACAAGTCAGCCTATGCACTTATTCACTATATAATGGCCGCAGTACTCTGGTTGATGCCGGCAGTTGTTATTGGTTTCGGTGACAGAAAACATATTTTGTATAACATGAGGCATTTGGCCCGCCTGACTAATGAGGATTTTACATGGCTGAGGTGCAGGATTGAAGGACTGTTTAATCAGGGTGTTAAGTTGCCTCCGGTTGGCAAATTCAATGCAGGTCAGAAGATTAATGCGCTTGCAGTACTGATTTTGATAGCAGGTACTTCAATAAGCGGTCTCAGTATAATTTTATTGAAGGGACATATCCTGACACATATAATACACATCGGATTTGCTGCAACTTTATTAATGCTTTTACTCGGACATCTTTACTTGGCTTTGATTAATAAAGAGACAAGGCACTCGCTTAAGGCCGTAATAACAGGCTATGTAAATGCTGAGTGGCTCAGGGAACATCACGGGAAAATGACTTGTGAAAAATAATAAATATTTTATTACCGGTGGAACTGGCTTTGTCGGCTCTTTTATCGTAAAGCACCTGTTGGAACAGGGACATACGGTTATATGCCTTGTCAGGGATAGCAACGAATTGAGCGGCAAACAAAGGCTTATCGAAATACTGAACCGTATCCCGTCTGAGAAAGGTATTGATGTGAAGAGCCTGGATGTTATCTGTGGGGATATCAGATATGATTATCTAGGAATTAAAGACAGCATGAAACTGCAGGGAGTGAAATATTTGATACATGCCGCGGCCTCAGTGGATTTTAATAATGATAAGCCCGATGAATTATATAATCTGAATATTAGCGGGGCGCTAAGGGCAATAAGTATGGCTTACTATTGTTCCATTCCAAACTTTTGTTATATCAGTACAGCGTATGTTTCCGGTAAGTCTCAGGGGGAGATTATGGAGCATCCTCTTGATTGTGAACGGCAGTATAATAATTATTATGAGAAGAGTAAGGCAATGGCGGAACTTGCTTTGTCGCGGTATGCATCCAGACATGAAATTCATCTTTCCATAATTCGCCCCGGAATAGTGGTAGGTGATAGTATAAACGGTTACACTCCCAGTCTTATGAATATTTACAGTTTTATTTATCCGATTCTTAAGATGAAAAATTATGCTGAATCTCGTCTTTCAGAGACTTCCGCTATAGAGGATATTTATTCGACACGTATATGCATTGCAGCGAATGAAGACACATCTCTGAATATCATACCTGTGGATATTGTTGCTGATGCAACGGTAAAGGTAATCCAGCGTGAAAAGAAAGGGATAAATTATTTTCATCTATTAGATCCCAGTCCTATGAAGATGAAAGAGATTGTCAGATATGTTATTGAATTGACAGGGTTTAAGGGTATTGAGTTAATATCACCGGATATATATTCCCCAATGATAAAAACAGGAATAAATAGGCTGTTGGAAAAACAGAACAGGCTTTACCTCGGCTATACAACCTCAGTGGCATCTTACAGCACTGAAAATTTAAGAGATATACTGCCGGTCATAGATAAGCGCGCCCTGATTTATCGTATGACCGAATTTATAAATGAGCGCATTCATAGCAAGTCTGAGGTTGTTAACACAGACTCTTACAGGGATATTATCCATTACTTTGACAGCTATCTGAAAGCAAAAGAAGGGAGAAAGCTAGTTAATGATTTAGGGGATTTCAGCTCAAACTTTGCTATAGATTTCAGAGATATACCTGTTAAACCCTGGATGATCCAGATAGAACATGGCATTTTACACTCTGTCAGCCGTGATGACGGATATATTCATACAGATTGTATCTATAAAGTTTCTTCCGGTATTTTCAGGAAACTTATTAACAGTGCCTTAACCCCCCAGGATGGATTTTTCTCCGGAGAAGTGGATATTGAAGGAGATATTAAACATGGCCTGCAGCTTGCTTCGCTTATGGAGATATTTTTCAAAGAAAATACTTATTACGGAAGTGACAACAGAATTGCAGGAAAAGAAAGTGCCGAATGCAGCAGCTCTTTAAACTAATTCTTAAAAAACGCCTTTATCTTCTTATCCTGATTTTAGTAATTACCTGTGCATTATTTTATTCTTTGCTGAAATTGAAAAATGACAATGGTGATGTCCGCGGCCTTGGCCTTATGCTTGGAGCAGAGCTTATATATAGTGATGGACGCCCCAATCCTGAAGCTGCCGACGAGGTGCTCGAGAAAATGAAGGATCTGGGAGTTTTAGTCGGCAAGACAGGAGCGAGTCGTAATGTGCTTACTTTTATGCCTCCGCTGGTTGTGCAGCAGGGGGATATTGATCGTGCCTTTGAGGATCTGCAAAGTGTTTTGAGATCAATTAGTCAGTGATAAGGCTTAAGTAAGATCTTATATGAGGGTATTTTTCAAATCAAAACAATTATTAGCCTGCCTTGTAATTTTAGTTTCTTTTATATCGGCAGCAGGTGCTTCTGTCGGTATAGAACGGCTGCAGTATATACTGTCGCCGGGAGAGCTTAATTACTACCATTCTTTTATTGCCGGATTGAATAACTGTATGAAATGTCATGATCTCTCTGAAGGGGTTTCTTCTGAGAAGTGCATTGCCTGCCATTCAGAGATTGGACATAGAATTGAACAGAATATCGGTTATCACGGAGGGTTTACAAAGAGATGTAATGAGTGTCACCCTGACCATGAAAAGATAATCGTAAATGTCTCAGGAGTGAATATCTTTGATCATAATAATGCTTTATTCTCTTTAGATGGAAAACATAGGATGGTCAGGTGCGAAAAATGTCATTTGAAAACTGAATTTAATACAGGGGGTAAGCGCTTCACCTATATAGGTCTTCCGAAAAGTTGTGTGGGCTGCCACATCAACACGCATCGAACCGTATCAACAGATGAATGTACGAAATGTCATACAGTGCAAGGCTGGCAGATTGCTGAATTTGATCATGACAATAAGACCGGATACGTACTTGCCGGACTTCACAGGACCACCCTGTGTCAGAAGTGCCATACGCCGTTTAAAGAAAAAGATAAGGGGCATTATTATGTTATCAAGACTTCTGACGGATGTATCTCATGTCATAAAGATCGACATAAACAGAAGCTTTCGCAACAGTGTCAGCAGTGTCACACTATAGATGGATGGAAAAAACTGCGCTTTACTCATGACAGTACGAGATATCCGCTGAAGGGACGACATGCCTCGATAAAATGTGATGCCTGCCACATCGGTGAGCAGTATATCGGTATAGAGAGCGCTTCGTGCTATGCTTGTCATAAAAAAAGTTCTCATTTGAAGACCTCTTCAGTCTGCAGCGTCTGTCATACTGAACGGGGATGGAATAAACTTGTTGAGAGATGGGAAATAGATGCTGTAGATCATAGCCGTTATAGATATGCTCTGGAAGGTGCACATCAGAAATTGCGCTGTGAAAAATGTCATATGAAACAGGAAATTCGTACATACACCGGAATGAAGTTTGAGAGCTGCAGCAGTTGTCATTCGGATACTCATAAAGGTCAGTTTAAGGATGGAAAATGTGAGGTTTGTCATAATCAGGTCAATTTTAAAGCATTGATATTTGATCATGAGAAGTCAGCCTTTCCTTTAGGAGGTCTGCATGGAAAAATTACATGTGACAAATGTCATCCTGCAAATCAATATACCGGTATCTCAAGCGAGTGCCGGGCATGCCATAAGCGGGAGACAGATTATTACAATGGAAGTCTCGCGGGATACCCTGATGACCTGCCTTATGAAAAGTCACGTCTGGTTCAGTGTGTGAATTGTCATCCGGTATCAGGTGATAAGGTTAAAAGAAAAGGGGAGCTATGTATTCCCTGCCACGCTGCTTCATATGCAGAGCTTTACAGTGACTGGGATATTGGTGTGAAGAAAAATGTTGAGCAGCTTATTGAGACATGGGGTCCCGGGGACTTCTGTGCCTCTGGTCGCAGGATCTCAAGTCCAGACGTAAAAGAAGACATGCGGTTTATAAGCAGAAATATTCATCATAATTATCGTCTTTCAAACAGGCTGCTGCAATCTTATGAAGAAGCTCTTGACGCTTCTGAGGCCATTATATGTGAAATGGAGGATAATCAGTCTACTGAAGACTGAAATGAAAGTGCTATGGAAGGCTACGGTTTATGATAAAGTTGTTCAAGTTATGTTTGTTTTTTATGAGTATCTATCTGATGTCATGCTCGCTTCCTGTGACGTTGCACCATGATCTGGCAGATACTGGTGTGGGGCAGCTCTCGGCAGAGAAATGCAGGGCTTGTCATGAAGTCATCTTTGATGAATGGAAGGGGTCAGCGCATAATCGTGCATTTACCAGTCCTAACTTCAGGGCTTTGTCCAATGAATATCGATTAAATCAGTGTATCCCCTGTCATTCACCTGATAGTGTATTCAGTGATAAACTTACCGCTCGCAAGGTCAATATTGAAGAGGGGGTTAATTGCCATGCATGTCATGCCCTTGAGGGTGCCTTGCAGGGCCCTGTAGAAAAAAGACTGCCGTTTCAGATACACCCTATAGTAGAAAAAAACGAAGCATACAGGAAAAGTGAGATGTGCGGTAAATGTCACATAAGTACATTTCAAGAGTATAAGGACAGTGGTAAAGTTGATGCTACCTGTCAGGATTGTCATATGCCTCAGGTTCAAAGAACCATCATAGATAATAAACCCTGGATCTGGCTGAAACGAAGTTATCAGTTTAAAAGGCATGTGTTCGGAGTTGAGAAATCCTCTGCATCAGATAACTGGCTGGGCATGACAGTTCGGGTCAGTGACGAGAACGATTTATCAGGTGATATTATTTTATCGAGTAAGTCTGTACCTCATAGTATTCCTAGTGGTGACTATGGCTATAATGAAATACTTCTGGATATTTCTTTATTAGATGAACTCGATAATATTATGCAGAAGATTTCATATTCTTTGACTAGTGAAATGAAAACAGCACTTGCTTATGGCGAGACTCGAAAGTTTCCATATGAGTTTGTCGCCCGCAATAACATGCGAGAAAAAATAAGGGCTCAGCTTGTGAAGACAGATTATGAGAGGAAAGATATTCAAATATTGATAACCCGCACGGTGATTACAGGTCAGATACCTTAATTGCTGTATGCTGTACGTCTTATGATCTTAGTATTTTGAAAAATATTCTGTATTCAGGTAGGTTAGAACTTAGTATGTTTATAATAAGGTTGGAACCGGTAATGATATGATAAAAAAAATAAGTGTAGCTCAGTTAAGAACAGGAATGTTTGTGCATGATCTTCATTGCGGCTGGCTGAAGCACCCTTTTCTTAAAAATAAAATAAAGATCGATAGTAGTGCAATGATAGAAAAAATTATTGAAATTGGAATTAAAGACTTATATATCGATACTGACAGGGGTAAGGATATTGTTGATCATCCCCCGGAGAATCCGGTATTGGAGGATGCAGTCCCTGAGCAGGTGGTGAAACCAGTTCCTGAGACTAAGGACCTCGTAAGTGTCAGGGAGGAGTTAGAGCGTGCAGAACATGTAAAACATGAGGCAGCGCGGACTGTCGTTGAGGTTATGGATGACATACGTCTCGGGCGTCAGATCGAGGTAGAAAAAGTCGATCATGTCGTAGAAAATATGGTTGACTCTATTTTGAGGAATAAAAATGCACTCATCAGCCTTGGGCGCATTAAAAAGGCGGATGAGTATACCTTTATGCATTCTGTTAGCGTAGGTGCGCTGATGATTGCGTTTGGCAGGCATATGGGGTTTGATTATGAACTGCTGAAAAAGATTGGTATTGGCGGGCTTCTGCATGATATTGGAAAAGTGAATATCCCTGCTGCCCTTCTAGCTAAGGACTCAAGACTGACGGATAAGGAATTCGTAAAGATCAAAGAACATGTCATGTATAGTCGTGATATACTTGCAAAATCCAATGGTGTTGATAATATTTCATTTCAGCTGGCTGTCCAGCACCACGAGCGTTTGGACGGCAGCGGTTATCCGGCAGGACTGACCGGACAGGATATAGGTCTGCATGGACAAATGGCGGCGATTGTTGACTGTTATGATGCCATGACAACACAGCGCTGTTATCAACGGCAGTTCCACTCCACAGAGACCTTGAAAAAACTTTTTGAATGGAACAATGCTTATAACCGTGAGCTGGTTGAACAGTTCATAAAATGTATAGGAATATATCCAGTGGGATCTCTGGTAAGGACGGAAGGCGGGCTTCTTGGTATAGTTATCAGCCACAATGAAAATAATCTTATGCGGCCTGTACTGCGTCTAATTTATGATTCCAGAAAGAGAGAGTATATAATGGCCAAGGATATTGATCTTTCAGAAGAATCAGTACATATTGCTAAGTTTATGATTGCCGGATATGAAGATCCTGAGCAGTGGAACCTTGAACTGAAGAGATTTTTCTAAGTTATTTCAAATAGATAAGGCGTATTGGTAGAGTTGTGAAATACTGTTGTAACTCCTGCTTGCAGTAATGAAAATAATAATCATTAATAAAAATGTTTATTGCTTAGGCATTATTATTGTGTTATCCCGACCTTCCTTAATGTTTGTGAATATAATACCGATAGAAAGAAGCCATGTGATGACAATGTGTGAGGAGTTGAGATAATAATGAAAGAAGATTCAGTCAATTTGCCAGCAGTGTTTAAAAAAAATAACTCTTTATTGAGGGATCAGAAGTGATTAAAAAAGTCAGTGTGGATCAGCTGCGTCCGGGCATGTATATCAGCGATTTTAATGCCGTGGGGGAAGCCCGGGAAGTATTTCACAATAATGTCACTATCAGAAATAAGCGCATGATCCTTAAGATGGTGGAGCATGGTATAAAGGAAGTTGTAATTGATACCAGCAAGGGGCTTGATGTGCTTGCTAAAGCTGCTCCAAAGCCTGTTGAATCAACTGAGCAATCGGGCGGCGGTACTGCTACTCGTGTCAGGGTAGAGCCGGTTAAAAAGGTTGAGGAAGAGATTGAACCCAGGCCTGAGTCAGTATCTGTGAGCAAAGTTGAGGAGGTAGCAGTAGAGGAAGAAGAGGAAGAACTGCCCGAGGAAAAGATCTCTCTTAGTCAGGAGATTCAGGCGGCAAAAGAAATTAAGAATGCTGCCAAGGGTGCTATTCACAGTGTCATGGATGATGTTCTTATGGGTAATGATATTGAGACAGAGCCTGTTGAGCATGTAGTACATAATATGGTTGAGTCGGTTTTTAGAAATCGCGATGCGCTGATGAGTCTTGGAGTTATCAGGCGCACGGACCAGTATACTTACAGCCATTCTGTAAGTGTATGCATTGTAATGATCTCATTTTTCAGGACTTTGGGATATGAAGAGGAGCAGGTAAAGGAAATTGGTATGGGTGCGCTTTTGCATGATATTGGTAAATCAATGGTACCTCCCGATATATTAAACAAACAGGGCCGGCTTAGCGATGAGGAATTTGGGCTTATTAAGGAGCATGTAAATCACAGTGTTTCCATGCTGAAGGAAACCCCGGGGATTACTCAGAATATTCTGGATATGACTGCTCAGCATCATGAAAGAATAGACGGTTCCGGATATCCTAACAGGCTTAAGGGCGATGAAATTTGCTTTAATGCGCAGGTGCTGGGGATAGCGGATGTATATGATGCCCTGACATCCGACAGGTGTTACAAGCATAAGATACATCCTACTGTGGCTCTTGGTAAATTGTTTGAGTGGTCTAAGACGCAGTTTAATCAGGAACTGGTAAGCCAGTTTATTCGTTGTGTTGGGGTTTATCCGGTAGGGAGTGTTGTTAATTTGCAGAGCGGCCTTATTGGCATCGTATTGAGGCAGACAAGAAATTTTATGCACCCGGTCGTAAGGATTATTTATAATGGTGTAAAGCAGTATTATGTTATGTCATATGATATAGATCTTTCCAATAAAAAAGAAAATCGCGATGATGACAAGATAATAAGTCTGGAACCTCCGGAAAAATGGAATATCAGACCTGAGATGTATTTGTAGCAGGCAGCAGCATATTCTAACTGGGGAAATAGCTTAAGTGTAAGGACTCATTTCCCGCAGTTCATTAATTATCAAAGGCATTTTTTCTAGTACAAAATCAATTTCACTATCAGTAGTATACCTGCTGAGCGAAAACCTTATTGATCCGTGAATTGAGGTAAATGGCACCCCCATGGCCCTTAAGACATGTGACGGCTCAAGCGAACCTGAGGAGCAGGCCGAACCGGAAGAGGCGCATATGTTATATTCATTCAGTCTTAGAAGTATTGCTTCACCCTCAACAAATTCAAAACTTATATTGCTCGTGTTAGGGAGCCTGTGCTCTATATCTCCGTTTACCTGTGCTCCGGGGCATGAATATAAAAGTCCATTTTCCAACTTATCCCGCAGTGTCTTTACCCTGTAATTTTCAGCTGAGATATTTAAGGCGGCGATTTCACAGGCCTTGCCGAAGGCAATGATCGAAGCGACGTTTTCAGTCCCGGCCCGTCTGCCTGCTTCCTGATGTCCGCCGGTCAGCAGCGGAGAAAATCTGGTTCCTCTTTTTATATACAATGCACCTACGCCTTTAGGGGCATGCATTTTATGTCCGGAAAGTGAGGCCATATCAATAGGCATTTTCTTTACATCAATGGCTAATTTGCCTGCTGCCTGAACAGCATCTGTATGAAACAGGACCCCTTTAGAATTGACGAATTCCGCGATCTTTTCTATGGGAAAGATAACGCCGCTTTCATTATTGGCATACATAACGGAGACAATGGCGGTCTCATCGGTAATGGCGGTCTCAAGCTCTCCGAATTTTAGTCTGCCCTGTTTATCAACAGGCAGGAAGGTGATGCGGTAGCCTTTTCCGTACATCAGTTTACAGAAACTGTGTATTGCAGGGTGTTCAACCCTGGTAGTTATAAGGTGCTTTTTATCGGGCATGGTCTGCAGTGCGCTCATAAGGGCGGTGTTGTCACTTTCAGTCCCGCAGCTTGTAAATACGATTTCATCCGGCTCTGCATTAATAAGGGAGGCGGCTTTTTCACGTGCTGTTTCAATACGTCGGTGCACCTGTCCGCCGAAAAGATGCATGCTGGAGGGGTTGCCGTAAAGCTCACTGAAATACGGCATCATCTCTTCTCTGACTTCATCAGCGACCCTGGTACTTGCGTTGTTGTCCAGATATACTACGTTCATGAGATTGTCACTGTGAGGTCATTGCTGACCATTTCCTTTAATTTCTTCTCGATATTTTTAAGTGTAACATCTGCCATAACACATTCCGAACACATGCCTCTGAGCGAGACGACTACATTAGTACCATCAACATCAATCAGCTCTACATCTCCGCCATCTGATTGCAAAAGCGGCCTTATCTCTTTTTCAATGAGATCCTGGATCATTGAGATTTTCTGGATATTTGTAAGCTTTTTTAATGGGGTTCGTTCAGTGAGAATTGCCTTGCCAGACCATATTTCAGTTAGTAATTTTTCAATGTCCGGAAGGCAGGTTCCGCATCCTCCTCCGGCCTTTGTGAAATTAGTGACGTCCTCGGCTGTGCGGAGGGAATTTTCTTTTATAACATGTCGGAGCTTTGTATCAGTTAGACCGTAACACTGGCATATAATAGTACCTTCATCAGATTCGGCCTTTGTCTCTCCCCTGTAATCGGCGATGGCCGCCTCAAGTGCTTCGCGGCCCATTACAGAACAGTGCATTTTTTCTCTCGGGAGTCCTCCGAGGTAACCAGCGATATCCTCATTAGTCAGCTTAAGGGCCTCATCTATTGTTTTACCAATTATTAAGTCTGTTATTGCTGAAGATGAGGCGATGGCGCTGGCGCAGCCGAAGGTCTGGAATTTTGCATCCGTTATGGTCTCGCTAGCCTTATCTACCTTGATAGTCAGTTTTAGAGCATCCCCGCACACTATACTGCCTACATCTCCTGTGCCGTCAGCACCTTTGATCTCTCCAACATTGTGCGGATGGAGAAACAATTCTCTTACTTTGTCAGTATATTCCCACATATGAACCTTTTAACATAGCACTGTAAACTTGTCAATGAACAGTTCTGTATGATATATTTACAAGATAACCGCGTAATTCAGCCTTTGATCATTTTTGCCGGCTGCTTTTTATTCATAACTTATATCAAGCATTGAAAAAAGTAAATAGTAGCTGTGGGAGTGATTTGAGATATACTGGTTGAGTTTGTGATTATAGAGTATAATTAAATACACTTCAGGAGGATAGGATATGCCTATATATGAGTATCAATGTTTAAAATGTCTTGAGCAGGTAGAGGTAATGCAGAAGATGTCTGATGACCCGCTTACAACCTGCACTGCATGCGGCGGCGAGTTGAAGAAAATGATAACAAACAGTTCTTTTGTTCTTAAAGGTTCAGGGTGGTATGTGACTGATTACCCGTCTGATGACAGGAAGAAGGCCATGGGTTCGGGTAAAGATGCCTGCGCATCATCATGTGCCAAGGCCGGCACATGCCCCGCGGGCAAATAAACCGCAAAAATTTAGTAACCGAATCTGGAGCAGCGAGTCCCGGATTATATCCGCACGTACATGTTCCGTATGACAGGTTTTCTGATTACAGGGATTTTTTAAGGGATAATGAACTGAATTTTGAGCTTTATTTCGGCACTAAAAATTTTGATAGTATTTCCACTGATGACATAGCCGATCTTAAGCATTCTTTAAAATACAGTCCTGATATTTCCATCCATGCCCCTTTTATGGATCTTTCTCCCGGAGCAGTGGATCTGAAGGTCAGGGAGTTAACAGTAAAGAGGTTTTCTTCTGTCCTTGATTTTGCGGAGATACTGAACCCGCGGGTCATTGTATTTCATTCAGGCTTTGACAGGTGGAAATACGATAAACGTGATAACAGCTGGCTTGAGGCGAGCCTGGAGACGTGGCTAAAAATTAATGGACGGGCTGCATCACTCGGCGTACAGGTGGCCATAGAAAATATATTTGAGGATGAGCCGGAGAATCTCAGAATTCTTGCAAGTGAAATGGATTCTGAGAATTTCGGTATATGTTTTGATACCGGGCACTTTAATCTTTTTTCAAAACTTACGCTGAAAGAGTGGCTGGCGATTGTGAAACCATATATTAAAGAACTGCATCTGCATGACAATAACAGATATGCCGATGAACATCTGGCGCTTGGTGAAGGCGATTTTGATTTTCAAACACTTTTTTCGGAACTTAAAGGGATTGATTGCGTATATACTCTTGAGGCCCATTCTATTGAAAATATTAATATAAGTTTGACCCGGATCAAGCAGTATTTGTAAACAAGTAAAAACAGGAATTCAATCTAATGAATTGCCTGTCTTATATGAAATATTACGGCAACCATGAGAGTTGCCGGACGTTGCTGTGTTTTCAAGATAGATTAAATAACGTTTAAAGTAAAGAAGCTTGGTTTTTCAGGGCAAAACCACGCAATGCCGGAACCTCTATGCCCTTACACTGAATCATAACTCTGTGGGATTCCCCCATGCCCTGCGGCATAATCAACCCTTTAATTTGTGATATGTTTTTAGTATATTCATCGGGATTAGAGTACAGTTCTGATATTACTTCATCTATTCCGGCAGAAACAAGGAAAGTACCTTGAGACGCATAGCCAACTGTCTGGAGTCCAAGCTGTTCGCCCCAGATTTTTAAGGCAGAGAAGTTTACATGTGCGGTCATATCCTGAGAGCCGATATGCTGGTATGGATTATTGTTATATTCATGATTATAGTAACAAAGTAGTGTGCCGCTTGATCGCTCCGGGGTGTAATACTCCGCATTTGAATACCCGTAATCAATTGACATAACAAATCCGGAATCTAGAGATTTTGCAACATCGTGGAGCCAGTCTTTCATTTGCAGGTTGACTTCGGTTCTGTATCCGGCTGGAAACGCAATTGAGAAAAGGTTGATATAGTCATGAATAAGTAGATTGCTTAATTTGTCCGGCTGCTCAGTAAATTCGCTTCCATTGTAATCGACATAAATTTCTTTTAGCTCATCCTGCATTTCAATTACATGCACAGAAAATGCATCAAGTAGTTCATTGGAAAGGATGCAGCCTGTAATGCCTGATAGTTCGTTCAACGAGCTGAACCAGTTGATATCAGCAGAGTAATCTCCGATAGTCTTTTTTTGTAGTTTTTTGAAATGAGAAAAAGGTTCAACAATACAATAATCTAAAGCCCTGATGAAACTACTATTCTGTTTAGTAGTGGTGAGTAGATAGTCCATTATATCCTTGCATAAATACCCTGCCCCTGCGCCCATTTCTACAACAGAAAACTGGTCCGGTCTGCCTGTTATTTGCCACATTTCAAGTAACTGTTTTGCTATTACAGCACCAAAAGATGGGTGCAGATGAGGGCTGGTGAAAAAATCTCCATCCCTGCCTATCCTGATATCGGGTGAAGAATAATAGCCCTCTTCGGGATGGTAAAGGGCCAGTTTCATGAACTGTTCAAATGTCATGGCCCCGCCTGCCCTGATTCTGTCTGCAATGATTCGCCCTAATTCATTCATGCAATAGTATACCCGATATATCTGCATCACGTATGGCTTATTAGGGCACGTTAATAGGGGTGCGAAGAGTAATTAATATATGAGTTTAAGAAAAAATATTGTTCGTCCGATAAATGAATATAGATTTTAATAGCATAATAGGAAATATAGGCTCTGTGGGGGAGCGGATAGATTGTAATAGCAGTCAATAAATTCAAAGGTGGGTAAAAATATGTCGAAAAAAAACAGAAACAGATGTTGGATTATATCCGCGGCATTTATGATAGCTTTCATTGTAATGGTAGGGTTTTTCCAACGTGAGGGTTACAATCAGGCCATTAATGAGGCAGAGAAAGATATTGAGGATGCACTGCTTACTCACAGAGCGATTCATTCCTTTGTTGAAGAGGTCCAGAAGCCGGAAATTTACAGGCTGAAAAAAGAGGGTAAATTATATGAAGATTATTTTGCTCCGGAATTGCTGTCTTTTACTTATATAGCCAGATCGATTAAGGAATATCTGAACGAGGAGCGCGGAAAAGCCGGCATTGAAGAAGTATATTTCAAACTTGCGGCCAGTAATCCCCGTAACATACTTAATGCAGCTGATGAGACGGAACTGAAACTCCTTGAACAGCTAAATGCCGGCAAGATTACCGAATATAAGGATCTCTATGAGCAGGATGGGAAAAAGTATTTGTATTATGTGAAACCCCTTACTCCCAATAAGGAGTCTTGTATGAGATGCCATTCTGATCCGGCATTGGCGCCAAAGGAAATGATAGAGTCTTATGGGGATGTATATGGATTTGGTGAAAAAGTCGGATTCATAAGGGCAATGATGTCAATTCGTATTCCGCTTGATAGATGGTTTGTTTCCGGTCGTCAGACAACTTTGTTATTGAGCGGCATAACCTTCCTGATAATGTCGAGTATACTGGCTACTATTCTTCTTTTTATACGTCGCAGCGACCATCATCAGGTAGAACTTGAGGCAGCTAAAAATGAGGCGGAACAGGCAAATATATCAAAATCATATTTTCTTGCAAATATGAGTCATGAAATACGTACGCCCATGTCGGGTGTCCTTGGAATGCTTGAGCTGCTCGAACTAAGGGGGTTGGACACTAAGCAAAGGAATTATGTCGAAACGGCCAGGGGCTCAGCAGAGATGCTGCTGACTGTCATTAATGACATTCTAGACGTTTCCAAAATTGAGGCAGGGAAACTGGAGCTGGAAAATATTCGATTTGACCTGCGCAGGACCGTTGAAGAGGCCACCACTATGCTTGCCAGGGGGGCCTATGCAAAGGGGCTAGAGTTGTCCTGTTTTATTCATGATGATGTGCCGACGTATCTGGGCGGAGATCCAGTACGTTTGCGACAAATTTTAACAAACCTTGTTAGTAATGCCGTGAAATTCACCAGCGCTGGAGAGGTTGTAATTTCCGTTAATAAAAAGAAAACAGACGGAACTGGTATCACGCTTGAAATCTCGGTAAGGGACACCGGTATCGGCATTAATCCTGATGCTAAACAATATCTCTTCAAGGCTTTTACTCAGGAGGATGGATCGACAACTCGCAAGTATGGGGGTACAGGGTTGGGACTGTCCATATGCGAGCAGCTTGTAGAAATGATGGGTGGAGAAATCGCTTTTGAAAGTGAACGTGGGAAGGGGTCTGTATTTACTTTTACAGCTCACTTTCAAGAGGCTGTTCAGCACCATGCTGAGGAATCCAGTAATATCAGCAATGTTAAAGCCATTATTGTCGATGACAATGAGACCAATCGCACTATCCTCTCACACTATCTGAAAAACTGGGGTATGCAGTTTGAATGCGCTGAGAGTGCTGCAGAGGCATTGATCATGCTGGATAAGGCGGTTGTTTCAGGCTCTCCTTTTAATCTGGCACTGCTGGATTATCAGATGCCGGAAATGGACGGGGTTGAGCTGGCGCATATACTTAAGTCTAAAGAGGAGTTCAGCGATCTGCATATGGTAATGCTCAGCTCAATGGGACACTCTTTTAAGTCCGCTCACGAGGCCGGGGTTGAGGCATATATTACAAAGCCTGTGCGTCGTTCTCATCTTTATGATGCGATTGTTACGGTTATAATGGGCAGCAATGCAATCGGTGAGGAAAGAAATTTAAGCCCTGCAGATGCGAATTTGCGAAGTGTTTATGACGGGAAAGTGCTGCTCGTTGATGATAATCCGGTAAACCTGGAGGTTGGCCGTGAAATGCTCGAGTTTCTGGGGCTTTCAGTTGAGGCAGCTACCAATGGACGTGAGGCCTTTGAAAAGCACAATCGGGAAGAGTTCAGCGTAATATTTATGGATTGTCAGATGCCGGAAATGGACGGTTTTGAAGCAACAAAGAAAATTCGTGAGAATGAAGGCCGGTCAAGGCACACACCGATCATAGCCCTGACCGCAAACGCGATTCAAGGTGATAGGGAACTTTGTCTTGATGCTGGTATGGATGATTATCTTAGTAAGCCGTTTTCGCTTGAACAGATTGAAAAAAAGCTTTCAAAGTGGATGAAGCCGACAACTATGGTAGAAGCTCAGGATAGAGCGGAAGAGCAGAATGCTGCTATCAATGCAGGCACTATGAAATCGGCTGATGGAATATTGGACCTCAGGGCTTTTGAGCGCATGCAGCTTATACAGCAGGAGGGAACCAGCGATCTTGTAGCCAGAGTAATTAAACTTTTTCTAAGCGATTCGCCTGCTCTGGTTTCGAAGATGAATGCGGCCGTAGAGGCAAAAACATCGGAAGACACCTGGAAGACAGCTCATTCTCTGAAATCCAGCAGCGCCAATATTGGGGCATTAAAACTGGCGGAGCTCTGTAAGGAGCTTGAAAATGATGCCCGTGCCGGATCAATGGATACGGCCGGCAGACTTGTCGCAGAAATTGAGAATGAATATGGCAGGGCATGTAATGCTTTGAGAGAATATATTAGCAATGGGGAATGAGTGATAGTAAAATCTGAATATAAGAGAGTCCTGGTTGCTGATGATGATTCAGTTATGAGATTGCTAATGCGGCAGTCACTTGAACAGGATGGATATATAGTGGAAGATGTTACTGATGGGCAGGCGGCCCTGGACATGTTTGCTGATAATGCTCCTGACTTTGTTCTGTTGGATGTAGAGATGCCGGTCATGAACGGATTTGAGGCTTTACAGGCCATTCGTGCAATGCCTGAGGGGGAGAATGTTCCTGTGATAATGGTTACGGGCTATGATGACTACGAGTCTGTCAGCAGGGCCTATCTTTACGGGGCCACTGATTTTATAACAAAACCGATAAACTGGCAGCTATTTAATTATCACCTTAAGTGCATATTGAATCGATATACTCAAAGCAGCAGAAACTCAGCAGGTGTGGAAAAAGTTGCTGCAACACAGAAAATTGCCAGCTTTGCTCAAAACTCATGGACAATGGAAAGCGAGATTCTGGAAATGAATAAACTGAATCGTATACGTGCCATTAACAGGGATAGTATGGGGGACATTGTACCGAAAATATTGCATATGTACTGTAATGATTCAGCCAGTATTGTAAGCAGTCTTACGAATGCTGTAAGTTCTGCTGATTCTGCTATGACCCGCTCACTGGCGCATTCTCTGAAGGCCAGCAGCGGCAATGTCGGAGCTATCAGGCTTGCTTCAATATGTAAGCAGCTTGAGAACTGCGCAAGGACCGGCAGCATGAGTGAAGCTGGCGCAATTATGAGTATCATAGAACAGGAGTATGAAAAGGCGTGCAGCGCCATGCAAATATATATCGGGGGGGCGAGCATTCAATGAGAGAAATATTTGCCAAAGATCAGCATATCGTCCTTGTTGTAGATGATGATGCGGCAATGCGACTCTTGATGCGGGAAGCAATGGAACAGGCAGGCTTTGATGTCAAAGAGGCTGTGAACGGCCGTGAGGCTGTTGATGTTTTTTCAAATATAAGACCTGATATTATTTTAATGGATGTCACTATGCCTGAAATGGATGGCTTTGAAGCCCTGCAGAAAATAAGGAGTCTTCCTGCCGGTGAACAGGTGCCGATATTAATGGTTACGGGCCTCGATGACTACCAATCTATCAATAAAGCTTATAAGTATGGTGCGACAGACTTTGTTGTTAAGCCTATAAACTGGTTGATATTGAGCTACAGGGTCAGGTACATATTGCGTGCTAATAAGGCAATAGATGACCTCAGTGTGAGTGAGGAAAAACTAGCTCAGGCTCAGAAAATAGCTAATTTTGGGAATTGGGACTGGGATCTTAGTACGAATAAGCTGCACTTTTCTGATGAATTATATCGTATATATAATATAGAAAAGGGGGGATTCGGCGGTATGTTCGAAGATTTTATGAAGCTTGTAAATCCCGATGACCGCGAAGCCGTAAAGATTGCGTATGATGATGCATTGCAGCATAAAAAACAGTTCAGTATTGAACATCGGATTTTAATGCCTGAAGGGGAGGAGCGCATACTTCGCCAGGAGGGGGCAGTATATGTGGATAGTCGCAACCTCGTAATCCGGGCCGCGGGTACTACTCAGGACATAACAAAATCAAAACAGGCAGAAGATAAGATCAAATTTCTTGCATACTATGATCGTCTTACCGGTCTGCCAAACAGGTTTCTTTTCAAGGAGAGACTTCAGAAAGCCATCTCCAATGCTAAGAGGAACAAGTGGAATCTCTCGGTTATATTCATCAATATAGATAATTTCAAATCTATAAATGATACCTTCGGGCATGAAACAGGTGATAAACTCCTTGCGGAAATAGCTGAAAAATTGAAGCGCTGCCTTAGAAACAGTGAAGAGGAAGCTTCTCACAGGATATGTGATACTGTAGCCAGGTTTGGTGCAGATGAGTTTGCTATTATACTTGAGGAGTTATCGGATCTGGCCGATGCTGCGGTTGCGGCAAGACGTATTATGGAGATTGTAGCGGAGATGATCATGTGTGATGACCGGGAGTTCTTTCTTGGCTCACGGGTCAGTCTCAGTGTATATCCTGAGGACGGGGAAACCGAAGACGTCCTAATTCGAAATGCGGCCGCTGCCATGACCAGGGCAAAGGAACAGGAGCCGAATACATATCATTTCTTCACTACAGATCTTAATACGAAGGCCTTCGCAAGATTTGCACTGGAAGCCAGTATGCGCAAAGCCCTGGAGCGTTCAGAGTTCCTTTTATATTATCAGCCGCAGATTAATCTTGAGACCGGGAAGGTTGCAGGCATGGAGGCCTTGCTCAGGTGGCAGCATCCGGAAATGGGCATTGTATCGCCTGTGGACTTTATTCCGCTGGCTGAAGATACCGGTCTGATCGTGCCTATTGGAGAGTGGGTTATTCATGAGGCATGCAGGCAGATAAGTGTATGGAAACATCAGGGTCTGCCTATACAGAGGGTAGCTGTAAATCTTTCCGCTTTACAGTTTAAACATAGCGGTCTGATTGAACTGATTGAATCAGCACTTCATAAAAATACGCTTAATAATGAGATGCTTGAGCTGGAGATCACCGAGAGTTTATTGATGGAGAATGTAGAGAAGGGGATGCAAATAATAGACCGGATTCATGAGATGGGAATTAAGCTGTCTATTGATGACTTCGGCACAGGTTACTCTTCTTTAAATTATCTGAAAAAGTTTCCGATCAATTATCTTAAAATTGACAGAACCTTTGTGCGTGATGTTACGGAATCATCAGATGATGCTGCGATTGTTACTGCAATCATTACGATGGCGCACAGCCTGAAGCTTCAGGTTGTAGCCGAGGGTGTAGAGACCATTTCGCAGCTTGAATTTCTCAAGGAGAATAATTGTGATCTGATTCAGGGGTTTTATATCAGCAGGCCCTTGCCTGCAATAAAAATGATCGATTTTCTTCGCAATTGGCGGCTTGAGGATCATGAAAGGCAGTAAGATTTTTAAAAAATATGACTGGGTTCAATGCGTTAAATATAAGTGCAGGATTAACTGACTGTATACTTTATGCTTATTGATGATAATATTATATTTCTGTATAATTAAATAGCTATATAAAATATAAAAATACTTATTAGTTGTTATACATTTCAAGCTCATCTAAAGCTATAGACTGCTCTGGCATCATAATTTGTGATCAAATACTATATTAGTCTGTATGTGAAAAAAATAGAACAATATTGCGTAGAAGTATTCTGTTCTGTACTCATTGTGAAATGATGGAGTTTATTTAAGGAGATTATATGAAAGTACTGCTTATCAATCCGCTTACTATAGAAGACAGTATGGTAAATATTACGCCTAATCTTGGCCTGGGTTATCTTGCTACTGCACTTAGAGATAATGATTATGAAGTTGAGATCTGGGATGGTGTAAAGCTCGGGATGACGCGTCAGAAGTTGATTGAACGGTTGAATCGGGCGGATTATGATGTTGCAGGTTTTCAGGTTTATACCCGCAGTGTAAGAAATTGTGAAGAAGTTTTGCAAATGGTCAAGTCCATTAAGCCCGATACGATAACGCTTGCGGGTGGGCCTCATCCATCAGGGGATCCTGAGGGTACCATGAAGCATCTATTGGTTGATTATGCCTTCAGGGGAGAGGCTGAAATCGGCCTGGTTCAGCTGCTAGATAAAATATCCGGTCGTGCTGATATGCCGTATGAAGAAATTAACAATCTTATATGGAAAGATAATGATGGGAAAGTGACAAGTAATCCTCTGAAACCCATTGAGGATTTAAATGTAGTTGCAATGCCAAGCTGGGACCTGATTGATCCCCGGGAGTATCCCTATGCACCAATCGGTGCATTTTCAAAGAAAAATCCCCTGACCAGTATTTCGACTACAAGGGGATGTCCATACAGTTGTACATTTTGTGCAAACCGAACTATCATGGGCAGAAAAGTCAGGGCAAGAAATGCTGAAATTGTGTTGCAGGAAATGGAATTACTCCATGATAAATACGGCATCCGCGAGTTTCAGATAATTGATGATAACTTTACCTCTAGAAAGGCACTCTCTTTAGGTGTGTGCGAGGGCATTTTAGCGAAGGGGTGGGATATTGCGCTTTCTTTTCCTAACGGGGTGCGTTTAAGCACGCTTGATGAGGAAATTCTCTCTCTCTTAGAGAAGGCTGGCTGTTATTCTCTGGGCCTTGGCATTGAATCAGGATCGCTTAATACGCTGAAAAATATGAAGAAGGCTCAGTCATTGGATGAGATAAGAGAGAAGGTTGAACTTATTCACAGGGTAACCAAAATACGGACTACAGGTTTTTTTATAATCGGCTATCCAACAGAGACTAAAGAAGACATCATGCAGACGATCAAGTTTTCGCAGGAACTGCCCATTGACAGGGCTCAGTTTACGATATGCCTGCCCGTACCCGGGAGTGAGATGACAGAGCAGATGATTAAGTCGGGTAAGCTTGCCGATATTGATTTTAGTGATATTTCATTCCAGAACATCCTTCATGTGCCTGAAGGTATGACAATGGATGAGCTGAAGAAATACAGGCTGAAGGCTTATACCGGTTTTTATCTGAGGCTTCGTATCATATTGGGACTTTTTTCAGAGATTCAGAATATGGAGCATGTCAAGTTTTTATACCGAAGAGTTGCCAAATTGTTTTCTAAGTAAGGTTGGTCTGTTTCTCGGAGCGCATTTCTTCTGAAAATTTAACTGCCCGGTTACGCCCCATTTCTTTGGCAAGGTAAAGGGCAGCATCTGCATATTCGATGGCCTGCCAGAAATTATCCGTATCCTTAGGAAACTCACTTACACCCAGGCTTATGGTTTTTGTGATGGAGCCGTCAGATACACTGATCTTGTTGCGCTCGATGGACTCAC
>JADHUV010000014.1 GCA_016784355.1 Nitrospira sp. | reverse complement strand
TATGGATTTAACGTTATGAAATGCTTCATCTCGCGTATTGCCATACTTTGCCTGCCAAGCATAGCTTCCGTCTGTTTTATAGCGCTCATCGCCCTTGTTAGACTCCGTATTTCTTCTACGAAATATGCCAAATTTGTAAGCACTACCTCCCCATATACTGCCAGCATGTTCTGACTTTGCTTCTAACCAGTAAACAAAAGCCGTATCCTTGTCGAGGTTTGTGTACTCCTCTAACGACATTGCTTCTATGCGTTCTATTGGCCATTCTTTTAAAAAGTCTATTTGTTCTTGCTGTCCTTCATCCGTTAACCACATAGTCCCCTCCTATACTTTCAATCCTCATTCCTCATCTCCCAAATCATCCGCAATCAACTGAAACTGCTCCAAAGCATCCTGCAGATCCGCAACTATCTCACGTGCAATGACATCCGGTTCGGGTAAATTTTCGGAATCTTCGAGGCTCTCGTCTTTGAGCCAGAATATATCCAAACTTGCTTTGTCACGATTTATAATTTCCTCATATTCAAATGCTCGCCAGCGACCGTCGGGGGTCTTCTCAGTCCAAGTTGCTTTTCTTTTATGCCGATTTTCAGAGTTGTAGCATTTGACGAACTCGTCCAGGTCTTCTCTTTTAAGCGGATTCGTCTTGAGGGTGAAGTCTTTGTTTGTCCTGAAGTCGTAGATCCAAAGCTTTTCTGTCCATGGCTTTTCAGACGCAGGTTTGCGGTCAAAGAATATGACGTTTGCTTTTACGCCCTGGGCATAGAATAAGCCGGTTGGCAACCTTAATAGTGTGTGGACATCACATTCATGGAGCAGCTTTCGCCTTATCGTCTCTCCCGCTCCACCTTCGAAAAGAACGTTGTCAGGTACTACAACTGCGGCTCTGCCATGTTGCTTGAGAAGTGATTTGACATGCTGGACAAAGTTGAGCTGCTTATTTGATGTGGTAGACCAGAAATCATCTCGCTCAATCGAGTCTTTTTCCTTTATGGGTTTACCATCCACACCAATAATTGTTGTACTGCTCTTTTTACCAAAGGGAGGATTAGTCAGGACAATATCAAAGTATTCACTCGGCTGGCCTGCAAGTGCATCTAGAACTGTCAAAGGCAGTTCTAGACCTCGACCTATACCGTGAAGCATCATGTTCATTGCACAGAGGCGAGCGGTATTATGAACTAGTTCCCAGCCGCGTATTGCACTCTCATCAAGAAATCGCTTTTCATTTTTATCCAGCTTATAGTTTTTTGCGATGTAGTCATGTGCAGCTAAGAGAAAGCCTCCAGTTCCGCAGGCCGGGTCACTTATGGTCTCTTTAGGCTTTGGGGCTATCACATCTACAATTGCCTGTATTAATGGCCGGGGAGTAAAGTACTGTCCTGCTCCTGACTTGGTATCTTGTGCATTTTTTTCGAGCAAGCCTTCATAGGCATCGCCTTTAACATCTGCGCTCATGATTGACCAGTTTTCATTATTAATGAGATCAACAATAAGACGACGGAGTTTTGCTGGGTCTTGAAACTTGTTTTGTGCCCTTCCGAATATCAGGCCTAAAAGACCTTTCTCTTTTCCAAGATTATCTAGCAGGTGACGATAGTGGTCAAAGAGTTCATCGCCATCCAGTTTCAGAAGAGTCTGCCAATCGTAATCCTTAGGGACTGGGCTTGAGATGTCATAAGGAGGTTTTGATCGTTCATCGGACATCTTGAGAAACAGCAAGTATGTCAACTGCTCCACGTAATCGCCGTAGCTCATTCCATCATCACGGAGGACGTTGCAGTAGTTCCAGAGTTTTTGTACTATTTGTGCTGAGCTCATATTAATTTCCAATTATATATTTTAAAGTTATTTCTTAACTAGCGATAAACAGTCAGTATTAGATTATTGTCATTGACAAAATGGTTTTGCTCTGATAATTTAAAACACAAGCGGGTAAGACCTATAATGTGCCTCTGGTGCTTCCTTTCATCGACTGGCATTGAGCCAGGGGACATAGGCATTATAGGGGCCGCTTTTTTTATTATCATCTCAAGTACTCCTCTTCATAGGTCAGTCTATGGCGATACTCTCTGTACCATTCAAAATCATTATGCTCATACTTTCTGAATATTCCCCAGCAAAACAAATCTACTGCCTGTAGGCCTGTGTTCTCCTGTGAGGTAAGGTGCTGTATATTCAGATTAGTGTTAAGAGGCAATAATGCATTTAGCTGATTAGCAAGGTACTGATTAAAATCTCTGACTTCTTCCTTGTTCTTACTCCTATCAACAATAAGTTCCACGTTTCTCTGTGCACTCGACAAATCTACCTTTTCCATCAAAAAACGGGAGAGGAAATTATACAGTTTACTCTTACCCATCTTAGTTTGAAGATGTGACTCTACTCGTGCTTTGTTTAATATGAGTGCGTAAACTACCCATTCACGATTTGTTATGTGTCTTAAGCAATATTTCTTAACCTCAATAGTAGTACCAGTGCCCTTTAGCTCAGAGACAAAGCGGGCATTTTTCTTTTTCCGATTTAACTTATTCTTTAAAGTACGTCTAACAGCTTTGTCTATGTCTATTCTCGCAGCGTCAGTGTTGCAGACAAGCAAGGTAATTACGAACTTCTTCGTTGTCTTTCCTTTGGTGAAATCAAATCCCAGATCTCCTGATTCATCTAGATATATGAACATTCATTTCCTTGCTAAATCACTAATTCTATTGCCACTCAGAACATTGCAGCAATTCCAGAGTTTTTGTACTGTTTGTGCTGAGTTCATAAAGCGGCTATCCTTTATAAATCGCATATTTTATGACTTTCTAGATCATCAAAGCATTTTGGCCACAGCAGGCCCCGCGTCTCAAATACTTCTAAGATATTGTTTCTAAGATTAATCGGGATCGAATTTGATGCAATATCTGTGAGCGCTGCAATTAATCGTTCAGCTAATAGTCTAAACTGCTCTAATTCAATCACTTTGAACGTATTCGGAGGATTTGCCGATGTTGTTGCAGGTGATATGGGCCCTACCAATATCGGTACAATCTCTTCTGCATCAGTATTATTCTTTACCCACTGTATATGGTCACTTAGTTGACCAATTTCATCTTTTTTATACTCAGAAGTAGCCAATTTATCTGTTTTTGCATCCATGCACAATGCTAATAAATTTGGACTTACCCATAAAACATCCGGACCAGTATCAAATTCTTTATCTGGACGAGTTGAGGTCAATCCGAGATATTGCCCAAGTGCACGTAGGCTTTCTTCTGTTTGTGCTGGTGAACCTGATCCGTCAAGATGAGCTAAATATATATGTATATTTTTTGGCACGCTTATTTTACCATCAGCATGTATTTGGAACTGTCGATCTACTTCACAAACTTGTTCAGGGATTTCATTCAGTTTTTTTATGTCACCATCGGAGGGCAATGCTGGTATATTCTTATGAACACCATGGGCACGTGAATACATTTCTACTGCTGACTCATTATCATCCATTAGTTCAAATGCACTTCCAAGCCATAGCATATGCCAGGCGCCTGTATTTGAACTAATCTTAAATGCTTTTTCTAATGTTGCTTTCAGAGCTTTTACAGCTAATGCATAATCTCGATTCCACATATGATTTGCAAAGTCTGACTCAGATTGTGCTATTTCGGTTAATCCTTTCGTATC
This sequence comes from Nitrospira sp., assembly GCA_016784355.1. Classification (GTDB taxonomy): domain Bacteria; phylum Nitrospirota; class Thermodesulfovibrionia; order UBA6902; family UBA6902; genus JACNKH01. The sequence goes on along the minus strand of JADHUV010000014.1, from coordinate 56,345 downwards.
TTCACTTACTTCGTCTGGTTCAGTTTCTTCCATGAATTCACTGTATGCATCTATCCAGTCTGTTTCACGACTTAAACACTTGTCGATCGCTTCTGCTAACTCCTCACCCCTCAGTGCTTGTTCAGACACCTCAAGGCCAAGTAATATTTGCTTTTGTAAAAATATCGGTAACATCGCAGCATTGCGTGGAATAATCAACCATTGTATTAGTTTCTCCCCGGTTAGAAAGACAACTCCATGATCACTCATTCCTCGTGATATCCGTCCGAAACTCTGAACAATTCTTGATGCAATAGCAGACCTTGTAGAATTAGACAAGTTGAGATATTCCCAAATATATCGTTCTAGTGGCCCCAGACCCATTGGCAAATCATCTATCACCATTAAGCGACAAGTATCACCTGGCAAATCTATTCCGTCATATCGAGCTATTAAAAGAAGTTTTTCATTTATTGGAGTTTCTTTAAAGCTCTCCACATATTCTTCCGCACGGCCTTTAGGGGGAGGAACCACTAAATCATCCCACTTTTTTGCACGAGCATATGTTGGAACCAGGACAAGCGTTTTATATTCTTTTATTAATTCCTGGACAATTTCTAAATCGTTATTATCTCCTTCTATTCTTGACGGAATGAGTATTAAGCGCTCACATTCCCCCGCAGTTGTAGTAGGCGCAATAATTTGATCAGGTACTCTCCCAAAAGCTCTCGTAAAAGCATCTGATGCAGACAATGTTCCTGATAAATATATTCGCCGCAACTGCTTATTAAAGTATGGAAGCGAATTAATGGGAATAAATGGTGGAGTGATAGTAATTGAAGAGCCACTAATCAGCAAACAGCATAAATCTACCTTATCTTTAAGGTGCTCCCAAGCAAACATTGTATCTTGCATTCCTGATAAATTTGCAGACGTTAGAATCCTCATCACTTCACTGAAGTGTTTTTTTAATTCAAATGGTGGTAGCAAAAATATATTTTGGCAAGTTTCATCCGTCAATTCCTCATAACTACCTATGTTCCCAATACTTTCAAAATAATCACGGAATAGCGCTACAAGCTCACTATAAATAGCAGGTACGTTTGTACTGTCAATACGAACTGAGAAATGATCTCTTAGCAGATGTTCTGCGGCATGTGCATCATCAAATATGATGGCAGACACTTCTTCGTTAAAAAAAATTGAACGTCCATTAAATAGCGCCTGATAAGTTGTTATGCAGCATGCCTTACCTTTATGGAAAAGGTCGTTACTAAAGTCCCCTCGATAATAGGTGGTGGATTTCAGTCCATACCCGTCGGCCTTGTCAGTTGTTTGTTTTACTAACTGAATAGAACTACATACATACAAAACTTTCTCTTTGCTTTCGTTTACAAGCGACTGAGCTATAATGAGACCAACTAATGTTTTCCCTGCGCCAGTATTAAGAACTACACTTATATCAGACTGTAATCGATTGCTATGCCACTCACGTAGTGCATCACCTTGAGCTAACCATAAATCATTTATCCCTTGATCAGAAACTTTAAGTTTTTGAAATATTTCAATAGGGTCAATTGGAAGTACTTCTTTCTTCTTAGCTTTTATTTTCTTGAAATCAAATGCCATTATTAGTAAGTCCTCCTATACACGCGGAACTAATTGACCAGAAAAAGCTTTGTTTAGAATCGACTGGTGAAGGCGATCGGCACGTTTCAAATTATTATCAACATCTCGTTCAATATTATTAGCTACAGATACATTTCTTGAATAGTCTCTCATTATGGTGAGTTGTTCTTCCAATGGAGGGAAAGGTATTGATTCAATTGTTATAGCTTTCATACCAACGTTTCCTTGTCCTACATTTCCAGTCTCATATGAAAAAAACCTATCCCTATACACTTCACTTTGCAATACCATCGAGAGAAATGAAGATAGTTCGCACAGATATGGGCGCAGCCTTGCAATTCTTTGATTTAACAATAAACTAGTATTAGGTTCTTTAATCTGTACAACATATCCATAGTCACGCTTCTTTCTAGTACCAGTCAGAGTAATTAGAATATCGCCATCAACTAGCTGATACTTCACAACGATATCATCAGGAACATCACTCATAAAAGCAGGCCTTTGCGAAAGATCAAGAGTTTCCATTTTGATATTAGCCATCTTAATAATTTGATGGCCTGAATCTGAAAATTCCTTGCTCTTAAATGCATATCCACCAATCGCATCAGTAATCATTTCTAAACTTGCCCACACCCACCCCTTATGCAATGCATTTAATTTACTCTTATCTATTTCACCGGGCTCTTTATACATCTTCGTTGGATAAGCCTCTTCCCACTTCCTCCGCCGCTCAACAAGAATCCGTTTAAGTAACTCACTCGCAGGTTCAACATCAGGATGCTCCTTCCGCCACTCCTCCGTAAGCTTCCCTTCAACAGCAGCCTTGAGGACAGAGGCTTTGTAGCGCTTGAGGTTGGCCTTTATTCTCTTCAGCGCAGCCACGGCCTCATCAAGGCGGGAGAATTGTTTTTCGATTTCAGCGACGATGAGCTTTTGTTCGTCTGGTGGGGCAACTACCACAGGATAATCTCGAAGATCACCTAACCTAATATAACGAATTGTTGAACCGCGATTACTTAGTGTTATGTCAGGTAGTCGATAATTAGTATAATAATATAAATATTTACCGTCTATATCTATGTCCGTAAGCACATAAGTTCGCTGATACGCATTGAATTTGCCCTTGTAATATTTAACGTTAAAAAATCCATTCCCAGCTACTAATACCGCTTCAGTATCAAAAGCGGGTGTATTTATTCTATAAATTTTCTCAGCACACGTAAAAAACGGATATTTGCCGCCTTCATCTGCTTGATTGACATCGAGTTTACCGGTCTGAATTTTGCAGATCTTGCCAATATCGTATACTGTCCACTTAACAGGCAATATTTTCTTCAACTCCATAGCATATACAACTCTACTATCAGATAACTCGATACTAGAATCTGTATTTTTCATTGCTGACTTTTGCTTTATCACGCCGCCAGCACCTCATTCATTTCATCCATTATCTTCCACAACTCCTCCCCAAACAACTGATAAGCCTTCCCCAACCCACCTTCAGGCTTAAAAGGCACCGACTCAAAGTCATCCTTCTCAATACTCAAGCTACCTGCAATATGCTCTTTAATCATCTCAAGCCAATGTAGGTGCTCCTCTGAAAATTTGCCATCCTGCATTGATAACCAGCGTTCATATTTTTTCTGCACATGCTCCGCAAATGGCTCTAGCTCATTCTCCTGATGAATGGCATATCTAATCAATGAGACCAGATCAGTCAGTATCTTATGCGAACTTGCTCCTTTGACCTTTGATTTCTCAAGAGCAGCATAGGCATCCCAGATCCGGTCGATCTTCCAAGTATAAGGCGGCTTCTCGATGATACTGGCAAGCTCCTGAATCTGCTCAAAGCGAAGTCTCAATTTGTAGGGCTTACTAAACAGAATCTGAAGTGCTGTTATCTCATCCTTATTATCCTTTATAAATTGCTCAAAAGAAGTAACAAGCCCCTTTGCCTTATCAAGGGCCTCTGCACTGAAACCAACTTCTGTCACTTCATCTTTACTGATTGTATCAATCGTCTGTTCTGTGGACTTTTGCAATTCAATAATCCTGGTGCGTAGCTCCGGATTGTGGAGAGCCTTAACTGCCTCTATCTTCATCTTGTCAGCCGCTTGCTTGATCTGGTCATCTGTAGGTTCAGACGTGCCGGGATTATCAGCTTTTGCCTGCTCAATGTGTTTATCAGGATTAACAGCCGCTACAAGATCACCTGTGATCTCCTTCAGTGTTTTTCCGTCGGTAAGCTTCTGTACTGAGGCCTTGTCCTCGGGGCTTATCTTTTTATCGAGCCGCGCAAACCTGCCAGCAATGGAAGACAGGGTGTCATCTTCGATATTGCCAAGGGAAACAGCCTGCATTAGTTTTTCCAGTGGTACAGTCCTCTTTTTCTCCATAGGTTTGGAATCGGTCTTATCCTTTTCGCATATACCCACTGCGTCAACAATAATGAAATGTGTCTTACTTTTGGCATCAGGGGTAACGGACTGCAGATCATTGTCATTAATAACGCGCACTCCTCGACCTTTCATCTGCTCAAAGTATGATCGGGAATTAACAGACCGGAGGAACAGGACAATTTCCAGGGGCTTAATATCAGTACCAGTGGCTATCATATCAACTGTTACGGCAATGCGCGGGTTATAGCTATTTCTGAATGACGCAATAAGATCATCGGTCTTCACACCTGTTGTCTTATAAGTTATTTTTTGAGCAAAATCATTTCCCTTGCCAAACTCTTCACGCACAATTTTCACAATATCCTCAGCATGTGAATCATCCTTTGCATAGATAAGGGTCTTTGGCACGTCCTTACGGCCAGGGAATATCTCTGTAAAGAGTTTATCTCTGAATGTCCTGATCACAGTCCTGATCTGATCCAGGGAAACAACATCGCGATCAAGTTGCTTTGCATCATAATCAATATCTTCATCCAGCTTTTCCCATCGAACCTTACGCGTTTCCCGGTCCCGTTTGTCTACCTCATAGCCTGATTCAATAGTTGAACCGGATTGGGTAATCTGAGTTCGTATGCGATATACATCATAATTAACATTGACTCCATCAGCCACGGCCTGCTCATGGGGATATTCCATAACCAGATTCTGATTGAAAAAACCAAAGGTCTGCTTGCTCGGAGTAGCAGTAAGCCCTATAAGAAATGAGTCAAAGTACTCAAGCACCTGGCGCCAAAGATTATAGATCGACCTGTGGCACTCGTCCGTCACGATAATATCAAAGGTCTCTATAGGGATCTCAGGGTTATACTCAACAGGTGCTGGTTCTTTATATATACTTTCCAAGCCACCAACAGTATGCTCTTCTGCCTCTTCATCAATATCCTCACCCTGTAAAATTGAATACATACGCTGAATAGTTGAAATGCACACTCTGGCGGTCTTATCTACCTGCTTTGACTTAAGCTGCTGAACAATATATTCCTCAGTAAATTTATAGGGCGTATGGGGTGATTGAAATTGCTGAAACTCTTTTAATGTCTGACGACCAAGATTAGCGCGGTCAACAAGGAACAATACCCTCTTTGCTCCACCAAACTTGATTAGCCTATAAATGAAATTTACCGCTGTGAAGGTCTTACCACTACCGGTGGCCATCTGAATAAGAGCGCGTGGACGATTATCCGCAAGAGATGTTTCCAGGTTATGGATCGACTTGATTTGAGCTGGCCACAGACCTTCCTCAACCAATGGAGGCATACCACGCAATTTAAACCGAAGAGAGTCATTAAATGTATGGCGAACATCAGCGGCTTGATCGAACTTGTTTTCTCCGTTCAGCCAGCTCACTAGAGTCTCAGGACGATGGAAAGAAAACACACTCCTGGATCGAGGATCCGGGTCTAGTTCACTCGTAAACTGAGTTTCTTCACCTGTTGATTCATAGGCAAAGGACAAAGGGCTGTGCCAGGCTGGAAGTCCGTCAGGGAGGCCATTCTTATATTTATTGGATTGAATCTCAACACCCGTAAGTGTGCTGCCAACTTTCTTGGCCTCTATAACACCAGCGGCCTTACCATCTATATAGAGCAAGTAGTCTGCAAAACCATGCCCGGCCTTCAAAGGAAACTCGCGAATTGCAATTCCCTTATGGCCATATATATTTGCACCTGAAAGGTCGCAGACATGCCAGCCGGATTTCTCCAGCATTACGTCTATAACTGCACGAGCCTCTTCTTCTGGAGTCGGCAATATAATACTCCCCCTATCATTTTCGAAAATACAATTATTTAGCCCAGATAATATCCATATATTATATAGATATAGGATATTCTCCGATACCTGTCATAATTTACAGGTACTAGACTGTTCTTCAGAGTCAGGCTTTTTTGTCGATAATGCAGAGGTCGGCGGTTCGAAACCGCCCGTGCCTGCAGACTTCAATAACAAAGACTCAAAACCATCCCTACCTATAAACCCCATCATGGCTCCCCACATCAAAAAGGATTATCTCTTTTTCTGTTACCTTCCAACTAAGCATCAATCTATAACTATGACTGATACTGGCAGCAAATATACCTTCCAGTTTTCCGCCGGGGGCATGCAGCTTAAGATGAGGTTGAAAGGGAAGATAGTTTTAATTCCGTTAGAAAAACAGGCCCAAAACGCAAAAAAGGACCTAGAGTCAAACTCTAAGTCCTTGATTTTAATTGGTAGCGGGGACAGGATTTGAACCTGCGACCTTCGGGTTATGAGCCCGACGAGCTACCAGACTGCTCCACCCCGCGAACTCTTTACAGTACAGCATAGCCGGGCTAAAGTCAAATTGACAGGATGCTTTGTTTTATATTCAATAAGTTAGAAGAAGACAGTTGATACCTGGTATATGATTTTAGGCTTTGGGCAGATAAAAAGACTGGTGTTCATGATTGTGAACTGAAGTCTTCTGATGGGGTTTTGTAGGGACAGACCCGTGTGTCTGTCCTGGGCGCAGAAGTGGTCAACTGCGCCATCCTTTTCCTGGGCGCACACATGGGTGCGCCCCTACATGTTTAACATAGGTCCAAACTTATCCCCCTTGTAGACCTCAGGTTTTTCAGGCAGATTGGTGGTAAAACAAAGTGGCTCCGCCGGAATGGCAAAACATGATCATAATTCCATTTATATATGGATTGAAATATGGGGTTTCGCGCCTGCCTACCGGCAGGCAGGTGCGGGGTCCATGACCCTACATGGTTAGGCTGGACAGGTTTGAAACCTGTCCCTACTTCATTTTATCTCTGATAACATCTGCGATCTCATTGGCAAGCATGGTGATCTCATCCATATCATCGCCTTCGACCATTACCCTGATCTTAGGCTCTGTGCCGGAGGGGCGAACAAGGACCCGGCCTTTTTTGAGCTTTTTCTCGGCTTTTTTAATGACCGCTGCTATCGCCGGGAACTTCTCAAGGTCCATCATTTTTTTCACACGGACGTTTACCAGAATCTGTGGGAATATATCGATCTGCGATGCGAGGTCTGAGATACTTCGGCCTGTGCGGCACATGGTTGAAAGTACCTGAAGGCCTGTAATCGGGCCGTCGCCCGTGGTGTTAAGATCAAGGAATATGATATGACCTGACTGTTCGCCTCCCAGATTAGCGCCGTGCTTGACCATCTGCTCTACTACATATCTGTCGCCTACATTAGCCCGGATGACTTTTATGCCGGCCTTTTTAAGGCTCAGCTCAAAACCAATGTTGCTCATTACTGTGGCAACAACGGTATTGTTTTTGAGCATGCCGTTTTTCTTCATATCAAGGGCGCACAAGGCGATGATCTGATCCCCATCTATTAAACGCCCATTTTCATCACAGATAAGTGTCCGGTCGGCATCGCCGTCATGGGCTATGCCTATGTCTGCCTTATATTCCCGGACTGCTCGCTGCATGGATTCCGGATGGGTGGTGCCGCAATTTGCATTGATATTGATCCCGTCCGGCTTATCATTAATAGCTATCACATCCGCGCCGAGTTCTCTAAGGACCATGGGCATGATCTTATAGGCTGATCCATTACTGCAGTCTACCACTACCTTCATCCCTTCAAGGGTCATACCTCTTGGAAAGGTGGATTTGACATACTCAATATAACGGCCCGAGGCATCGTCGATCCTCTTGGCCCTGCCGACACCGGCACCTTCAGGCCTGATCTTCTCAAGCTTTTTTGAAAACATGGTTTTTTCTATAAGGGCCTCGGTGCTGTCCGGCAGTTTCATTCCTTCGGAGGAAAAAAACTTAATACCGTTGTCATCATAGGAGTTATGGGAGGCGGATATAACGACGCCTGCATCAACCCTCAGACTGCGGGTAACAAAGGCGATACCAGGCGTGGGCATCGGGCCTACCAGCAGGACATTCATACCCATCGAGCAGATACCTGAGGTCAGGGCGCTTTCCAGCATATAACCTGAAAGTCTTGTGTCCTTACCTATCAGTATTTTATTCAATCCGTTTTTCCGCTTCAGCACATGCGCTGCTGCCCGGCCTACCTCAAACGCGACCTCGCCGGTCATAGGATAGTGATTCGCCTTACCTCTGATCCCGTCAGTCCCGAACAACTTTTTCTTTTTATCAGACATGCGTCTCTCCTTATGGGATCTTTTCTATCACTATATTTACTTCTACCTTGTTTACATTTTTCCTGATATTCTGATTTACCAGATTCAGGTTTGCCTTGTACTGCAGATTATTTTTCAGACCGTTTATATCAATAGGCTCTGTCTTTACCGCCTCTATCCTTGAAACAATGCTTTCCGGACCTTCCAGCGTAACCTTCTCCGGGGAGACACTGATTTCCGAGATCACATAGCCCCGCTCCGGCAGTCCTACAATAGCCGATTTTATGGGTACTGATTTCTTCATCTGTACCTCGATCTTCACACTAATGGTCTCAGGATCTATGCTCTTCATCGCCACGGTTCTGGGAATCTTGAAATTATCCTCTGAAAGGGTAAAAAAGGTTCTTCCTTCCCTGGCGCCCCGGAGATTCAAGGCGGCATGCAGCTCATCTTTTTTCAAATTTTTCAGGATCCTTTCCTGTCCCTCTATCCGTACACTTACATTAAAGGGGGCATCCACAACCTCCAGCCCTGGAGCCAGGTTCTCATAGATGACCGGTACTTCTATGGTCAGCTCTGAGCGTCCGCTGAGGATAACGAAAAACCACAGGAGGATCGCCATTGCCAGCGAGGTAAGTTTTAATCCGAGATTGTTTGTGACCCAGTTTTGAATCATTTACCCGTATCCTTTGATACAATAAAATGCTCTGTCAGAAAGTCCCTGAGCTCTGCAAGATCGAGCTTCTTAGCTATCTTGTTTCTGTAAGCAGTTGTGATCTTTCCGCTTTCCTCTGAGACGACAATAACGACCGCGTCTGTTTCCTCGGTAAGACCGATACCCGCCCTGTGCCTGGTACCAAAGGTTCGCGAGACATCAACACTCAGGGCCAGAGGTAAGAAACATCCGGCCGCCAATACGCGATTACCTCTGATAATAACCGCGCCATCATGCACAGGCGAACTCGGGTGAAAGATACTCAAAAGGAGTTCTCTGGAAACCTTAGCATCAAGCTGTGTACCCATCTCGCTGAAATCACTTAGGTTCGTCTCTTTCTCAATCACTATCAGCGCCCCTATTTTTCTATTGGCAAGGGCGATGGATGCCTTAACTATCTCCTCGATAGAGCGTGATTCCTCGGCAGAGCTGAAGGACGGAAGAAAACGCGCATCTCCAACATGCGCCAGGGTCTTGCGTATCTCCGGCTGAAACAGGATTATAATGGCCAGTACGATCTGTGTCCAGAGACTCTGTACAATCCAGTCAATTGTGTACAGGCCGAGATATCTGGAAAATAAAAGAGCCGTAAAAAGAACGCCGAGACCTGCAAGCATTCTTGCGGCCTTCGTCCCTTTTATAATCAGCAGCACCCGGTATAAAACGAGTGCAACTAAAAATATATCTAATATATCCTGCCATCTAATAAACATATTGCAACTATAGTAACAATTTTATTGCGTTCAGTGATAGATAGCGCTGAATATAAAATCATTCAACGACTCGAATGGGAACCCATAAACATACCCAAGGACATGGGTCTCCCGATCTAGCTAATCAATTATGCCGGCTGAATATCATCCTGTTTTTTATCTTAACGACCATACACATAAACAAAGTGACCGGTAATCTCCAGGGTATCGTCTTTCCAGTCCGCAGGCAGAGGCCAGTAAGGCTCCGCATCTTTAAGCGCCTGCATTGCTGCAAAATCCAGGACATTAAAACCCGAGGTGCGAAGCAGAGTAATATCCCGGATCTGCCCCTTTTTATTGATCGTGAATTTTATATATAGATCTCCGGATATACCGCTTCTGGCTGCCTCATTGGGATACCTCCAGATACGCTCTATCTTTTCCTTCAGCATTCTCATATAACCCCTGTTTTTAAAACCAGGTGCGGTAAAACTCAAATCCTGTTTATCAGGATCTTCTCTGGCAGCGTATTTATGAATTATATTTCTATCAAATAAGGCCGCGGGGGGGATTATATTGCCAGTATGTTGTTTCGGCGGCAGGAGACCCTGAGCTGAGCGCGGCGTAGCTGAGACAGCGGATTCATCGAGATCACCTTTTTTTTCCGCACCTGATCCGCCCGGCTCGGCAACATTGGCTGACTCCTGAGGTTTGGTTTTTTTATATACAAAGGCCTGAGATTGCTGCACCAAATCATCCCGCATCATCGCCGGAGGCTGAAGCTGCACACTCGGCTCAGGCACAGCAATAACTTCCGGAACCGGCTTTTTCTCCGGTATCTGCTGTTTTTCCAGGGGCTTCGACTTAAGAGGTTCTCTCACGGGTTTTACCGGGACAGGCGGCTCTACTGAAGAGACAAGCGAGACCTGATAAGGAAGATCTAACTCCGCTTGAGTATCGGCATACATAGCAATAAAAACAATGAAAATACAATGCAGTATGACAGAGATTACTATATAACGCTGCAGATTCAACGTATCATCCTCTCTCTTATAACGGACGATAGATCAGACGCAAAGCTCAACTCCTGTGGCTTGGAATCTGCACTGCAGTTACTGAACAAGGGGCACGGCGGACAACCCGCTCAGCGGTGCTTCCAAATATCAGCCTCTCAAGTCCTGTCCTTCCATACTTGCCTACCACGATCATATCAATATGTTCTTTTTCCGCAAACTTGATTATCTCTTCGTAAGGAATGCCAAGTAAGACAATTTTTTCAATATCCTGCAGCCCCCTGGTCTCCTCTATATATTGCCTGCTCATCTCCTTAGTTGCCCATGCTATCGTCTCTTTATACAATTCATCCGTCGAAATATGAGGAATATGTATACCTGATGAGCGTGATATATCATAGACTACGTGCAGGATATAAAGCCGTGCCTTATATTGTCTGGCAAGCTCTGTGGCATGCGGCAATGCTATCGCCGCGCCCTCGGAAAAGTCTGTGGCAAATAATATTCTCTCAATATGCATGAAATTATCCTCCAGTACAGGATTTTATTATATAAGTATCTCAGATATCTGTTACGAGTTCAACTCATAAATGACCTTCATACCCTCAAAGATCAGATTCGGCGTGACCACATCCACTGACAATATCTCCTTCATAAGGCCGCAATGCCCGCCGGTCATAATAATACGGGTATCTCCTCTCATCCCGCTTTTTATCCGGCTGCTGATCTTCTCGACCGCACCTGCCTGACCCAGCAGGATACCGGCACGTATATTCTCTGAAGTGTCTTTACCCGGGACAGTGAAGGGCCTGCTCAAATCAACTGCCGGCAGTTGCGCGGTCCCCTGCTGCAGGCTCGCTGCAGACATACCTATACCCGGCATTATCGCCCCCCCTGTATACATGCCCATAGCCGTTAGAGCGCAGATCGTTGTTGCTGTGCCGAAATCCAGAATAATCAGATTCCCATCATACAGGCTGCGTGCACCTGTAGCTGTTGCTATCCTGTCAGAGCCTAAAAGATGCGGTGCCGTAATCTGAAAAACCAGACCGGTCTTTAGTGCGGCATTGACCTCTATGGATTCAATTGCAAAACATTCTCTGATACAGGTCTTAATAGCCGCGGTTACCTGAGGCACTACTGAACATATCACGGCCCCGGATAGAGGCTGCTTTAGATAAGAGCCAAACCGGCTCCGCAGTATACTTGTATATTCCTGTGCATCCGCCTCACCCGCGGGCGTACTCAACCTTAAGGTCTGCTCAACGCCAGACTTTCCATAAAGGGCAATCGTTATATTGGTGTTACCGATATCAGTTAACAGCAGCATTTTTTTTCTTCACCTTCCTTAGTGTCACATCGCCGGCCCTGATGGTTGTCAGGGTCCCATTCTGCAAACGAAGTATAAGCGCGCCGTCCTCGGCAATATCCTGCGCACGTCCACAGATAATATTTTCACCTTCCCCGACTGTAACCTCCTGTCCAAGGGTTGAACTCATCTCTCTGCTCTGCTGCAATATTGCGCCAGGGCCGTTTTGCAGGAAGGACGAGTAGGCGCTATCGAGTTCCTGCAGCAGACATTCCAGCATTCCAGTCCGATCCACATTCCGGCCGCTCTCGATACGCGCCGAGGTTGAGCAGTCCCGAAGTTCCACAGGAAAATCCTCAATCTGCATATTAAGATTTAGTCCAATGCCAAGGGTAAGCAGCCTGATACTGCCCTCATTTAAGCGCATCTCGTTTAATATGCCGCCGGCCTTGCGACCAGCAATCATTATATCATTAGGCCATTTTACCGTCGCCTTTATGCCCGTTATCTTTTCCAGGGCCCTGACCACACTGACAGAAGAAAGGAAGGTCAGAACAGGTGCGTCCGAGGGTGAAACGGATGGGGTCAGAACTATTGTACAATAAAGATTAAGCCCAGGCGGTGAGAGCCAGGTACGGCCCATACGACCCCGTCCGCCGGTCTGCTCATCAGCAACCACGACCAGTCCCTCAGGATTATTACGTTTTGCAGCTAGTTTTATCGCGGCCGTATTGGTCGAAGCTGTCGTATGGAGAAATAATACCTCCCGCCCCAAAATCCGGCCTTTTTCAATAGTATCTATGGATGACTGTGTGAGCATTGCATTAGGGCCGGAAAGAGCTCTATAGTCTCTGCTCCGGCTGGCAGTTATTCCTGTTCCAGAATTCTTACTTCCACTTTGTCTATAAGCCCTTTTGCAAAACGGACGGCATCATCAACAGAGCCGACAATGGAGCCATAATGCATTGGTACGGCAATCTCCGGGCCAATGTCCAGCGCTGCCCGGACTGCCTCTTCGGCCGTCATTACATAAGTCCCTGAGACCGGCAGCAGGGCTATATCGGCCTTGAAATCCTTCATCTCAGGAATATAATCCGTATCTCCCGCAAGATATATACGTTTTCCATTTAAAGTAAATATATAACCAACCCAGCCCTTATCTTTTGTGTGAAACTGTTTATCCAGGTTATAGGACGGCACTACCTCTATCTCTACACCCAGCACCGTTAGCCGGTCACCGGGGCGAACGATCTTTATATTGCCCGAAAGCTTTTCCGCGCAGTCTGCGGTAGCAACAATAACTGTCTGCTCCCCCTGCAGCTTTGCAATATCATCTACAGAGCAGTGATCATAATGCTCATGTGTGATCAGGATAATATCAGCCTTATCTTTTTTCCTGATCTTAAACGGATCTGTATATATTATTCTGTCCCCGGCTATCCGGAAAGTATCATGCCCAAGCCAGTGAATATTATCTATCATTATATAACCCTCTCTTATCCTTCCCTTTTCATTACCGTCTTTATGAAAATGTATAATATAATACAACAGCGCCTATGAAAATTCTTGCGATACTCACATCTATGCCTTTTGAATCCGGCCTGCTCCGGGAGCAAATAAACCTGATTTGTGAAGAACCCTTTGCCGGGGGTAATATGTTTACCGGAGAGCTGTGCGGCAGACCGATAGTCCTGGTGCATACCGGCATCGGCAAGATAAATGCGGCACACGCTGCAACCATTGCACTGGAACGTCATCAGATCAGTACCGTGATAAATGCCGGTATTGCCGGTGCATATACAGCATCCGGCCTGCGGGCGGGAGATATAGCACTTGCTACAATGGAGATCCTCGCAGATGACGGAGTAATCACCTCCGCCGGCTTTTTGGGCATGGAGACTATAGGAATTCCCGTTGTTCAGACAGATGACAGGAAATATTTTAATGACTACCCTCTTGAGCTTATACCGGAGATGTCTTCTGCCTTTCCCGGCAGAATCCTCGCCTCCGGCCATTTTCTCACGGTATCCGCCGCCTCAGGAGATGCTGCACGTGCGGACTTGCTTGCAGAGCGATTCACTGCTATCTGCGAAAATATGGAGGGTGCGGCAATCGCGCAGGTATGTGCCATGTACGAAATACCCATGTATGCCGTCCGGGGAATCAGCAATATTGCCGGAGACAGAAATAAAACGCGCTGGGACCTGAAAGGCGCCTCAGAGCACTGCCAGCAGTTTGTACTTCAGCTGGCTAAACAAATCAAGTGAAAAGACCGAAATATAACATACACAATTCACAGCCGGCGAGCTAGAGGGCTGGATATTATAGAAAACAGGTTATGAAATGCTGCAAGATATAACTACAGGCAACACGGCCGCAGACGGCAAAGAGTTTAATTTCTGGTTTATCGGTAATGTGCAACAGTGGTGCGGTGAACGCGGTATCCAGTTTAATCCGAAACAGTACGGCCTGCGCAATACCGGCCGCATTGAGATTAAATGGGGAATGTACAGTAAAGGAGAGGAACGCACTGTATGGGCGGCGACTTCTGATAAGACCGCATTAAGTATCCTGATAAGGGGTGATTTCACATTTCGCTTCAGAGAACCCGGCAAAGATGATCTCATAAAAGAGGTCAGATTATGTAAAGAGGGTGATTACGCCCTCTGGAATGAAAGCCTGGAACATACCTGGCAGATGCAGGAAGACTCCGTAACCCTCACCCTGCGCTGGCCGCCTTAACAAGCATATCAGAGATTGACTTGAGTAGTAATATGGTTATAAAGTTAAAATACATCTGAAAACAAAAGGAGATGAGATATGAAAAAATTATTAATAATGCTGATTGCACTGGTTATGATACTTTCCTCGGCACCTGTTTTTGCTGCTGAGGTGGATGCATCAAATATAATGGCTGACACCTTGATTCTAAGACCCATGGGTTTTCTTGCAACTGTGGTAGGTACATCCCTTTTTCTCGTCTCCTATCCAATCGCTAAAATCACTGACAGCGAAGACACTTCCTACAAGGTGCTGATCAAAGAGCCGGTCGATTATACTTTTAAGAGGCCTATAGGGGAGATTGGGACTGGACTCTGATACTAAAGCTACCATTTATTAAAAGGCACATCATTGAGATGTGCCTTTTTTATTTCTGAAAAAAAACCATCTCTGATACCGGCCTGCGGCTTGCGTTGCCCTTTGACTCTGCAGGATGACCTGCCGCTACTACCGCCATAAGCTCAAAAGCCTCCGAGCCGCTGAGAAGCTCACGTACCCGATCCTTCTTTTTAAGTATCTCTCCAAGCCATACCGCGCCCAGCCCGGCGGAATGACAATAAAGCAGCATATTTTGTATGCAGGCACCTATGGCCATGATATCCTTTGTCCTGTCATAACTGGCCTCTGCGTCCAGAAAGACCGCTATCAAAAAATCACATGAATGAACAATATCGGAATAATGCGTAAGTCCAGCTAACTCCTCTTTCAGGGCACTGTCCCTGATTACCGCAAATTTCCAGGGCTGATTGTTCAGCCCTGAGGGTGCCCATGTACCTGCCTCAATCATCATCTGAACAAATTCTTCAGCTACAGGCTCTCCTGAAAAGCGCCGGATACTGCGTCTTGAGGCAATCAATTCATATATTGCGCTCTTCACTTTTTACCGGACTGCCCAGTCTTAATAAGTAAATTTTCCTTTATAAAATCATTAAGTCCACCATCCAGGACCGCTTCTACATTACCGGATTCATATCCTGTACGGTGATCTTTTATCAACTGATAAGGCTGCAGTGTGTAGGAACGTATCTGACTGCCCCAGGCGATCTCTTTTTTCTCTCCGATAAAGCCGTCACGCTTTTCCCCCTGCTCTTTCAGCTTTCTGTCATACAATTTTGACTTAAGTATCTTCAGGGCCATGGCCTTGTTCTTGTGCTGCGAACGCTCATTCTGACAACCGACGACAATGCCGCTGGGAATGTGGGTAATCCTGATAGCCGAATCGGTTTTGTTGATATGCTGACCGCCCGCTCCCGAAGCCCTGAAGGTATCAATCCTCATATCATCATCCCGTATCTCGACCTCGAGATCATCAGTGAGTTCCGGATACACCTGCACCGCAGCAAAAGAGGTATGCCTCCTCTTATTGGCATCATAAGGTGATATACGCACGAGCCTGTGCACACCGGCCTCACCCTTCATGTATCCATAGGCGTAGGGTCCGCTTATGGTCAGAGTGACTGTCTTTATCCCGGCCTCTTCTCCTGGTAAATACTCAGCAATCTCTACCTTATATCCTCCACGCTCTGCCCATCTCATATACATTCGCATAAGTATCTGGGCCCAGTCCTGACTTTCCACACCTCCGGCACCTGGATTAATAGACAGGATAGCATTGCAGGTATCTTCATCAGCAGATAATGTAGATTTAAGCTCCAGGTCATCAAGCGCGGCCAATAATTGGGTAATCCCCTCATCTGCCTCAGCGAGCATGGATTCGCCCCCGTCCTCAGTGGAAAGTTCCATGAGCACCTGCAGGTTTTCATATTGCTTCTCGACTTGCAAAAGCGGCATCAGCACATTTTCAATACGTGACTTCTCCTTCAGGATTTCCTGTGCGGCAGAAGGATTGTCCCATAAATCCGGGGCTGTAAGCTTTACTTCAAGGGATTTAAGTATTTCATTACGGGAAGATACATCAAAGATACCTCCTCAGGGCATCTACTCTGGCTTCGATGTCCTTTAATGTATCTTTTAATTCATCAGGGGTTATCATAATCTTCATACCTCCTAAGGCATATATCAAATTTAGCAGTGCCTATTATACATGAAAGCGTCTTCCTGTCCAAATAATATAAGAGGAGGGGTCCGATTTGCACAAGCTTTGGATTTCTGACGACTATACCCGGAAACAAAAAATAGAGGCACTTACATATTAACAGGGGGATAAAACAAATAGGGGCATAACATGCCCCTATATATCAATTTAGGCACTCGCTAACTTCTTACCCTTTTTCTGCTGGTGCATACTGGCATCAGCTTTAGAGAGGAGTTCATCAATGGAGACCGGCTTGGAGGAACTGTAAAAAGATCGGCCAAAGCTTATATCTGCCGCGCAGGGCCCTATTTTCTCATTATTGTATTGCTCTATATTATCGTGCAGTCTAGTCATAATCATCTCTGCTGTATTTTTTGAAGACACTACCGTAGACATCACAAACTCATCGCCGCCGGAGCGGGCAAGAACATCTGCCTCTCGAAAGGTTCTTCTGAAGATATTTGCCATATCTATCAGGACCTGATCACCCGCGTCCATACCGCATTCCTCATTTATGCCATGCATATTATCAATACCGGCGTAAATTATCAGCATCTCTTTTTCCTCGCGATGCGCGGTCTTTATCTGCTGCTCTGTCATACTCATAAAGGTATGCAGGTTATACAACCCGGTCAATTCATCCTTTGCACATATATACTGCAGCAACTCATCCGCATTCTTTCTCTCAGATATATCAACGGCTGCACCCTGTGTCCCGCTTATAAGACCCTCTGCATCATACAGCGGGATCATATTTAAAATAAGAAATATTTCCGCCCCTTGTTTAGAGAGGATGGTAATCTCCTGACCGCTCACGGATTCACCGATCAGGCAATTTCTGAAAACATTCACATAATACTCAGAGGCCTCGGGCAGCTGAAACTCTGAAAAGGGCTTGCCCAGCATCTCCTTAAGGGAATAACCACAATTATCCTCCCAGGCTTTATTCAAAAAGGTAAAGCGGCCCTCTTTATCTGTACGCCATATCAATATATTAGTCGCACGTATAATGTCCTTATATAATGATAATTCAAGATGCCCCTCTTCAGACAGCATGGCACCGGCATCCTGCAAGCTCAATCCCTCGCAGCTCTCATATGCTGCGCCTTGATCTTTCATGCTTTTCTCTAAAGACGTCCCGGCATCACCGGAAGCGTCGACCAACAGTATTCTCTGCCCGGACTTTCCCATATCTACACCCCTGATAAAATTTTTATTTACTTCTTAATATTTTGAACCCGTCAAATTGGAACACGGGTATTTCAAAAACTTGATACTAATACCATACGGACTTTTTTCAAATTACTTTAGCCCGACTAAAAAAAATATTCGCAATTCTAAAAACTGGATATAATAAAGATCTTAATATGGAAACCGGGCGGTGTCAATCAACATAAGAAACAAAATACTCTATTGCTCTGACGCAGTAAAAATCCGAAACTATTTTACCATGCCCTGCTTATAAACAATAAAGGAACTGATAAAGGCTGCATCTGCTTCATTTAGGTCAACAAACTCAAAACCAATATAGTACTTTACCCCGCTAAGATGGCAGTGTGCTATCACACCTTTTGTCTTTATATCTCTGATATCCCGCTTCGTTGCCAGCGTAAACTCCAACCCGAGAACCGTGCCTATCTTCGCAGGGGCATCATACAATATCGCAAGTCCGCCTTCGGCAATATTTACCATCTTGGTTGTCACTGACTTACCGCTTGAGAGCAGCAGTCTCACACTTCGTTCGGTGGATACTCTGACATGTTTTCTTTTATCTTGCATAATCGAGTTCTATTTTATCCTGCCGGCGCAAGCCCGTAATCAGACTAAAGCGCTTCCTCGCCACGTTCCCCCGTACGTATCCTGATAACGTCCTGAAGACTATGTATAAATATCTTCCCGTCCCCGATCTCTCCGGTCTTTGCTGCATCTGTTATAACACGTACAACTTCTTCCACCCTTTCCGATTCAACCGCAACCTCCAGCTTAACCTTCGGAAGAAACTGCACCTCATACTCTATGCCCCGGTATACTTCCATATGACCCTTCTGGCGGCCGAAACCCTTTACTTCTATGACTGTCATACCCTGAATGCCGATCTCAGTCAATGCTTTTCTAACATCATCCAGTTTAAAATGCTTTATTACAGCTACAATCATCTTCATGGTATTTTCCTCCGACATGGATTATTCTATTAAGTATGTCAAGAGGCTATCTTATCAAAAAAAATGGAAAATAAACAAAAATTACTACTTATAGACGAAGCGGCGGCCAATGCCTCTGACCCTGAGAGGGCCAAAAGAAACTTACTCAGGTACCTTGATTCAATTGAAAATGCAGATTCTTCATTAAAATTTCTCGATGATATCTCAAGGTTGTTTGGAGCAAGCCAGTTCCTTGCAAATTTTTGTATAGCGCGACCAGGGGAACTAAGTGCTGCACTGCAGGACTACCAGGAGACGAACAGTAGAGAACTATACATAAATAAAGCAGAAACAGAATTGATACACACTCAGGATCTCTCTGAGGAATCAGTGATAAAATCGCTCCGGCACTTTAAATTCCGTCATCTCCTTAGAATAACTCTAAGGGATCTGAAGGCTATTAATGATATCAGGGCCTCCATGTATGACCTGACCTGCCTGGCCGAAATAATAATACAAAAGGCTCTGCACTTTGCGCTCTTCCTTACTGAAAAAAAATATGGTCCTCCCCAGGACAGCACCCTCTCCCTCATTGCCCTGGGGAAACTCGGCGGAGAAGAACTCAACTATAGTTCTGATGTAGACCTTATCGCGGTATACAGCAGCGAAGCCGGACAGACAGCGGGTATCCCAAGTCCTTCCGGCCTGACTTTTAACCGGATAAGCAATCACGAGTACTACTGCAGGACAATAGAGCTTTTCAGCAGACTGCTCTCCAGACAGACCGAGGACGGTATCGCCTACAGAGTAGACCTCAGACTCAGGCCGCAGGGACAGAAAGGAGATATTGCGCTGCCCCTTGCAGCATACAAGACCTACTATGAGTCCTGGGGCAGAACCTGGGAAAGGATGGCCATGATCCGCGCCAGACCGATCGCTGGCGATGAGGTACTGGGAAAACTTTTTCTTCGCACAATAGACCCCTTTATATGGCGCAGTTCCCTTGATTACGCAGAGGTGGATGAGATCAAGATGCTTAAGAAAAAGATCGATTCCAACTTCAACAAAGATGATTTAAAGCGAGGTTACGGCGGCATACGAGAGGCGGAATTCTTTATACAGACCTTTCAACTTCTTTTCGGGGGCCAGCATTCATCACTGCAGACACACAGGATGAGGACGGCAATCGATGCCATTAAACAACTGAAATTCGTGCCTGAACAGGAACTGGAGGGACTCTGGGACAACTACCTTTTCTTACGCAAGGCAGAGCATTATATACAAATGCTGGAAGACCGCCAGACTCATACCCTCCCTGCTTCAGTCACGGAACTTGCCGCTCTTGCACTTAAAACAGGGTTTGCCTTAACTGACGAATTTCTCTCGGAGCTCCGTAAACGCAGAATGCTGATAAAGGGAATGTACAATTCACTGCTGGGCAGCAGCGAAGATGTACACAGTGAGGCCCTTAGCCTGATTGAGGATAATGCCGGTGAAAAAGAACTCGCTGCCTACTTCGCTATCAGAAAAGTGAAACACCCTGCTGAATGTGTCAAAAACCTGATGAACCTGAGACAACACATACGAACCTTCCGCACCGTTCAGGAGCGCAGGATCATGCGTGAAGTTATCCCTCAGATGCTGGAGGGAGCATTATCCTCAGAGGTCCCGGACAGGTCGATTGCAGGCCTTGAAAAGCTATTTTCAGCATACCATATCAAGTCTCTGCACCTGACAGCCTTCCAGGAGCAGAAAGACCTGATGCTGGGCATTTTGAAGATTTTTTCTCTTAGCCCGTATCTTACTCATATATTTCTCAGCAACCAGCTGTATCTCGACACACTTATAGAAGAATGGAGCATCCTTAAGACTCTGACGGATATCAAGGCCCGTGTAGAAAGGGCCATAAACAGGGCGAAAAATATCGGCCAGTTCCTTGCTGAATTCAGACGTATGGAGGAAATAAGACTCGGCATGCTGTATCTTCAGGGCATATTGCAGACAAATGATCTATACAGAGGCATTTCACACCTGGCAGATGCCATTATAGGCGCTATAACCGAGCGTCTGGTATCGAAGGATCTAGCCATAATTGCTCTGGGCAAGCTCGGAGGCCGGGAAATGAACTTCGGCTCAGATCTTGATATTATATTCGTCTCTGCCTCTGAAGAGGCCATGTCTGCAGCCGAACGCATATTAACCACTCTGACCTCTTATACCGAGTCCGGGATCTTATATGAAGTTGATACACGCCTGAGACCTGACGGCGCACGCGGAATACTGGTAAATGATATAGAGGGTTTTAGAAATTATTACCTTAATAGTGCACAAAACTGGGAGATTCAGGCCCTGCTGCGCGCCAGACCGGTAGCAGGCGATCATAAACTGACCCTTAGTTTTATAGAAATGGCCAAAACAGTCGTACAGGAAAGAGGGGATAGTGTAAAACAGGAAGACATATCATCAATGAGAAAGCGCATTGTAGAAGAGCTTTCCATGGAATCAAAAGGCATTGATATTAAGCTGGGACCAGGCGGTATTGAAGAAATAGAATTTTTTATTCAATACTTACAGCTTCAACATGCACGCGCACATCCTGATATCCTTGTTCAAAATATGCATAGTGCCTTTCACAGACTCGAAAAAAGTCGGCTGCTGGACAAAGAGGATGCTGAAACGCTTCGTTATGCATATAAATATTTCCGTAAAATCGAGACCATCCTCAGACTCAATGCACTAAGCTTTATAGCTGATGATTCTGATATCCCTGATATCCTGGCAAAGGTAATGGGAATGAAAGACCGTGCTGCAATAATGGAAAAGCTCCTTCAGCTGCGCAAAAATGTCCTGGCAATTACTAACCGCTAACCGCTTTTTCAGCTTCGATCACCTGTTTACTTTTTTTAATATTAAAGTTTTCCTCCTGAGAACCGAAAATTATATAGATTTAGATATATTAGGCGAACTATTGCACGGGAGTTAGAAGTGAACGCATATATAAAATCCATCAATGAGTCTGCGCCGTTACAACTGCTTGTGAGTAAAAGCAAATATATTGTTTATTGCATAAATGCTGTCATCGCGCTTGCTGCCGGTTACGGTATATACCTTCTGCTTACCCTGAATGTAGAACCGGTCAAATGGAATTTTTTAATTTCGCCGGATAAAATGGGGGGGCGGGATGCTCTGGTGCTGCTTTTTTTCGGAATCTTCATACTTCTGTTTACCGGGGCAATAGCTTTTTTTGCCATAAAACTCGTTTTCAATATCATACGAGATGGAATAAGAGAGAGGTGTGCCACCCCATGGCAGCCTGTTGTGCAGTCCCTGTGCAGCCTGGCATTCATCCTTATAACAGTTTCATACACTGCCGAGGTCAAAAGCACAGGCCTGACCGCGTACAACCAGATCTCAACCATGTTCACCAAATCCAGAAACATTGAGCCGGAGAAGGTAGAAATCAAATCAAAACTTCTGGATATGGTAGAAAAGCAACTAGGCGGATATTAAGCCCCGAACCGGATCATCCCGGTGTCTTTGAGAAATGCGCAGTTGACTTTAAGCGCCTAGTTCTGTTAATTTCCTAGTCTTACGAAAGTGTGTACGGCGATGTAGCTCAGCCGGTTAGAGCATACGGCTCATATCCGTAGAGTCGCTGGTTCGAGTCCAGCCATCGCTACCATTTTTTATGCATACTTACTTCCTCTCCCATGTCCTGCAGTGACCATAAAATCTCAAACATTCTTCAATTGTTATTGCCGAGTTATGCAGACGGAAATTCAAAACCCGCGTAAATCAATAAATTCCCCTCGCAATGCCTCAGAAATAATCAATAGTATCAAGGACTTATACCATTTTCCTCCAATACACTGAGCATCTGCCTGAGGTTGTCATAATCTTTATCAAGGACAGGTACAAGACCTGTAGCAGAAGATTTTATAGAACGAATAATGGACATACCGTCAGCAGACTTATACAGGGCAATCATAGCCCTTTGCAGTGTATCAAGCACGATAGGATTCATTGTCTGGCTTGCAACAAATAGATGCTCAGAAATGGCTGGAGTGACCTCAATAATAGTGAGCCCTCTTGAATTATATTTCGTATAGGTCTCTTCCTTTACTGCACCTGCATCGAAATAACCCATCAACACCCCTAGCGCAACATTATCATGGTTACTCAGAAAAGAATATTTACTTAAATCACTAACCTCTATTCCAGCCTTAAGCAGCATAAATCTTGGAATAAAGTGGCTCATTGTGGACTGCGGGTCTCCGAATGCAAAGCGCGCACCTCTTAATTGCCCAATCGACTTAATATTGCTTTGAGCCGATGTCACTATCATTCCCCGAAAATAAGGTTTTCCATTGACCTCCAATTTTGCCAGCAGCGGTCTGGGTCCATAATTACTGATAAGCTTTACATAAGAGGCCGGCCCCATATAAGCAATATCCAGATTATTATTACCAATGCGGGCTATATGTTCTTCATAGTTTTTGGAGATCTTTATTGAGACCTCCTGCCCTAGTACTTTAGAGAGATACGCTGCCAGGGGAGTAAATTTTTCTATCAGTTTGGCAGATGGATTATAAGGATGTATCCCCATCACCAGTTCCTGGGCGCAAAGCAGTTCAGCACACAAAATGCAGGTTACGGCAATCAGGACGGAAAGCAGTTTCAATCTCATAATCATTAGCCTCAGCTATATTTATGCAGGCTAATTGCCGGCACAATATACTTTAAAATTAGCTGGTTACATTCTTATCGTAATAACCTTGCGTACATAATTTCATGATTCAAACTTCAATATTTTACGCGCCAATTTACCCGGGACAGTCTCATACGTCTTTAAAGCCCCGTATGGACATACCTCAAGGCAGCAATAACAGCGTATGCACTTTTCATAATCAAAGACAAGTTTGTTTTGCTTCCTCTTAATTGCCTTTGCAGGACAATAATCCCAGCATTCTCCGCACAATCGGCATAGCTTATCACTGCAGACCGGCCTCTGCACAAGGTGCTTTCTGATCATATTATGAAAAAATGCCGGCCCAAAGACCATTTCTGCCATCTCGGGAAATTTAAAGTCATTTATAAGGGGAAGTTCGCCCTCTATAGTAATCGGGCCGGAGACAAGACCTTCTTTCTCTGCTATCCTGCTTGTCAGAAGAGAGCCCTCCTGCATTCCAAACATTTTAGACACCGTTATATCAAGAGCAGCAGCATTATCAGACCCCATAACAATACCTAGCTCTCTGGGTTCGCCTGACTTTCCGGGACCCTCACCCTGCATTGCCAGGATTCCGTCCAGAATATTAATCTGCGGTTTAAGCGCTCCGAATATCCTTACCAGAAGAGTGGCAAACATCTCCCGGTCAACCCCCGCTCTTAAATGCCATTCCGGCTTTGTTCTGCCCAGTATGCACCCAAAGAGATTCTTAACACCCAGAGTAAGGAGCATCTGGGTATGAGTCTTCAGTTTTGGCAGGTTAATCAGCACGTCTGCCTCCATTGCCTCGGCCGAGATCTCAATAGAATTAAACGGTCTGCCGACATCTACCTTTAAGGGGCGTTTAAACTCTGCAAACTGAACATTCATACCCTTAAGGGCCTCAGCAATGCCGCCTATCTGAAGAATCCGCTCAAATGAACTTACCGCAGGGCTGTCTGATATAACCGGAACCGCACCTTTCTCTATAACATAAGCGGCTACGGCCTTTATTATGTTCGGGTGTGTGATTACTGCCTGATCAGGCGGCGAGGCCGCGAGAAGATTGGGCTTTATCAAGACCCGCGTCTGAGTCTTTATAAGATCCCGATCCAGAATCTCCATTAATTCAAAAATG
This sequence comes from Nitrospira sp., assembly GCA_016784355.1. Lineage (GTDB taxonomy): Bacteria > Nitrospirota > Thermodesulfovibrionia > UBA6902 > UBA6902 > JACNKH01. The sequence goes on along the minus strand of JADHUV010000014.1, from coordinate 31,647 downwards.
ACAGGCCGTAAAGAAGCATAATCATATACGGCATTTCTTATATAAACACTGGACATAACAATAATAATAGCATTTTTTAAATGTCCGGCATATACAATTATTTTCTCGTCAGACATAGCAGATACGCATCACATATTCGACAATCCGATATCAATGATGCTATCTTAATGAATGATTGCGGGCATTTATCAGCTTAACCCTGTTTTTGGAGAGGTAGTACATAACTTTCAAAAAGTAGAGGCCGCATTATCAGACACAACGGCCGACCTTATAGTTCTGCCGGAATTTTTTGCTACAGGCTATCAGTTTGCCTCTCAAAAGGAGATTGCTGAACTGTCTGAAGAAATCCCTGCCGGACCTACCACTGACTTTCTCTGCCGACTATCAGCATCCCTTAAATGCCATATTGTCGGAGGCCTGCCGGAAAGAGAGGGCGACCGTTATTTCAACTCCGCTATACTCACCGGTCCTGAGGGCTTCATAGGTTCTTATAGAAAGACCCATCTTTTTTATGAAGAGACGCTCTATTTCACTCCTGGAGATTCCGGATTTAAGGTATGGGATACACAGATCGGCCGCATAGGGATCATGATCTGTTTTGACTGGTTTTTCCCCGAATCTATGAGAACACTTGCCCTGATGGGGGCGGATATCGTCGCCCATCCTTCAAACCTCGTACTTCCCTTCTGCCCGGATTCCATGCCCGTCAGATGCCTGGAAAACAGGGTAGCCGCTCTTACTGCCAACAGGGTAGGAACAGAGGATAGAACTTCAGGTAACCCATTGACTTTTATCGGTAATAGTGAGATTGTCTCAGCTCAGGGCAAGATCCTTACAAGGGCATCCATGGCAGATGAAGAAATAATAACAGCAAAGCTAAATCCAGCAGATTCAAGAAACAAATCATTAAATCAGTACAACAATCTGTTTACTGATAGAAGACCCGGCATATATAAGCTATAGTATCCCAACACCACCGAACCCATACCCGACACGACTCTTGCTCGTCAAAAAAAACCTCCAATTGGAACAAAAAAGTCGAATAACTTTACATGCGACCAATTAGTTTACACTTATCCATGATACCTTTCACGAACTTATCCTTATTAATCAATAGGTTGCGCGTGGCACATAAATTGCTTATACTTAAATGCATAATAATATCTTTAAATACACAAATTTATATCAGGAGGAAACATGAGAGTAAAATCTTTAATTGCAGCACTTATAATCTCGCTGGCCCTTATTACATCAGGCGCAGAGGCAATGCCGCTTCTCACCGGCAGCTCTTCAGATGGTCTTACATGGACAGCGAGCGATTCAAACGGCAGGGCAGCCAGGGCAGTATTTCGGGATACATCAACCGGCTTTAATATCACACTCACAAGTGAGGCATCAGCCACTCATGTACCTAACGAGGTTCTCGGCGGTATCTTTTTTGATTTTAATGGCGCCATAAGCAACCCGCATGTTACAGCCAATATCTCAGATATTTTTTACCCCAACAACATAACCCTGACATATGGAAGCAACCTCGACGGTGAATGGGCATACCGCGCCGGAGTAGACAGCATAAATGGAGGACTCGGTGATTATGTCCTTAGCAACACCTCATTTGATCCTCAATCAGGCGCCCCTGCAGGCTGGGATGGTCTGGGAGTGGATGATATTATAGACATTACAAAATATTACAAGCCCCAGTAACGATATCAATGGATTTTATCGGCGACCTGGATGCTGACACAGTTGGCCAACTCACCTTCATTTACGGCACATCCTATGAAGGTGACGATGCAGGCGGAGCAATAGTCCCGGAACCGGGCACACTCCTGCTCTTAGGCGGCGGACTCACCGGACTAGCCATTTACCGCAGAAAACATAACAAATAGCACAATTACAAAAGCACCACTAAAGGCAGGGTCAATAAGACCCTGCTTTTTTATTATGAACTGAGCACTAAACCCTCACAACACAGCCTGCCACTCTCCCACGCTCTCAACAAAACAGCCGAATCAAGGGAGCAAACAAACACATGTTCCACGTGGAACATTCACTATGCAGCATTCTCAATCTCCCATAAAATCCCTTCCAAATAATTTATCACTCGTTCTAACCATGGCACTGCAATAGAGACGATCAAACCCTATATTTAAACGGCCCTTGCTGGCGTTACCGGAAGAATAACCTCAAAGAACTCACTAATTTACAAGCAGTTATTAACAGATGTTTAAAATGTCTTGATAAAGTTCGAATATATAGGGACTTTCTGTGCTAAGAACCTATATCCACCAACATAACCAGCCTCAAAGCGCCTGTTTACACCCCATTGTTCCACGTGGAACAATGGGCATTACTTGTCCCATAAAACTATCCACATTAATATTGTTCCACGTGGAACATACAAACCACCTCGGCGAAAAATTGACTATTTGTAACGCCTTATGATAACTTCCTTAAGGATATTACCGAATTTCATATGTGGACAACATGTTAATTTTAGCCGTAGATACATCCTGTGATGACACATCTGCCTCCGTTGTTCGCGACGGCCGGGCAATACTTTCTAATGTGGTCTCGAGTCAAAATGCAATTCACCTGAAATATGGTGGAATTGTGCCAGAACTAGCCTCTCGACAGCATATTGAAAAAATCTTACCCGTTGTGGATGCAGCGCTTGCAGCGGCAGGTGTAAAACTGCCCGATATTAATGCTATTGCCTTCACCTACGGTCCCGGCCTTATCGGCTCATTGATTATTGGTGCCTGCTTTGCAAAATCTATCTCCTTCACTCAAAACATACCCCTTATCGCGGTAAATCACCTGGAAGGCCATATCAATTCGGTATTTTTAGAGCACGCCCCTGATTATCCCTTTCTCTCATTGGTGGTATCCGGCGGCCATACCAGCATCTACCTTGTAAACGCCCCTGATGAGTATGAAGAATTGGCACGGACAAGAGATGACGCCGCAGGAGAGGCCTATGACAAGGTCGCCAAAATGCTTGGACTTGGATATCCGGGAGGGCCTGCCATTGATAGGCTCGCCGCCCAGGGCAACCCCAAATTTATTGCATTCCCAAGATCAAATATGAAGGGAAGCGATGATTTTAGCTTCAGCGGCCTGAAAACGTCCGTGCTTTACTATATAAAAAACCATGGTGACTCACAGAAAGCAGATATAGCAGCGAGCTTTCAGGCGGCGGTTATAGATGTTCTGATAAAAAGGACGATAGACATCGCGCTTCAAAGAGACGTGAAAACTATTACTATAGCAGGCGGAGTTGCAGCCAACAGCGAACTTCGCCGAATGTTTACATCCGCTGCATCTAACTCTGCAATAGAGCTATTGCTTCCATCACCCGTACTTTGCACTGATAATGCCGCGATGATCGCAGCTGCGGCTTACCATTCATATTTAAAAGGGGATTTTGCTGATTTTTCAGTTAACCCCAGATCTAATCTGCCGGTTGGCAGGTAATCCAGGCTTAATCACTCTGCTTACATTTTTCAGGCGCACGGCCTGGCTTATACTATCCTCAGGTGCAATGCTGCTTAAGATGCACCCCAAGTGCCCGTATGCCGGTGAAAACCTCTCTGCAAAGGGGACAATTGAACTTGCCGTTTGCAAGTCTCTCCTTTTTTCTGGCCAATATATGCTTCAGACCCGCTTTAATACCGCCCTCACGATCACCTGTAGATTTAAAACTCATCTCACTCCCATCCTAATATACATCCATATATAACACCTATACGGCAAAACCGTAATATTAACTTACTGGCGGATGCTGCCTGCCGCGTAGCTCAACTCTAATACTTGACCATATAAACATTATTATACCTACAGTTAAAGCAGAATCAGCTACATTAAAGGCGGGCCAATGCCAACTACCAATAAATACATCAATAAAATCCAGCACTTTACCAATTCTAATGCGATCTATCAAATTTCCGACCGCCCCGCCCATAATTAAAGACATGGCATAAAACTCCATACCCTTTTGCAGTCTCATGGCATAATAAATCATAAAAATGATCGCAAGCGATGCTATCACAATAAAAAAATTATTACCCATTTGCTGAAGCATCCCAAAGGCTGCCCCTTCATTATAAATATGTACAATATTAAGAAAAGGCAATACCTCAATACTCTGATACATATGCACCTTAGAAGCGATCATTTGCTTAGTAATATAATCAAGACCGATCACAAGTGATGCAATGAGAGTAAACGCCACTAATCTCCTCACTTATTCACTACTTCATGGCATCTCTTGCACAACTCAGGGTGATCCATGAACTCCCCGACACTCCTGTCTCTATTCCAGCATCGCAAACACTTCCCGCCGACGGCCTTTTTCACTTCAATAGAAAGTCCATCAAGCTCGGCACAAGGTATCGCATCTGCATTAACCTCCCCAATATCTCTTACATCAGCCTCAGAAACTATAAACAGTGTAGGGAGATATTCCCTATATTTATTAAGTAGTTCCGCATACTCACTGCCTGCATATAAAATAACCTCTGCCTCCAGCGCATTACCAATCAACTTTTCCTGCCTTTTTTTCTCCAGCGCCTTATTGACCTCAGCACGCACCTCTGCCAGTTTTTTCCATCGAGTTTCAAGGTCTCTATCTATCAGACTTTCATCCACCTCTGGAAACTCGGCAAGAAACACGCTCTCCTCAGGCTGTCCGGGTATATGAGTCCATATCTCTTCAGCAGTAAATGAAAGTATCGGTGCTATCATTTTAGTCAATGAAATCAATATGTTAGACAATACCTGCTGCGCTGAACGCCGTTCTAAAGAATCTGCTGCACTGGTGTACAGCCTGTCCTTCAGTATATCGAGGTAAAAATTACTCATATCAATAATGCAAAAACTATATATTGCGTGATATACCTCATAAAAGGCATAGGTCTCATAGGAGTGGGTAACCTTCTTAATAAGGCTCTGCAGCATACTCATTGCCAGGCGGTCTATCTCCTGCATCTCATCCTGAGGAATCGTTTTTAAACTGCCGGACTCCAGGTCCCCAATGTTTCCAAGCAAGTATCGTGATGTATTCCTTATTTTCCGATACGCCTCCACGAGTCTCGCCATAATCTCATTAGAGATCTTCATATCCTCTCTGTAATCAGCAGATGAGCACCAGAGTCTCAGTATCTCGGCACCCTGTACATCAATAATCTTCTGCGGCGCTACAACATTGCCCTGAGACTTTGACATCTTTTTGCCCTTGCCGTCCACCACAAAGCCATGTGTCAATACTGCCCTGTAAGGCGCCCTGCCTCTTGTGCCCACTGATGCCAGCAAAGAACTCTGAAACCAACCCCTGTGCTGATCACTGCCCTCAAGATACAGATCAGCAGGACTGCTAAGTCTCTCATCAATTTCCATAACCGCGGCATGACTGACCCCTGAATCAAACCAGACATCCAGAATATCTTTTTCCTTTAAAAAGTCCTGCCCACTGCACTTGATGCATTTATATCCCTCGGTCAAAAAGTCCGATGCATCCTTTTCAAACCATATATCAGCACCGCCAATCTCAACTTGATCTTCTATATTTTTTCTTACATTATCATCATTAACGTAAGTTCCGCACTTTTCACACTGAAGCAAAGTGATGGGTACTCCCCAGGATCTCTGCCGCGATATACACCAGTCAGGACGACCTTTAACCATACCGTTAATCCGGTCCATTCCCCATTTGGGAATCCACTCTGTCTTCGATATTTCCTGCAGTGCCCGCCCTCGAAGGTCATTTTTTTCCATGGATATAAACCACTGCTCAGTAGCCCTGAAAATCACAGGCTTTTTACATCTCCAGCAGTGCGGATACGAGTGTTCAATATCTACAGCATCCCCTAATAATGCACCGATCTTTTTGATTTTATTAATTATTTCCGCATTTGCCTTAAAAACATACTGTCCGGCAAACCCCTCTACATCCTCAGTAAATAGTCCTCTGTCATTAACCGGAGTATAAGCATCAATGCCATATTTAAGACCCATTTCAAAGTCATCTTCGCCATGACCAGGCGCAGTATGAACTACACCCGTTCCCTGCTCCAGGGTCACATGCTCACCTACTACTACCGGAACTATTCTGTCTATCCAGGGATGACGGCATGTAACGCCTTCAAGCTCACTTCCAGTCCACTTGCCCTGGGAAATCTCATACTGACCATCCAGATATCCAGCCTTTTGCATACAGCCTTCCGCAAGCTCATCTGCGATAATTAAATCACCTTCATGGGTACTGACTCGAGTGTACATAAAGTCTGGATGCAGCGTAAGAGCCATATTAGCCGGTATGGTCCAGGGAGTCGTTGTCCATATAACAAACCATGTACCTTTTTCAGATTCATCACTGATCTTTCCGTCTGATTTCTCAACCTTAAATTTTACATATATCGAGGGGGAGGTCTTATCGGCATGCTCAACCTCTGCCTCTGCCAGAGCAGTTACACAGGTTGGACACCAGTGTACAGGTTTTTTCCCTTTATACAGAGAACCGTTTTTTGCAAACTTATGAAGCTCTTTGACAATGGATGCCTCATATTCATATTTCATTGTAATATAAGGATCTTTCCAATCTCCGAAGACACCGAGACGCTTAAATTCCTCTTTTTGAATATCTACAAAACCCTTTGCATAATCTCTGCATAACTGTCTTTTTTCATTAACAGGGGTAGTTGCCTTTTTTGATCCCAATTTCTTATCAACTTGATGCTCAATCGGTAAGCCGTGGCAGTCCCATCCTGGGACATACGGTGCATAAAACCCCTTCATAGTCTTGTACTTGATAATTATATCTTTCAGAATTTTATTCAGGGCATGCCCAATATGGATATTTCCATTTGCATAAGGAGGACCGTCGTGCAATATAAAACTTTTGTTTTTGTCCCTGGCAAGCATTTTATTCAATATTTCATTTTTATCCCAATAATCAAGCAGTTGCACTTCCTTTTTAGAAAGATTCGCTTTCATTGGAAACGCAGTATTCGGAAGATTTAATGTGTCTTTATAGTCAATGGACATGATATTGAATTTCCTCGTGTAATTAATAGTGCTTTTATATTTAAAGGCAGAGATGCGGCCTCAATATTAAACATGATATACAACTAAGTGTCAAGGTTTCCGGGAGGTCTGATTCTTCCCGGAAGATGCTGATCTAAAAGCTGAACCATAGGCAAGATCAGCCCACTTTACTGCTAAATTTTTATCATCAAATATCTCTTCAGGTGCCCGATAAAAAGACATTTTAATGGTCTTATCCTTTCTACGATAACTAAACTGTGATAATTCCATGGATTCAAACAATTCTTTAGTTTTAATATCTGCTTTCAAATAAAGTGTATTACGCTCAACCAGTCCAAACATCAAACCTTCATGATATACCCCGTAACCGCCAAACATCTTTTTTATATCAATTATCCCAAATTTTTCAAATACTTCTTCCAGAAATTCTATAAACTCACTGGTTTTTTTCATTATTTTAAATTTAAAGATCTATTTATTATTAACCAGCTTTCCTTTTTTAAGGAGAGTTACTCTTTTACCCGTTTTTGATATAAGTGTCATAGTCGGCTTAAAAAAGACAAAATCCTGATGAAAGTTTGCCCTTATTTTTCCGCCGAAGGAACTATTATCACCAAAGGCTATGTGAATAGTTCCGAAGATTTTTTCAGATTCTAATATATTATCCGGTCGTAAGGCCTTATCATTTGTCCCTATACCAAGTTCAGCTATATTTCTATTTTCCTTAGCCTCATCAAACTTCGTCTGTAATTCTTTAACAAACACCTCATCACCCTCAAGACTTACAGCTATGCCATTTTTTATATTGACCGTTACAGGGCTATTCAGTTTTCTTGTTGGAGCCCACTCAAGCACAAGTGTGCCATTAGCCGTTCCCTCTAAAGGTGCAAGATATACTTCACCAGCAGGAAGATTACAAAAACCACCAGGCTTTGTAATTATTCCAGTATCTGACATGGCCTTTCTGCCGCTTTTTGAAAAAACAATATTTGTACCATTTTCACTTATAATTTCAATTTCTTCATATCGATTTACTGTTTTTTCTATCTCTTTTGACCGTATCTGCATTTTTTCCCAATTTACTTTCATAGGACCTGTAAGCATATCTTTGTCAAAAAGCGGCATGCTTGCGTATCTGGTCTTACAGATTCTGTTTAGTAAATCTCTAAATCTTGTATGACTTGTCGAATAATGCGAAAGTCCTATCACTACTTTAGCTGCATCTTTTTTATAAACTTCTACTATTTTTTCTATTATTTCTCGTTGTTTAGCTGATGTTTTTTTCTTAAGAATAGGCTCGAATAATTTACGTTTCTTAAATTCTGCATATATATTTTCTCCAAAAGTCTCTTTCCAGAGTCCTTCAGGCGGTTCTACTCCATGACATTCTGTCGATTTAAATTCAATAAATTTTAGCCGTGATGTAAATTTATGACCAGCTTCAGCTATTGAAATAGCGACTTTTTTTAAATCCTCGGTGTGTGAATCCGTAAACACGATTACTTTTTCATTTTTTTTTACACCAAGATTGGTGATATATATATTATCTATTGCTTTATTCATTTAAAAAAATTTTCATACGTAAATATTATTTAAGATTTAAATCTGTCAGGCTTGCGAAGTTCAAGAAGTATAATACGTTTTTGAAACTAATTACAAAGCTTTTTTTTATTAACAAAATTAAGATCTCTTATCTTTATTATTCTTTATTCTTTAAAAGAATAGTAGTAATAACAGGCATGTTAGTTATGTTAAAAACCTAATAAAGCTCAGTAAAAACAAAGAGAATTCAGTGGTTAACAGATTGTTTATAATAAAAGGATAAACTTGACAAATATAGGATGAATTGATATTCTTCAAAGTCAATAAGTTTCATCATAAAAAGGCTATAGCTGTTTTAACTAATTGTTGATAACCTACATATTAATGTTCTTATTCTTACTCTATTTACCTGTCTGGCTAAAACTGAAACTATTGATAAGTGGTTCATAAACATATATAAGGATAGATATTTCCTTAAAATAGCTTTATTTTTTTAACACAAACTATCAACATAAATTACACATACAGGAGTCTAAGAATGAAGATATATAATTTCAGTGCAGGACCAGCAATGCTTCCAGAAGATGTGATAAAAAAGGCCGCTGCAGAGATGATTAATTGGAATGGAAGCGGCATGTCAGTGATGGAAATGAGTCATCGCGGTAAAGAATTTATGTCTATAGCAGCAAAAGCAGAGCAGGATTTAAGAGAAATAATGAATATTCCTGATAACTATAAGGTATTATTTTTACAGGGTGGTGCATCCAGTCAGTTTGCAATGGTGCCTATGAACTTATTAATGGGGAAAAAGACCGCTGATTATATTAATACAGGGGCCTGGTCTAAAAAGGCTATAGCAGAGGCAAAGCGTTATTGTGATGTCAATCTCGTTGCCACCAGTGAAGCTGATAAATTTTCATCAGTGCCGCCGGTATCTGAATGGAAACTCAATCCTGAAGCAGCATATCTTCACTATACACCGAATGAGACTATCGGCGGTGTTGAATTTAATGCTATTCCAGATGCAGGTAATGTACCTCTTGTAGCTGATATGTCTTCTACAATTCTTTCAAGACCGATAGATGTAACAAAGTTTGGAGTTATTTATGCGGGTGCTCAAAAAAATATTGGTCCAGCCGGCCTAACTATAGTAATAGTACGCGAGGATCTTATGGGAACTGAACTTGATGGTACTCCTACTATGTACAGCTATGAGACCATGGCTAAGGCAGATTCCATGTATAATACTCCTCCTACATACAGCTGGTATATTGCAGGACTTGTATTTCAGTGGATTAAAGAAAGAGGCGGTCTTAAGGCTATGGGCGAGATCAATAAGCGTAAATCAGATAAATTATATGCAGCAATAGATAATTCATCTTTTTATGCAAGTCCGGTTTCAGTTGAGAATCGTTCCTGGATGAATGTTCCATTTACTCTTGCTAATCCTGATCTTGATCCAAAGTTTCTTGAGGAAGCCAAAAACAAGGGACTTGTAACATTAAAGGGACATCGCAGCGTAGGCGGTATGAGAGCAAGTATTTATAATGCAATGCCTGAAGAAGGGGTTGATGCCTTGATTGCCTTTATGGCTGAGTTTGAAAAGAATAACTCTTAACCTAAATTAAATATAAGAGAAAACTAAAACAGGAGTTAACAATAATAATATGAAAGTACTGGTAAGTGACAATATATCCCCGAAGGGCGTAGCAATTTTAGAAAAGGCTGGTTTAACGGTTGATCTTAAACCAGGCATGACACCTAATGAACTGAAAAAAGTGATTGGTAAATATGAGGCACTCGTTATCCGTAGTGCTACCAGGGCTACTGCCGAGATTATTGAGGCTGCTACAAAACTTAAGGTAATCGGAAGGGCCGGTTCAGGTCTTGATAATGTTGATAAGGTTGCTGCAACTAAACATGGCGTTGTTGTCATGAACACTCCAGGCGGAAATACTGTTACTACGGCAGAACATACGGTAGCACTTATGGTAGCTATGGCGAGAATGGTACCTCAGGCCACTGCTTCAATGAAAGAAGGTAAGTGGGAAAAGAAAAAATTTATGGGGATCGAGCTGTATGGCAAGACCCTTGGTATAGTGGGTCTTGGAAATATTGGTTCACATGTAGCTAAGATTGCTCAGGGCATGGGCATGACAGTACTGGCATATGATCCTCACTTGAGCGAGGAGAAGAAAAAGACTCTTGGTGTAAAAGTTGTGGAATTAAAAGAACTGTTTAAAGACTCGGATATTATTACGCTTCATATACCGCGTACCGCTGAAACAGAAAATCTTATTAATGAAAAGACGATAAAGCAGATGAAAAAAGGGGTCAGGATCATCAATGCATCAAGAGGAGGCACAATTGATGAGGCTGCCCTTTATGAGGCACTGAAGTCTGGTAAGGTTGCAGCAGCAGCGCTTGACGTATTTGCAACAGAGCCGCCTGAAAATTCTCCTTTATTTGAACTGGATAATTTTATCTGTACTCCGCACCTTGGTGCATCTACACAGGATGCGCAGGAAAATGTTGCAATAGCCGTTGCTAATCAGATCGTTGATTATCTTGTTCATGGATCTATTAGAAATGCAGTGAACTTTCCGTCTGTATCGGCTGACCTGCTTCCAGGCTTAGAGCCTTATATTAATCTGGCCGAGAGAATGGGCAGTTTTATTACACAAAATTTTGAAGGCGGAATAAATGGCGTTACAATTGAGTATAAAGGCGAAGTAGCAGAATTAATGCTTGAGCCTATTACGATAGCAGCGATAAAGGGAGTACTGACTCCGATTCTTGAAGAGACCGTTAATTTCATCAATGCACCTGCTATTGCTAAAGAGCGGGGTATAGAGATTAAGGAAGTTACTACCGATGATGCCGGTGATTATCACAGCATGATCGTTATCACCGTAAAATCAGGAAAGAAAGTAAGCTCTGTAAGCGGCGTTCTGCATGGTAAGAAAGATCCGCGTATAGTAGATTTTGATGGTTTTGCAGTTGAAGTAGTGCCGAGCGGCGAGATGCTTGTAGTAGAGAATAAAGATAAGCCCGGAGTTATTGGCGGTATCGGAATGGTAATGGCCGAGCACAAGATTAATATAGCCCGCATGCAGTTCGGACGTGAAACACGCGGCGGCAAGGCTGTATCAATTGTCAGTGTAGATAAGGCGATATCACAGGATATTATCGATAAGATTAAAAAGCTTCCTAATGTGCTGTCTATTAATTTGATTCACCTTCCTCAGTAGCGCTGAGCTATTGACGGTAAAAAATTCCGGATAAAGCATCCGGCGTAGATTGAGGAGAAAAAATGGCGAACATAGTTGTTGTAGGAACACAGTGGGGTGATGAAGGTAAAGGCAAGATCGTTGATCTGCTGACCGAAAAGGCAGATGTGGTTGCGCGTTATCAGGGCGGCCATAATGCAGGTCACACCGTTATTATTAAAAAAAGTGAATTTATACTTCATCTCATTCCTTCCGGTATCCTGCACAAGGGCAAGACATGCATAATCGGCAATGGTGTCGTTATTCATCCAAGCGCTTTGATAGAAGAGATAGAAGGCCTTAAGAAAAGACGTATAACTATTGGTAAGAATCTCTTTATCAGTGGACGCGCTCATATGATTATGCCGTACCACACACTGCTTGACAGTCAGAGTGAGGTATCAAAGGGAAAGAAAAAAATAGGCACGACCGGCAGAGGTATTGGTCCTTCCTATGTGGATAAGATGAACAGGAGCGGGATAAGGATAATGGATCTCCTGGATGGAAAGAGTTTTAAGGCCAAGCTGAAGAATAATCTTGTAGATATAAACTTTCTGCTTCAGAAAAAATATGGTATCAGTAAATTAAGTGTAAACAAGATTTATGATGAGTATATGAAATATGCGGAGTATCTTGCACCTTATATAACAGATACTGTCTTAATGACAAACAGGCTTATTGAAGAAGGGAAAAATGTCTTATTTGAAGGTGCACAGGGCGTACTTCTGGATATCGATCACGGTACTTACCCATATGTGACTTCCTCAAGCGCAAGTGCAGGAGGCGTCTGCACAGGCCTCGGCGTCAGTCCCATGAGTATTGATGGGGTGCTTGGAATCATGAAGGCCTATACTACCAGAGTGGGAGAGGGTCCTTTTCCTACAGAGTTGTTTGATGATATTGGTAAACATCTGCAGACCAAGGGCGGAGAGGTCGGTGCTACAACCGGCAGGGTTCGCAGGTGCGGCTGGCTGGATTTTGTGAGCCTCAGGCATGCAATAAGGATAAACGGCTTTACCTCTATTGCCCTGACCAAGCTCGACGTACTGGACGGGATGGATAAGATAAAGATTGCCACTGAGTATGAATATGAAGATCCCTCTGGAAACTGCAAGTGCAGCAAAAAAGGTAAACCCTGCTCTACGGAGGACTTTCCGCAGCAGACAGATTTGCTTAATATATGCAAGCCAAAGTATGTAGAGCTTGATGGCTGGAGTAAATCGACTAAAGGCGCGACTAAACTGAAGGACCTTCCGAAGCAGGCAAGGGCCTATGTTGACTATATCAGTGAGTCTCTTAATGTGGATATAGATATAATCTCTACCGGACAAAAACGGGATGAGACAATGATTTTGAAGGACCCTTTTGCTAAAGCAAAGAAAAGGTAAAGTCAGGGGTGTTTTTTTCCTGACGATTATTGTTATACTTATATGCCCAATTTTGGGCCGCTAGCTCAGTTGGTAGAGCAACGCCCTTTTAAGGCGTGGGTCGTTGGTTCGAATCCAACGCGGCTCACCAGATGTCCCTATCGTCTAGTCTGGCCTAGGACACCGCCCTTTCACGGCGGTAACAGGGGTTCAAATCCCCTTGGGGACGCCAGCAATATTACGGGGTTATCCGATTTTCGGATAACCCCATTTTATTTAACCTCTCAGACTTATATCCTCCATGCAACAAAATTAACGATACCGTAGGGGTAATTCACGAATTACCCTACAATATGGATTAACTTATCCCGTGTTATGGTACTGAAAAAATCAGCGGACCAGAGATTAAGTATTTGGGGATCTTTTATGAAAGGCATTATGTCCTGTTTTGCCTGTGCATAATCAATGGATGTAAATTTCTTCTCAAGCATTTTCTTTAAATCTTCATAGTTCAGGTTTTCGTTTTTCTTTAAATGACCTGTCTGCTTCATCCTTTCTGAGAGATGAAGAATACTAAGCGGAGTTGACCTTGAGATGTACCAGACATAATCATAAAGATCCCTACCTTTTATTAGGCCGCCTCCCCAGTTGCGGCATAAAAGGGCATGAATTTTACCGGCAAACAAAGAGGAATCAGAGAAGAGACGGACGTGACAGGGGACCGGTCTTAAGAGATATTTAATTTCATACTCTGCACCGGCGGGAGGATTAGTATCAATCTCAAGTTTTATTTTTAGTAATTCATTTTCTGCAACACCTGAAATTGGCGGACTTATTGATTCAATCTGCAGGATATGTATAAGCGTCTCAGCTTTTATAAAGGCAGACTCGATAGTTGATTGTGCGGACTTCATTTTTTTAGTAACTGTTGCATCAAATCCGAAGGCCGCAAGTTCCTCTCTAATAAACTCACAATAGGGGGCGATATCAAACCTGTCTGACGGTTTAAGCAGTGAAAAATCGAGGTCCTCGGAGAAACGATCAAGGCCATAGAAAATGCGCAGGGCGCTTCCACCGTAAAAGGCAGCCTTATCAAAAAAATTAGCACGGAATAGACCAAGAAGAGCTATTTCCTGCAGTATCTCTTTCAGGGCATTTTTATAATCGTCTACAGTTTTGCAGGAATATGTTTTCAGCATTTCCTCAATCGCGCTATGCAAGGGCAACCTCCTTGTGCAGATACTGCAGAAACAGGGCAAGGACTTTTTTCTTATACAGAGGCTCCAGCATTTCTATATCCTTAATATTAATTGCAGATAACTCCTCTCTTTCGATCCTGAGATCTTCAAAAAGGCTGATTTTAAGTGTCGTAATATTTGTGATCCCCCTGATTTTTGAAAGGGTATCGCAAAGGGCCTTTTCCTTAGTGGCAATAAGAAAGGGATTGTTCCCCTCCTCCAGCCTGGTAACCCCATAGGGATAGGCAGCACGGGGTATGCTCCTGTAAAGAAATGAACCCACCGGAGTATCGAATCTCCGGCTCTTGTTTTTTGCATAACTCGCACAGGTGATGGTCTGTACCCGTTCAGGGATAAGATTGTAATAGGAGAGAGCATATTCAAAGGATATATATGAAGGGCCATATATTTTATTCGCCAGGGTCTTCAGTGAATAGTCTTTTTCGCTGTCAAGGAAGAGACCTCGCTTAAGTCTTATTACTTCTCCGGATTTGATCATTGTCGTCAGTTTGGACTTAGGGGAGGCGTAATTGCGTAATGAGTCAATCAGGTAGAGATAATCTAAATATGGTGTATGGGCCTTTATCATATCATTTACTCCTGTAAGTATGATTATTTCGTACTTTTAGGAGAAAGTCAAGGCAATTCGTGAAGTACCCATAAACAGGTGGGGCATTGAACAACGATCGTAGGGGCAGGGTCACCATGTCCTGGACATTGTCATAACCATACACACCTGTTAGATCTGACAGGTAGACAGGTAATAATTTTTATGATATCTTTTTAAAATCATAGGCACTTATTCCTTCTTTTCTCTTTCACGCGGGACGTATTTTCAGAAGTTTGTATCATTAGATTTATAGCTAAAGTAGTTTGACTATATTAATAAACCGGACTTTTTGGGATCGTGAAGGTGGTAGCCTGATAATATTCAAGAAAAAGAAACTAGTATTTCAAGATAGAACGGCACGTCTAGCTAATAGTACATGGTACTTATGTGCTTACGATAACGCACCTACAGATACAGGTAGGTTAGATTTAAAACCAGAAAATAATTATTAATTAATGAAGGCGTTATATGTTTAATGAATACATGTTTTCCATAAGAGATTTTCTTTTAATGGCAAGGAGGATAGTAGAATGAAGTTGAAACAAGTTACTCATTACGTTGCCACCATATGTTTAATCATTGGACTAATATTGTTTTTTTCTGTGTCAGCGTGGGCAGCCTCTAAAAGTGGTTCGACTAGCTCAAATATTGAATATACCAGTGCCTTTGATTGGGTATGGACGAGCATCAGCATGTCTGGTGCGCCTTCTGGCTCTACAATAACTTCCATATCTGTATGCTGGAATGTGGATAGCAACTATATTACGGATATAGATTGGTATCTCGACAATTCGACTGGATATGATAGTCCTAGTTACGGACTGTCTGTGACTGGCGATGATTGGCTAGATGGGTATGATGAAACATCAGATAGTTGTAAGACGATTTATCCACCTTCCAATACTCAGGTAAATGGGACATGGTGGTTTAATATACAAGATACATATAATGATTCAAACCCAGATTGGAATAAAGGAAGAATTGATTCTTGGAACATAACGATAAATTATACTGAACCAGAGATAGTAAGCACGCCCAATTCACCATCCTGTCCTTCAAGTGGTGAAGTCGGTACAAGCATATCATGTAATACAGGTGGTTCTTCTAGCAATAAAGGACATAGTCTCCAATATCGTTTTGACTGGGGTGATGGATATACATCAAGTTGGGGGTCAATTAATCGGTCGCATAGTTACTCAAATGCTGGGACTTATTATGTAAAGACTCAGTCACGATGCGCAACACATACGTCAGTAACTTCAGGGTGGTCAGGGTCGGATACCGTAGGAATAGTATGGGGCGAGTCAGGATATGTAGTTTATGTTAGTCCCTCATCATTGTCTTTATCTGGAGGACAATCCACCACGGTAACAGTTCGGGTTCGCAATACCGGTGACAGTGATGATATGCTGATTGAACCCGGTTCTATACCATCTGGATGGACAATAAGTCCTAGTTATCGGAATCCTTTCATGCCTCATGACAGTTACTATAATGCTACATTTACTGTAACGGCACCGAGCACTGATAGTTCAGGAACAATCGAGTGGGATTTTAGAGATGATGATGTATTGTCTAATGATTTACTTGATACTCAGAATCAAAGTATATCGTCTTCTGTTCTTGAATCGGTAACGTCTCCAAATACTCCATCATGCTCGCCCAGTAGTGGTGAGATCAATCAAAACATATCATGCAGCACTGACGGGGCGTCTAGCAATAAAGGACATAGTCTCCAGTATAGATTTGATTGGGGTGATGGAATTTACTCACCGTGGGGATCGTCAAGTCAATCGCATAGTTATGCTGTAGCTGGAAGTTATAGTGTACTGGCACATGCTAGATGTGCTACTCATACATCAGATACATCTGGATCATCTGGTACAAGAACAGTCAATATAATATGGGGAGAATCGGGGGACATAGTTTCAATAGCACCTTCACCTTTATCTTTAGCTTGGGCATATTCAGTACCAGTAACCGTTCAAGTCCACAATACTGGGGACAGTGATGATATGCTGATTGAACCCGGCTCTATACCATCTGGATGGACAGTTAGTCCTCCTTATCATAATCCTTTTATGCCTCATGACAGTTACTATAATGCTACATTTACTGTAACGGCACCGAGCACTGATAGTTCAGGAACAATCGTGTGGGATTTCAGAGATGATGATGTATTGTCTAATGATTTACTTGACACTCAGAATCAAAATGCTTCGTCATATAAACCTAACGGCGATCTTCAAGTTACTGTCAACAATGTATCCGGCGGAAACCCCGTTGTTCCTGGTGACCAGGCAACCGTTAATCTGTTTGACAGCGGAAGTAATTCCGTAACGAGCGCCTCGACAAATACTAGCGGGGTAGCGCTTCTGTCTAATATTCCAGTGGGGAATAACTATTACTATCAAGTGAATGTAAACAGCCTTAGCGGTCTAGGTCACGAATATTGGGGTCAGAAAACAGGAGTGACGATTAATCCGGCAACTAACACGAGCACTTTTACACGCTATATGCCATGGGGTGAGGGTGTACGGTTCTATGATGGATCTACAGATATTACTAGCGGAAGTGTCTCTGTAAACACTTTAGTTACACCAAAAGTATGGGTGAGCAACGGCGACAGCAGTTCTCACAGCGTGTCGGTTCAGCTCGTGATCCGGTATAATTCCTCATCTACTGTTTATGATCAGACTATAACTCAGTCAGTGTCTGGCAATACAAATGGACATTTATTTGAATTTGTGGGCATCAACTCTTCAACTGATGGAGCCTTTGAATACTCCATTCGGGTGAAGTCCGATGGAGTTGACACTGATCTCTGGGATTGGGTACATGCGTTTGATGTGATCAACCCGTCAGTACCAGATATTGATGTTCAGCCACCATCTCTTACATACACACGAGTTTCAAGTTTCGCTGGTATCACTGCTGGAACTGAGAGTAGCTCATTTTTTAGTAGTAATTCTGTTGGTATGTCAAACAGCTCATCAAGTATCACAAGTCTCCGTAATGTAGAAATGCAAAGACTATACAATATTCTTGAGACCCAGAACCAAGTTCGTGTAGTCGTTTCTTTTCGTGACCCCGTGCCAATTAATGCTAGAGCTAATCAAAGAGTCCCGGCAGTTAAACATGTAAGAGAATCAGTGCTTAAATCATTACCAACTGCAGATTTTACCCTTTCAAGGAGTTACAGTCATATTCCTGCATTCGCCGGTACAATCACAAAGCAGGCTCTGAAAATATTGGAGAAACACCCTTCAGTCTTGGCGATTAACCTCGATAAGCCGATACGAAAATATCTTGCGGAAAGTGTTCCTGCGATTAAAGCTGATACTGTTCAATTAAATTACAATGTTACAGGGCAAGGAATAAATGTAGCTGTTTTAGACACGGGCATCGATACGGATCATCCTGACTTGATGGATGATATCATTGCGGAGCACTGTTTCACGGCAGGGGACTGCCCACCCAGTGATACCAACGAAGGGACAAGTGCTGAAGATGAAGATGGTCATGGCACACATGTTTCCTCGATCATTACTTCATCCGGCACAGTAAGTTCAAGAGGCTTTGCTCCAAATGCAAATATCGTAGCCGTGCGTGTTCTTGATTCAAATGGCGATGGATGGGTACAAGACTGGTTAGACGGATTAAATTGGATCATAACGAATCAAGCAACTCTCAATGTTGATGTAATAAATATGAGCTTAGGAACAAATGAATTATATTCAGGCAATTGTGATGGAAGTTTTCCGGGTGTTTTAAATGCGGTAAAGCAATTGAGAGCTCAAAATATTACATTATTTGCGGCCACAGGAAATGATGGCTCATCTACCAGCATTGGAGCTCCGGCTTGCATTACCGGTGTAATAGCTGTAGGTGCTACTTATGATGGTAATGTAGGTCGAGAACCAGATGTTGGTAATTATTTTGAAGCAAATTGTTTCGATGCTAATACAAGTCTTAACACAATTACGTGTTTTACCAATAGCAGTACAGAAATGGATATTACAACCCCAGGTGCACCGATTACAGCGTCTTTTATTGGTGGTGGGCCGAGAACACTACATGGCACTTCAATGGCTACCCCAACTGCAGCAGGTATTGCCGCCTTAATGTTGGAAGCAAATAATAATTTAACTCCCAATGAAATCGAGACAATACTAGAATCATCTGGCCCTACACTTACTGATCCAAAAAATGGGTTATCATTTCCATCGATCAATGCAGGTACTGCAGTCCAGCAGGCTGGAGGGTTTATTGTTAATAACCTAGGTGATTCTAATTTGGATATTACAAATATTTCTCTGGTCAATAACAGTTGTTGGATATCGATTACACCACCGACTTCCTTTAATATAGTCCCAAGTTCCTCTAACCTGGTAAGTGTTTCGATAAACGAGGCATGTGTCGGTATAGGAACCCACAATGATTGGATTCGCATACAGTCTAATGATCCTGATGAAAATCCGTATGATGTACCGGTTAAACTGAGGGTTGTAGAATGCATATCTGACTCACAATGCGATGATGGTCAGTATTGTAATGGTATAGAGACATGCAATTTAACAACTAATCAATGTGAGCTGGGAACGCCAGTAACCTGCAATGATGGAATTGGATGTACCGACGACTCCTGCAATGAGTCATCAGACTCATGCGATAATGTGATCAACGATACATATTGCCCTGACGACGGCCAGTACTGCAACGGAACTGAATTCTGTGATGCAGTAAATGACTGTATTTCAGTGGGAGACCTCTGTCCAGAGGGGACTATATGCAATGAGATCTCTGATACATGTGAGGGACTTGTAGAAACTAATTGTATTGATTCAATCGATAACAACCTTGATGGACTGACCGATTGTGAAGATCCTGACTGTGATGGGATTTCGGGCTGCGAGTACGGAACAGAACTGTCATGTTCTGACGGTGTCGATAACGATGCTGATGAACTCATAGATTGTGAGGACTTGGACTGTGATGGCTTGATTGATTGCTCTTGTGTCCCATCAACTGAGATTTGTGACGGCATAGATAATAATTGTGATGGTCAAATCGACGAAGGTGGTGTCTGTGATACTGTATGCACAGATACTGATTATGACGTTGTTTTTAATGAAGGTGGTACTTGCGGGGTAGTTGATAATTGCCCCATGGTTTCAAATTTTGCGCAGTCAGATTTCGACAGTGACGGAACAGGAGATGCCTGTGATCCCCCGAGAGTGATATTAGACAGTATTACAGTCGCACCATCAGCCGTTGGCGGTATTTACCTGAACTCAGATGATAGTAAGTTATATGCAGCATACTGGGAAGATGGTAATGGCTCACGAGTTCAAGAATACTCTATTTTGGATTATACCCTTACGCAGACTATGGAGTTTGGAGGGTATCACACCCATGGTGATGTGGTACTTTCAAGTGATGATCATTATCTCTTTACCTCAAACTACTACTACGGCAACATATCACGTATTGATATGCTTGCGAATAACACAAGAACTGATCTTGGCGTAGGGTCATCCTGGCCTGCAGATATTGATATTACACCTGACAAGTCCAAGGTATTGGTAGCTGTCGGCAGAGATGGCAGGGGCTATGATATGAATAATGACATGATTACAATTATTGATATTGATAGTTATACAGTTCTGGCCTCAGTAATACTTAGTGATGAGCCGAGTGGCCATAAATTAGGTTTTGCACCAGATAGCTCAAAGGCATATATACCGACAAAACAGAGAAAGTCTGCCTCTAATATGCTCTATGAAATATCACTTCAGGAGCCGTTTAATGTTCTCCGTTCAACCTCGATAGGCTCTGTTGATGGCGGAGTTGCAGTTACAACGGACAATGTGTATGTCAGTGACCCTGATGCCGGGCAAATTAGAGTGATTGATAGAACTGCATTAACACAAACTGCAGTAATTATTACTGGTGGAAGGCCAACAACACTTTCAATAACACCTGACGGCAGTTATATTTATGCCTTAAACAGTGATCAGTATCTTTCAATAATAAGGCTTCCAGGGCATGAAGTTGTTTTTGAGGTTCATGGCTTAGGTGTGAACCCTAGAGACATAGAGTTTGAAAAAGATGGTAAAAAAGCGTATATTTCTCATGCAAACCCGACAGGTCAGATTATTGTCCTAGGGTTGCCTGATGCTGATATGGATACAGTCTTAAGCGATGGGGATCTGACTGGTGTAGCGGGTGATAATCCCTGCACAGGAGGCGGGAATGTCAGCTGTGATGACAACTGCCCCGACACCTCAAACCCTGATCAGGCAGACACAGACAACGACGGCATAGGCGATGCCTGCGATAACTGTGGCGAAGTCCAGAACCCGGACCAGAGGGATACAAACGCAGATGAAGATGACAATTCTTTTCTGCAGGGAGTCCAGCACTATGGCAATATGTGCGATGGTGATTTTGACAATAACGGAATAGTGGAGATAAGGGATTTTATCTTGTGGAGGCCCTTTGCCGGGCAGCAGACTAATGAGGGCAATGCAGATATGGATTTAAACGGCAACGGGGCAATATGGACGGATGACTTTATTATCTGGAGGGGTTTATACGGTAAGGTTCCGGGGCCGGGGGTGCTTGAGTAGAAGTTTATAGCATCTGGTTGGACAGAGCTTTTGTATAATTAGCTGTTGAGGTCTAACGGCTATATACATATCGGTGCAACGTAGCAAAATCGTAACATAATATTGCTAACAGGATATAAAATATGGACATTATAATAATGTATAGAAGGCCGTGCACAGGCCCAATCTGCTGAAAGTAAAATAAGTGCAGGTAGAAAAACCTTTTTAAAATTTCGGTTTCTAAACTTTCACGGCGGTAACAGGCTTCAAATCCCCTTGGGGACGCCAGCAAATAACAGGGCCGTACATTTATATGTACGGCCCTGTTATTTTCTAACGTCCCGCTTCTTTTCTGATTAATGATTAAAAACAGGTGTCATAAGGGATAAAAATACCGGACTGTCATTTAATGTCTGTACAGTTATCTTCTGCATAATCAGGGATCTTCAGTCCTAGATTTATTTGATTAAGCTGATGTATTGATTATTATTATTTTCAACCTATAATGTAATTAGAATCTTTGAAACTTACTAACAGAATATCAAGGAGAGACCAGGCATGATATTTAAGATACTAGCGAAGCAGGAGATGCCGAAGCTGTTTCAGGTGATGTCTGCAAACCGGATAATCGGGCCGGTGGAAAAGGGCGCTGATCGTAACGGTAAAACTATTTATGCATTTGAACCGGTCAGTCAGTTTGAGAAATTAAGGCTTGATTATACTACGACTTCACGGCCTGCAAAGAGCTATTTTCTCCCTTCGAAGGAGACGCTATGCACCTTTAAAGTTACTCCGCAGGGATGGGATAAGTATGTCGATTTTAATATTCATGAGCCCCACATTTTTTTCGGTCTTCATGCCTGTGATATCAATGCCCTGAACAAACTGGACAAGGTATTGATGAATACAAAATATCCTACCCCTTATTACACGGCAAAGAGAAAGAACATGTTTATCGTGGGCATAGAGTGCATGCCGCAGCCTTTTTGTTTCTGCAAGTCCATGGGAACAGACACGGCTGACAACGGGTTTGATATGTTTCTGACCGATCTGGGTGATAAGTACATGGTCGAGATCGAGTCTGCCCGGGCTTACAACTTTTTGGAAAATGTGGAGACCTCTGACCCCACGGAAAAAGAGCACGAGGAGTATATTGCCTGCATAGCTGAGAAGAACAGAAACTTCTGTATAGACGTTGACACCACTGACCTTACAAAGATACTGGACATGGAGTTTCACTCTGATGTATGGAAGCAGTGGGGTGATAAATGTCTCTCCTGCGGAACATGCGCCAGTGTCTGTCCGAGCTGCTACTGCTACGGTGTGGAGGAGACAGTGAATTTGGACCTGCAGAGTGCGGTAAAAACAAAGCAGCTTTACTCATGCAATCTGCTTGATTTTGCAGAAGTAGCAGGAGGTCATAATTTCAGGCCGGAAAGCGGCACACGTCTCAAGTACCGCTATTATCATAAGCACAGGGGTTTTGTCGAAGAGTTTGAGGAGTCGCTGTGCGTAGGCTGCGGCAGGTGCGATGAGTCCTGTCTTGCTGATATAAGGGTTCCGGAGGTCATAAAGAGCGTCCGGACAGGAAAGAGGGAAAAGACCGAAAGCGGGGAATCATGAACCATAAACTTGATTTTACAAACATACTGCAGGAAAGTCCCGGAAAGCGCGGCGAGACTGATAATGGAAAATTTGAGTTCACGTACAAGGCTGAGATAACGAATGTTTATCCTCTGACCGATACCGAGAGACTCTATCAGGTTCAGATAATTGATGAAAAAAAACGCAGCCAGTTTACGTTCCGGCCGGGTCAGTTTGTGATGCTTGAACTGCCGGGTATAGGAGAGGCGCCTTTTTCCATATCTTCATCACCTGTTCGTCATGGTGATATAGAGCTCTGCATTCGCAGGATTGGAAACCTCACGAACTTTCTGGCAAAAGTTGAGCGCGGTACGCAGATCGGCATACGCGGGCCCTTCGGTACGAGTTTTCCCCTTGAGGAGATGTACGGGCAGGATGTCCTGCTGATCGCCGGGGGCCTTGGACTTGCACCCCTCAGGGCGCCTATATTTTCAGTGCTTGAAAATAGGAGCCGGTACAAAAACGTGAATATTATATATGGAACAAGACAGCCTTCGGAACTGCTGTTTACCTACCAGTATGAGATGTGGAGAAAATTTGATATAGACCTGGATATTATCGTTGAAAAGCCTGATGATGGGTGGGACGGGGAAGTCGGACTTATCACAAAGGTACTTAAAGACAAGTATGCGGATAAAAAAGACCGGCTCCGTGATTCTACCTATGCCATTGTGTGCGGGCCGCCTGTGATGTTTACCTTTGTATGCGATATGCTGCGTGAAGGCGGAGTGCCCATGCAGAAGATGTTTGTTTCCCTTGAACGCCGCATGCACTGCGGACGGGGAAAGTGCTGCCGCTGCAATGTCGGGTCCACCTACACCTGCCTGAAGGGTCCGGTATTTGACTACTGGTCAATAATGAATATGAAGGAGGCGATCTGATGTCAGAGACACCCTCATATCTTGGCGTACCGATTACCCGGCCTAAAGTGGCCTTCTTTGATTTCACCGCCTGTGAGGGCTGCCAGCTGCAGATTCTGAATAATGAGGCCACTTTAGTGGATTTTCTCTCTCTTATTGAGGTCGTGGCATTTCGCGAGGCCATGACAGAGTCCTCCGATGATTATGATATCGCCCTTGTAGAGGGAAGTGTGACGCGGGCTGATGAGGTCGAGAGACTCAAGACGATCCGAAAAAACGCAAAGGTTCTTGTGGCCCTTGGAAGCTGTGCATGTTTTGGAGGTGTAAACCAGCTGAAAAACCGCTTCGATGATCAGGAGTGGGTTAAAAAAGAAGTGTATGGCGATCATCCCATAGAGACGCAGCGCGCACAGCCCCTTCATGAGATCGTGGATGTGGACATGAAGATATACGGCTGTCCCATTAAAAAAGAAGAAGTAGAAAAGATCGTGACCAATTTGGTGCTCGGCAAATCTGTTAAGCACCCGAAGTACCCGGTCTGCATGGAGTGCAAGGCAAATGACAATATATGTCTTTATGATCTGGGTGAGGCCTGTCTTGGTCCTGTGACCCGTGCCGGATGTGATGCCTGGTGCCCGGGAAGCCGCTTCGGATGCTGGGGCTGCAGAGGTCCGGCCGATGAGGCCAATATGGATGAGATGGTCAATATAATGAAGGAACGCGGTTTTTCCTATGAAACCATGCTGGACAGGCTTGAGTGTTTCGGCGGGTTTGCGGAGTTCACCTCTAAACTGAAAGATCAGATGGAACAAGACAAAGAGAACGGATAAGAGGTTAATTATGAAAATATCCTGCAATATAAATGTTCATCACCTGGCCAGGGTAGAAGGCCATGGAAATATTCATATCGATATAAAAGACGGGGAGGTGACCCATGCAGCATGGGAGGTGGTAGAGACTCCTCGTTTTTTTGAGGCCATTTTAAGCGGCAAGAAGTGGGAAAATGCGCCGTGGATCTGCGGCAGGATCTGCGGCATCTGCTCCATAGGGCATACCCTTGCCAGCATCCGAGCTATTGAAAATGCCTTCGGCATAGTGCCGACAGAGCAGACAATAAAGCTCAGAATACTGCTTAAGCACATGGAGACCCTTCAGAGCCATATTCTTCACCTGTACTTTCTGGCCGCGCCTGATTTTCTGGACGTGGGTAGCGTGTTTCCGCTGATAAAATCTCATCCCGGTGTCGTGGGCATGGCGGCAAGGCTGAAGCAGTTGGCCAATGATGCCTGTGACATAGTCGGAGGCCGCAGGCTGCACCCGACGCGTACAGTTGTCGGAGGTTTTACCATGCTTCCTAAAAAGACAGAACTTTTGCAGCTGAAAAAACGACTCCAGGCATCTATGGATGATCTTACGGAGACTGCCGGAATATTTAAGTCTTTTACTATTCCTGATTTTCAGCGTGAGACAGAGTTTGTATCTTTGAAGGGCGATGGTGATTACCCGTTTATCGGCGGGGACCTTATATCTACAGATGGGGTAGAGATGAAGGAAGAAGACTACCTGAAGATGACCAATGAATACTGCGTTGATCAGTCCACGGCCAAGTGGGCCAGACTCTCACGCGAATCATTTGCCGTGGGCGCGCTTGCCAGGGTGAACAATAATTTTAAGTTTCTTCATCCCGCTGCACAGGAGTTAGCAGAGAGTTTCGGGCTTAAGCCTGTAAACCACAATCCTTTTATGAACAATATTGCACAGCTTGCAGAGTGTGTGCATGTGACACTTGATTCGATTGAGATAATAAAAGAGCTCATCGATTCCGAGTGGGATGACCCGCGTCAGCCGGTCAAGCCGAAGGCGGGCATCGGGGCATCGGCAGTAGAAGTTCCCCGTGGCATCCTCTATCATTCCTATGAATTTGATAGTGAAGGCCGTATTATAAAATCTGACTGTGTTATTCCTACCGGCCAGAACCATGCCAATATTCATCTGGATCTCAGTGATCTTGCACGGCAGTATGCCTTGGAAGGCAGGAATGATTCAGAGATCAGGCTGCTTGCGGAGATGCTGGTCAGGTCTTATGATCCCTGCATTTCCTGCTCTGTTCATTAATAGTTCCGCCGGGAGGCATCCATAGAGATAGTGATATTTCCAGGGCGTCTTCTGTGTAAATATGAGAAATATTTTTTTTTAGGTTTGATTTTTTAATTGACATGCGGGAAGTAGCCAAGGATGACTGATGCGTACCACTGAATAACATACACGAGCAATCAAAAAGATTTGCAACCCGTAAAGTGTCTCAGTTTCTAAAAGCTCACTGTGGTATGCATTCATGACCATCCGCTTTTTAGATTATTTTTATTGTTTTAAGCTTTAAATGCTTCTCTATCGGCTCAAAGTCTTTATCGTTGTGTAAAAGGGTAAACTTATGATGAATGCAAAATGTACCAATCATTACATCAATAGTTTTCCTCACAGTAACGCCTCTTTGGCGCAGTGCACGGTAGTTGTCAACGCTTTTTAATGCAATATCTTGACCAACCATGTCCATATATTGAAACTCAAGCAGTAATTTCTTCGCGATTTTAAAGTCCTTATCACTCTGAAATCCCTGAAGCACTTCCGCTAAAATGATATCCCCGATAATTATAGGTTCTGTCCCTAGTGCGTTATTAAGCCAATCCGTCTGTTTATTTATATTTCCGTTAAAGTAATCAATCCATACTGATGAATCAACTACAATCATTTGTCGGCCCGCATTTCGTCAAGGTTGCCTGACCACTTCAACTTACCTCTGAAAGACTTAAGTTCAGCCTGTCGATTCAACTTAATCAAAAGCTTTAGTCCAGCTTCAATCGTATCTTTTTTTGTTTTTAATCCCGATGCTTTTAAGGCAATATCCATAAGTTTGTCATCAATTACAACATTTGTTCTCATATTTTCCTCCAATGTGTATTCTCAACTACTATTATACACACTGAACGAGGTTGAGTATACGTTTATTTATGAATCTAACGTGCTGATCAGTGATGCAGACCATGAAGCATGTAAACATGCTTAAAACTGATTCGCACTTTTTAAGTCTTTGTCAGCAAAAAAGGTCCCAGCTGGTCTGCATTCATTGCATGAGATTGTGTACGCTCGGCATGTCGAAGAGCTATTGTTCGGCATGAGCCTTCGGGAGATACGAATAAGATAGCAAACGGCAACAGAACTCATAGCGCTTGTCAGGGTAACCTGTCAGGGGATGGAGCAGAAGTCAGCAAATTCTTTCCACGCATCTGGATGAAAAGAATATTTCATAATTTATATTTGTCCCGTATCTCCTCGAAAACTTCTTCTCCCGGAATTGGTTTAACTTTGCCTGTCCTAATGTCTTCAACTCTTTTTTCTGCTTCTGCTGCCCATAATTCATCAATTTCTTTTTTTGTTGGATTCAGGCTTTCCAATAGTTTGTTCACTATTAATGCTCTGATATCTGTAGGCAGTGATATAGCCTCAGAAATAAGTTCATCAGTTTTTATCATGTTCAAATCCCCCAATTAGATAGGTAATAATATTCTACGCTATCTGTAACTGGTTTATGCAAGCAATTTATTTAGGACATAACGATATCTATACTATGCAAAAGGGACAATTCTTCAGCCCGTCCCTTGATAGAAAATTATATGCTTCCCTGAACCGAGTTGTACAGAAAAAACACAAAAGGAGGGAAGGCATGAAGAGAAGTCAAAAGACAGTGAGCTACAAAAAGCACCACGAGAGGAAACGCGATATTGCTGGGCTGAAGGTAATCGGGATTGATCCAGCAATATATAGCAGTTTGCTCTTTGAAAGTTTAGAAAAATTAATTTGATACGTTCGGGAACAAAAGGGTGAAGAAAAGAGGCCCCACTTGATCCCCGGGGCCTCCCGGGGCGGCAGGGCGTTGAGCATTATTGAAGGTACACTAACCGCTGCCAAATGGCAGACAAGTATGCTTCGTCTAACGGATTACCGGGCCGTCCCGGTCTTCACGGATCGAATCAGAATATTCGTTAACATTGTTACGCAAGTAAGCATAGATCGGAAGAAATAAAAAACGGGACCTCCGTGCGGCATAAAGCCTGATTCCAGAACCGGCAGGACACGTGCGTCTCAAACATGGGAAGGCATGGCTTGAAATATAACGATTTATTTTCAAAGATCAAAGAAATATTTTTCCAGGTTTGATTTTTTGCTTGACATACGGGAAGTAGCCTGAGTCAGCGATGCGGAATGATCGCCACTATGACGATCGGTAATCATACAATACCGCTTGCCGGATAGAATTTAAAAAAGCCAAGCGCTCTTCCGCATTCTCTGCACTCTGTTGTTATACACTCTTTAATCTTTTTCTTTATAGTGTTTTGGATAAATAGTTTTAACACAATCAGGGCAAAGACCATGAGAAAACTCTATGTTAGAATGTGCACTTATATAATCAGCCACTTTATTCCAATAGCCCTCATCATCACGTATTTTTGACATGAAGCGCAAATTGGCAGCATTCGGCTCAAAGTCCTGACTTCAGCGAGCGCACTTTTGAGTTCAGTAATAAGGATTTCTTTTTCCTCTTCGGCCTTCTTGCGTTGAGTAATATCTGTTGCAACCTCAAGCCGGGCAATTCGACCATCCTTCCACTCAATTGCCCTATCCCGGATGTCAAACCATTTACCAGTGACAGTATTCTGGAATTCCCAATGATAGACGCCAGCTGGCTTACCATCGGGTGTTACTATTTTATCGTTCGTACAAAAGTTACATGGACCAGTTTGACCGACTTGAATGGATTGCCAACAGCTTTTTCCTTCAATATTACCAAACTGTTCTCTTGTATATTCGTTTATATATAAGACCTCGTATGTTTCGATGTCTGCTACGTAAACAATTACGTCTATACTGTCGAGTACTTTTGATAAATAGCGTTTCATGTCAATATTCTATCATCGTTTATGATGAGCTATAAAAATATCTTTAATAATTATATATATTATTGTTGCTTTATAACGATGAGGTCATGGATGCCTACCATTAAGCGTGTCTTCACTCATCACCGCTGGTAGGCATTCCAATGCACTGCCTGGTTATCCGTTCATTATAAATCTTCTTGATCATCATAATAAATGGCGGTGCCACAATGAGATTGGCGCTCCTGATAATCAGGATTAAAGGTTCTCGAAGAACGTGTTCTGACGCCCCGGAACAAAATCTCTAAACCGGTACTTGAACCCGTGGTCACCGCCAATTAGAATATAAAACATTTAACGACCTTATTCAATACTTTTTTCAATCTTCACGCTCAACGGATTTTGTAAAACTCAAGCTGTCATTGACTGATCTGACTATTTTTATTGTCGGATAACGAGTGTTGATATCGATACATCGTTATATCTGCTGGATAAATACTTTCTGCCGGAGCATTTTCAGAACCTTGATATACAGGAGCATAAATGGCCAATACGAAGAATGTCTAATGGTAATCACAAGGCTGCAACACTTCAAAAGCTTAAAGAACATGCCCGTAACAGCATCGGCAGAAATTTTGAAGGCGAAGAGGCAACATTGCGATTAATTTTGGACAACTGGATAGCTGAGATGCGATTGCTGAATAAAAGCAAAAAAACAATTAAGGCCGCAATGGTAGAACTTGCAAAGAAAACTGAACACTTTGAAATCCTTGAATCTGTCCCCGGAATATCAGAACTGACAGCTGCACGATTTATCGCAGAGTGTCGGGACCTGGATTCATTTGACCACTATAAACAAATCGAAAAAATGGCAGGTTCAAATATCAGGCTCTGCGATTCAGGGAAATATTCCGGCACAAGAAGGATTAGCGGCATGGGTAATCGTCATATCTTAAAACTCCTGTACCTCATGACCTGTAACGCCTCCAGGTTCACACCGGAGGTCAGGATCAAGTTTCTAAGAAGGCAGATAAAGAAGAAAAGCTACCGCAAAAATATGTTGGCCGCCTCTTCTGTATTGCTGAGACTTCTGATGTCATTGATCAAAAACAGAAGAAAGTATGAACTCAGGGAACTTGAAAAGCTGGAGTTGAAATATAATCCTGATGCCGGAATAAAAAATAAAACCGGGAGTAAGAAGAAAGTTGCCGAAAAAGCAGCATAGCTCTTTGAAAATATAGATTGTTATTAATTGAGATGATAAGGAATAAAGGCGTGAAGCAGAGACCGCTGCTGATCCCAGCGGCCTCCCGGCGGGGTCTGGTGTTGAACTTTGTTAGAAGGTATCTTACGATACGCTTCGCCTAACGGATTACCAGGCCGTCCCGGTCTTCACGGATCGAATCAGAATATTGGTTATATTGCAACGCAAGTAAGCGTAGATCGGAAGACTTAAGAAACGGGATTTCCGTTCCGGTATTGAAGCCTTGCTCCTGAATCAACAGGATTCCTTCGTCTCGATACTGGCAAGGCATAGCCTGATTTATAAGGGTTTTGATACTATTTAAATGATACTTTTTGGAGCGAACTTATTTTTTACTTGACAGCATGGGAAGTAGCAAAATTGAGTGATGCGGACAACAACCCCATAAAACGATCAATCACCCTAAAACGCCGATAGCCGATCAAATATCAAAAAGCCCAGCGCGGTCCTCATTCACTCATGTCTTGTTATGTGCCTGTCCTCATCATGAGTTTAATTTTGTACTAGCAAGACGGTTCAAGCTAACTCCGGCTTCAGCTGCTTGAATAACAAGTTTTCTATGCGACTCAGGCAGGACTCGTACCATAAATTTGCCGCTATAGTTTCTATTCGCTATAGGCTCAGGAATAGACTCTCCGCTTTTTTTCATATCACTCACTACATCTGCAACCACTTTGCGAATCCCTTTCAATGCTCCTTCAGGAGTTTTAGATAACCAGCTTAAACTTGGGAACTCCGCACTTAATCCTACATATTCCTTATCTTCTTCAGACCAAGTAACTCGATATGTATAGTGATCATTTTTCAGTGCCATAATTTACCTCCATTTTTTCAATGGCTAAAAGCACTTGTTTCACTTGATACGCTTTAGCCTTACCTTTATCATTCTGAATATTAACTCTGGGGTCTCCAGGCCATGGTGTTTTATAGATGCGATGACTGCCGCCCTGTTGTCTTGCTTCACCAAAATAATGGTCGCATACAGAGCATAAATCCTTAAATTGTATGTTCTGCGGAGCCAGATGCCTTTTTGATAAACTATCTTCTATCTTGCCCATGCTCTATTATAGTATCACTATTGATATCATTGTCAAGTCTCAAGATAGACGCTTCGCATGAATTGTCTTATACATAACGCAGAATTGAGTGATGCGGACAACAAGCCCACAAAACGATAATCCTCTTTAAACGCTGATAGCTGATCAAATATCAAAAAGCCCAGCGCGGTCCACATTCACTCCGATGCCTTGTTATGCAATTTTATGAA
>JADHUV010000055.1 GCA_016784355.1 Nitrospira sp. | reverse complement strand
TAGCTATCTGTCCAAGGGTGAGGCCATACTGTCTAAGTGTCTCTTCATCGACTTCTATAGATATCTCGTAGGGGCGAACTCCTCTAAGGTCTATCTGCGTTATCTGAGGCAGGTCGAGAAGTTCATCCCGAATTGATTCTGCCTGCTCTCTGAGACTCTTCTCTGATGCGTCTCCATATACGACTATGGATATTACCTCACGCCTGTTTTGAAGCTTTGTAATTACCGGCTTTTCAGCCTCTTCAGGGAAGGTCGTTATACGGTCAATCTCAGCCTTGATATCCTGCAGTATCAGGTCCACATCCTCGCCCGGCAGTACCTCTGCGGTGATCCTGCCGAAGCCTTCCGAGGCAACTGATTTAACTTCCTTGATACCGCTGATACTGCTTATATTTTCCTCTACCTTCAGGATGATGCCGTCTTCAACCTCTGCAGGGCCGGCGCCGGGATAAGGGACGGTGACGGATATCATATCCAGACTGATCTCCGGAAAGACCTCCTGTTTAATCGTGAGACCGAGTACAAACCCGCCCACAATAAATATCATCATCAGCAGATTAGCCGCAACGTGATTACGCGCCATCCATGTTACAGGGCCTTTCATTCTGTTATTCCTCTATCAAACATATATAACTTTCCTTTTTTCACTTATCCTGTTGCTCCAGTTGGGCGGACACAGGGGTACCGCCCCTACATGATTCTCTATGCCTCTGTGCCTCTATGTCTCTATGCCTCTATGCCTCTATGCCTCTATGCCTCTATGCCTCTATGCCTCTATGTCTCTATGTCTCTATGCCTCTATGCCTCTATGCCTCTATGCCTCTATGCCTCTGTGCCTCTGTGCCTCTGTGCCTCTGTGCCTCTGCGCCTCTGTGCCTTTTTCAATTAAGATCCCTCAACTTCATCCCATTTGCTGCCCCGGAAATATTCGTCAGCACAATTTTTTCTCCATCGGTAAGGCTGTTTCTAACAAGGATGTCTTCTTTTTCTCTGCGCAGGACCTTGACTGATTTTATTTTGAGTTTATTATCCTGATCCATCAGCCAGACCGTGTTATCATCCCTGAGTGCTATACGGGGTATTCTGTATATATCCTTCAACTCTGTCCCTTTGATATTTACATGAACAAATGACCCTGCTGCCAGATTCAGAGAACCCGCCCTTGACGAGCTTAATGTATAGGGATCATTGACCTCTATAACTACACTAATCATTCTTGTCCCGGGATCTACCTCACCGGTAGAACGAACTATACGACCTGTCCATGTACTCAGTTCACTTCCAGTTTCCAGGCTTATGGTTGCATGAGAAC
This sequence comes from Nitrospira sp., assembly GCA_016784355.1. Lineage (GTDB taxonomy): Bacteria > Nitrospirota > Thermodesulfovibrionia > UBA6902 > UBA6902 > JACNKH01. The sequence goes on along the minus strand of JADHUV010000055.1, from coordinate 13,925 downwards.
CGGGAATACTCATCCATTGCAGCTCATGCTGCGGTATAGCTACCATTATTTCCGCACTGTCTGTACCTGCAAATTCTGCAACACGGTCACCTGATTTTACGTACTGACCGATATCGATATTCTTTGAGCGGACGCGGCAGTTAAAGGGAGCCTTTATCACTGTTCTTGAGAGATTTACCTCTGCCTGTGTTACCGCAGCCTTTGCCGAGTTCAGGGCTGATTCAGCATTTTTTAGCTGTGGTTCAAAGAGGACCAGAGGGTTCGGCTCTATGCCTGTGTCTTTATTAAGTATATCCCACTCCTGTCTGGCTACGGCTGCCTGACTTTGTATAGTTGCCACATCATATTCGGCCTTTGTCCTGCCTGCTTCAGCCTTCTGCAAGGCAAGAAGGTAATCTGTATCTTCGATGGAGAATATCGTTTCACCTTTACTGAAAAAACCTCCTGCCTTAAACTTTGGAGATACATTTACGATAAGGCCGCTGACCTGCGGGACTACGGTTATCTGCTGAGATGGTTCTACCGTACCTGTACCGCTTATCATTACGGATGTATCTTCTTTGCTTAATATGTGCACGTCAACCAGAGCACCGAGAATGGTCTTCTTTTCCTGTTTTGGTTCCGACCGCGTTGATATAAGCATCATCATAATGGCTGCCCCAATTCCAACTATTAATATAGGGATAATTATCCTGAGAAAACTGCGCTTCTGGCTCATTGTGTCCTTCCCCTGTCCATGGTTATTTGTTCCGCAGCCTCTTCAGGCCATCTGCCGCCAAGTGCGCGGGCAAGCTGAATCCTGCCTGAGACCAGATTCCGTGATTCCGTAAGGAGGCTGCTTTTTGCATTGAAAAAACTTAACTGCGCGGTAAGTACCGGCAGGTAGTCAGTAAGTCCCTGTGTATAGCGGTCCAGTGCAAGACGGTGTGAATTTTCTGCTGACAGTACTCTGTTTTTTAGATGGATGATGCGATCTTCCGAGGCCGTGATTCTAGATCCGGCATCCTCGACTTCCTGATAGGCTGTAAGTACCTTTCCGCGGTACGCTGCAAGAAGCTCTCTCAGTCGTGATTCTGTTCGGCTGACCTCAGCACTTCTTCTGCCTGAATCAATTACAGGCATTGCGGCCTGAAGCAGTATATTCCAGAAAATATTCGGGGAATCCAGTATGGCGTGATCTCCGGATCTTCCGTAGGTTCCCATGAGCTTAAATGAAGGCATTTTGTCTGCTACAGCTGAGGCAACACGTTTATCAGCCGCCTGAATCCTGGCAAAGGCGGCTTTTATATCGGGCCTGTCTACAAGCAGCTCAGACGGAATTCCCTGCTTGATTACAGGGGCATCCTGAGGGATATTGGCAAGTTCCATTGTCCCGGCTGAGGGAAAGTTTCCGGTCAGTACGGATATTGCGTTTAGCGCCTGCTGTCGTCCCTGTACATAAAGCGGCCTTTGAGCTTGTGCTGATGAAAGGTTCTGTCTTGACTGGTACAGATCAAGTGCAGGAACAAGGCCGGCCCTGTATCTCCGTTCGACCCTCTGCAGTGTGTCTTCAAATGAGGCAATGGTCTGATCTGAAAGGGCGAGCTGTGCCTGTTGTTCAGCTGCAAGAAAATACAGGTCCGTAATTTGTGCTGATATACTGATAAGGAGCGAGTGCAGTTCCTCTCTGGATGCATCTGCATCAAACCCTGCTGCTACTGACCTTGACTTCAGTTTGCCCCATGCATCAATCTCGTAACCCGCTGCGGTTGAAAGGCTGTAGGTGTTTTTTGTGATGGGCCTGCTCAGAATATTTTGCCTGCTTCTTCCGGCAGATCCATCAATATTAGCAGAGACCCCTCTTGCTGCTTCGGCTGAGAGTATCAGCGATTGAGACTGAATGAGTCTTTCAATAGCCTGAGTAATATTGGGGTTATTTATAAGCGACTCACTGATTAAACTGTTTAACTCTGCATCATTAAATTGTTCCCACCATCTGCCGTTGTAATGCCCTGTTTTTTCAGAGGCCTCAGAATAGGCGGCAGGCATATCTACTAAATCTTCGCGCATGAGAGATTTATGGGGAGAGCAGGAACTTAATCCTGTCAGGGCCAATGCAGACAGACTGAAGAAAATTATACTGAGCAGGTTATGTCTCATGCCTTCATCCCTGCGGTCACATAAGGAATAATAAGAGCATTAAGGGATGCTGCATCCAGGTCTGAGACATTTGGTGTATCCATGTGAATATCGCCGCAGATATGCAGGGTGTGAAAAGGGAACCCATACAGAACTGCAGCCGCCAGAACACAAGGTCTGCCGGGTAATCAGGCAGTGCCAGGCACATGGTTCTGTGCATCAGTTCAAATATCGGATGCATAAATCTGACGAAAACTTTTCTGACTGAATCATCAGGGTCAGCAAAGGCCCGTCCGATAAATGTAATGAAATCACGAGCCCCGGGTTCAGAGTCTCGGAATTCCAGTGTCGGTGTGATAAAGGCCTGAAGGACACTCTTTACAACCGGTTTTTTGCCTTTTTTTGAGGCAAGATCCTGAACCTCCTGTATCCTGCGCCGTCTTTCCATATTCAGAGGTTCGATCCTCCGCTTGATGACTTCTTCCAAAAGGGTCTCTTTTGAACCAAAGTGATAATTGACAGCGGCAAGGTTTACGCCTGCACGTTTGGTAATGGCTCGAAGCGTAGTGCCGCGGTAGCCCTCGTTTGCAAATAGATACTCTGAGGCATCGAGGATGCTGAGTCGTGTGTCTGCGGGTGGGAGAGATTTTGGAGGCTTCATACAGATGATTAAAACAGATGTTTGAAATAATGTCAAGAGGGGGGAGGGGGCTTGATCAGTAATTAAGAGCTACTCTAATAAAGTTAACTTCATGTTTTTTGGGGCGTTGCCCCATACCCCTTTTGCCCTTCCGGCGGAGTCACTTATTTAGCGGCAATGGATGCAGGACACGTTGCAAAACGTGTCAATATAAATCCTGAAGTCTACAGGGGGAACTATGTTGAACAAGTTAAAACCTGTAGGGGCTTATTGTTTGAAAACCCACCTGTTCATACTATATTCACATTTAAAATGTATTCTTGAATAATCATGGATATAAAATTAATGAAAATACGCAGGATCGTCAAGGAAAACTACCTCAGCGTTATCTGCCTTATCCTTCTTGTCCTTATTCTGGCAAGTGGTCTGATAGCCAACACGGTTGCTTTTGTATAAGCAGTAATTTGACGCAAAGGATCCTTTGGTATCATTTATCATACTGATGATGAATGTTGTCCAAAACCTTACGTCCTGATACAATCTCTGTATGAAAATACGATTCATACTCACCCCCTGGCTGGCAGTGCCCGCCCTGATTATTTGTCACTTGCTTTTCCCCTTGCTTGCGCCAGCAGAAGATACCCTCCCTGATGTACAGACGATCATAGACCATGTTGATCGTTTGTACAGGAGCGAATCGAGTTATGCAGAGATGGAGATGACTGTAGTAAGCGAACATTGGGAGCGAACGATCAGTATGAATGCCTGGACCGAGGGGCTGGAAAAGACCTTTATTGATATCACATCTCCCAAAAAAGATAAGGGGATTGCAACGCTCCGTAGGGACACAGAGATGTGGAATTATTTTCCGAAAATAAATAAGGTCATGAAGGTCCCGCCATCGATGATGATGGGTTCCTGGATGGGGTCTGATTTTACCAATGACGATCTGGTCAAGGAGAGTTCGCTGATACGGGATTACAGCTATGAACTCTATACTCCTGATGATGCAGAGGAAGGATATTATTATGTGGAGCTTAAGCCTAAGGAAGAAACCCCGAGTGTCTGGGGGCGGATCACTATCGTGGTCAGTAAGGACACGTTTCTGCCGGTATCAGAATCCTATTATGATGAAAAGGACCGTAAGATGAGGCATCTTATTTTTTCAGAGGTGAAAGACTTCGGCGGCCGCACCATCCCTTCCGTACTTGAGATGGTGTCTTTGAATAAAGAGGGGCACAGGACTGTTATAAGGTATAAAGAAATAGAGTTTGATGTTCCTCTTGATAAAGATGTCTTTACGCTGAGAAACCTGCGAAAGAGGAGGTAACGCTATCAGGAAGGTAACGGCATCAATGCTTTTAAAAATGGCATTCAGAAACATAATACGTCACAGGCGGCGTTCTTTTTTTACGGCGTTGATGATAATCGGTGCCTTTACGTTCTTCTCTGTCTCGCTGGGAATGGTGGAGGGGAGTTACTCACGTATTATTGATATGTTTACAGGCAACAAGACCGGGCACATCCAGATTCACGGGAAGGGCTATATTGACAAGCCCTCGATATACAATACCCTTAATGACCATGATGCAATAGCAGACACTCTTGAAAATATTGAAGGGATAGAGGCATGGACTCCCCGGATGTTTGCTCCGGCCCTTGCCTTTGTCAATACCAAGACTACCGGCGTCAGTATTCGCGGTATTGATCCTGAACGTGAATCACGGACTACCCGGATCAGGGGAAAACTGATAGACGGAGAGTATCTCTCAGCGGAACCACAGATGGAGGTAATGCTCAGTAAACCGCTTGCAAGGATTCTGAATGCTGAGCCCGGCAGCGAGGTTGTGCTTATTGGGCAGGGCGCTGACGGCTCTGTTGCCAATGATATTTTCACGGTCTCGGGTATCGTGAATGAAGAAGACAGGGGCAGCCTGTATATGCATATTGAGATAGCCGGTGAGTTTATATATCTTCAGGGCAAAGTCCATGAAATAGCCGTAATCCTGAGAGAACATGAAGCTTCACGCGAGATGGCCGGGAAGATAGAGAACATTATTAATGATCCCGGGATTGAGGTCTTACCGTGGCAGCAGATAGAAAAGGGCTTTTACAGGGCCATGGAGATGGACAAGCAGGGTAACTGGATAACTCAGTTTATAATCATGTTTATCACAGCCCTTGGTGTTCTGAACACGGTATTGATGAGTATCCTTGAGAGGACCCGTGAGTTTGGCGTACTCAGGGCTCTTGGTACAAGGCCGCACCAGATATTTGCGCTGATACTTTCAGAGGCCAGCATGCTGAGTATTATCGGTATTGTTGGCGGTATTGTATTCAGCATTGCGACAAATCAGTATCTTTCTGTATATGGTATAGCCCTGCCCGAGCCGGTAGCACTGGAGGGTATGAAGTTTGAGTCTTATGTATCAAAGGTCACGGCCATGACGATATATCTGCCGGCGGTGGTGACATTTGTCGTGGCGGTAGGTGTGAGTGTGTTTCCGGCAATTAGGGCTGCTAGGATTATGCCGGTGGATGCTTTGAGGGCGAATTAGGGGTAAATAAATAAAGGCACAAAGGGGCATAGGCATAAAGGCACAGAGGGGGAATAGAGGCCGAAAAACATGTAGGGGCGGTACCCCTGTGTCCGCCCAACTGGAGCAACAGGATAGATACACAGAGGGATGAAATGATGATCTTGAAACTGGCATGGCGCAATGTGTTGCGAAACAAACGGCGGACTCTATTGTCTGGCACTGCCATAGGCATTGGCCTTGCTGCATTGATATTTACTGATGCCCTGATGGTCGGGATGGAGGGCAGTATGATTCGTTCGGCCACTGACACTTACCTTGGCCACGGGCAGATTCATGCAAAGGGTTTCAGAGATACACTGGAGGTTGAAAAGACGATTACCCGTTCCGGCGAGATATTAATCGAACTTTCCAGAGAGCCTGAGGTAAAGAGCTTTGCTCCCCGCACTCAGTCCTACGCGATGATTACATCTGCGGCCAATGTCAGCTCTATCATGGTCACCGGGATAGCCCCGGACCTTGAAAAAGAACTCTCAAGGATTGATGATGCCGTGATAAAAGGAGAGTATCTGGAAAACGGTGATAAGAGACGTATCCTGATCGGATCGAGACTGGCAGAAACGCTGGAGGTGGTTGTAGGCGACCGGATTGTTTTGACAGCGGCACAGGCCTTAAGCGGTGAGATTGCTCAGGAGATGTTCCGGGTTGGAGGGATATTCAGATTTAATGTCAAGGAGATGGACAACGGCATGGCCTTCATAGAGATCGGAAAGTCTAGTGAGATGCTCGGTCTTGGTAATGGAGTTCATGAGATAGCTTTTACATTTCATGATATTGGTCTGGCAAGCGACCGTGCATCAGGGTTATGGGAAAAATATTCGCACGATAATAATGAAGCGCTTGGATGGCGAGATCTTCTTAAGGAACTTGATGCCCTGCTGGAGATGTCTCAATACACTAAATATATCCTTGCCGTCGTACTGTTCGGGATAGTCTCGCTGATAATTATTAACACCATGTTTATGTCTCTTTATGAGAGGCTCTTTGAGTTTGGTATCCTGAGGGCGGTAGGGACGAGACCTCACAAAATGGCAGCGATCGTGCTGACAGAAGCGGCCTCGCTCTCTGCGGTAAGCGTTATAATAGGCATGGCCATAGGACTGTGTTTTTCGTGGTTTTATTCATGGTACGGTATTGATTATCGTGGGGTTGAGTTTGCTGATGTGACATTCCGGGAGCTTATATACCCGGTTATAACTATTAGACAATACATAGAATACCCTCTATGGGTAATGGCATTTTCCCTGATAGCAGGGCTTTACCCGGCAGTGTATGCGGCGAGACTGATACCGTCGAAGGTGCTGAGACGGAGTTTGTAGATAGGGGATAGGGGATAGACTCGATGCGGGATTTAGAATATATATGTGTAAAAGGAATTAATTGTGGATTACTTAATAAGCGCTGAGGCTGTATCAAAGAGCTATGAGAGTGGAGATCTTACTGTTAAGGCTCTTCATTCGGTTGATCTTGTAATTGGCAGCGGCGAGTTTATGGCGATTGCAGGTCCTTCCGGTTCAGGAAAGAGCACACTGCTTTTTATGATCAGCGGTCTGGATATCCCTACCTCCGGCAGGGTGCTTTTAAAGGGTAAATCTATAAGTGAGATGAGCGGGAGGGAGCTTTCAGACTTTCGGCGTGATCACATAGGGTTTATATTTCAGTCCTATAATCTCATACCGGTTCTGACGGTCCGGGAAAACATCGAATATATTATGCTGCTTCAGGGCGTAGGGGAGAAAGAGAGGAGAGACAGGGTCGCGGAGATTCTTGAGGATGTAAGTCTTCCTGGAATGGAAAACAGGTTTCCTTCACAGCTCTCAGGAGGGCAGCAGCAGAGGGTAGCGGTTGCAAGGGCAATGGTCTCAAAGCCTGATTTAATCCTTGCCGATGAACCAACTGCCAATCTTGATTCTTATACAGGTGAGGCCCTGCTGGATATGATGAGGGAGTTGAATGAAAAACGGGGCATGACCTTTGTATTTTCGACGCATGACACCACCATTATGGAACGCTCAAGCAGACTGGTGCTGCTGCGGGACGGGCGGATAGTCAAGGATGAGACCAGGGGGTGAGTATTGCGCGGGCATTATCTGTTTGCATAATATTAATGGTGCTGCCCGGTGCTTTGTTTGCATCTGATAAACTGGATATAGAACTCAGGGGCTATCTCAAAACCCTTGTTTCTATTAGCGATGCGACCTCTTATAATGCAGCCTTTTCAGCGGCAGATATCGATGATATAAGTGACATAGATGGTGAATGGGCTAACTCGCTGCGTCTTGATCTCAGATTGTATCTCAATAATAAGGTCGAGATGGAGGCCGCATATGAACTTTCTGTATCTCTGCAGGATACAGATAATATTAATCCTCTTTTTACAGACGCTGCTGCAAAACCTCTTTCGTACCGGGCTTCTGATATAGGGGTGAATCTCTATGCGCGTGAGAGTAATCGAAACTTAACATTGAAACAAAACCTTGACCGCATTTTTTTTACGGTTACAACAGGGCAGAGTGATATATATATAGGAAGGCAGGCCATTGCTTTTGGTTCTGCAAGGGTAATTAATCCTACAGACATTATTACATCCTTCACATACACAGAGCTGAACAGCGAAGAAAGAAGCGGGGTGGATTCAATTCGTCTGAGGATGCCCCTTGGTGATCTGAGTGAACTTGATGCCGGGGTGGTGGCCGGAGATGATCTGAGTCTGAAAAAAAGCGCTGCATTTATAAGGGCGAGGTTTTCAGCCGGTGATGCTGATATCTCTCCGATAGTGATCCTGTTTCGTCAGAACATGCTTGCCGGGCTGGACATTGCGGGTTCTGTGGGTGATGCCGGGTATTGGATAGAGGCGGCCTGGACCTTTGCCGGGCTGGCTGATAAACATATTTCGTCACAGGATTATTTGAGAGTATCAATAGGGTCTGATTACAGTTTTAATGATCGCCTGTATGCCTTTATCGAATATCACTTCAGCGGGGCAGGGCTTTCGGGGTCAGAGAGCTATGCAGATGTTCTTGGACGCGCAGTGGAACCTGCTTTTTCAGACGGTGCAGTTTACCTGCTCGGGAAACATTATCTTGCTCCTGGATTTACATACAGCATAACCCCTCTTTGGACAATGAGTATGCAGTCTCTGGTTAATCTGGATGATCCATCACTGCTTTTTGCGCCGGGAGTTCAGTACAGTCTTTCTGATAATGCGGTGATCGAGTGCGGTGCCTATCTAGGTGCGGGCGGCTCGCCTCTTATTACTCCTGATTTTGCGAGTGGCTCGATTAATGTAAACGCGCCGTCTGAGTTCGGGCTTTATCAGGATGTCTGGTATATTGCCGCAAAATTATATTTTTAATTTTTTTATCTTTCTGGTATAGTAATAAGTCGCATTTTATAGTTATATTTCAAGTTGGAGGTTATCATGAAAGCAAATATTCATCCCGAAATGAAAGAGGTAGATGCCGTATGTGCTTGTGGGGTAAAGACAGTTACTTTATCTACACAGGAAAGAATACACGTTGACATCTGCTCAAGCTGTCATCCTTTTTTCACCGGCAAACAGAAACTTCTGGATGCAGAAGGAAGGGTAGAGAAGTTTAAGAAGAAGTACGCGCAACATACTAAGTAGCTGAACTTAAAGGGAAATCTCGTTCATCGTATAGTTTTTACGAATCGCGGGGTTTCCTTTTTTTTATGCTCAGATTCGGTGAGTTCAGTAAACCCCGAAAAGTGTCGAAGGAGTATTTATGAGCGATGTCGGCGGTCAGGCAGTTATTGAAGGTGTAATGATGAGATCAGGTAATGTATGTTCCATTGCTGTGCGCTCACCTGAAAATGAAATTATCCTGAAGACCGAAATGGTCCGTGAAATGCCTAAGATACTGAAAAAGCCGGTGCTGCGGGGTGTTGTTGCCCTGGTGCAGTCGCTGAAAATCGGCATAAGGGCGCTTCTGTACTCTGCTGAGGTCTCAGGGCATGAGGAGGAAAAGCCTTCTGATATGTCTCTGGTATTGACGGTGGTGGCGGCCTTTGCGATTGGTATCGGTCTGTTTATAGTATTTCCGCTTTATGCAACAAAGCTTATGGGCGGACTTATGGGATCTATTAAAACAAGTTCGCTCGTGTTTAATCTGGTAGACGGTTTGCTCAGGGTGCTGGTGTTTTTTATATATATAGTATCTATAAGCATGAATAAAGAAATCCAGAGGGTATTTCAATATCACGGTGCTGAGCACAAAGCGGTACATGCTTATGAGGCCGGGGATGAGCTTACACCGGAGAATGCGGATAAATACAGTGTGCTGCATCCAAGGTGCGGGACCAGTTTTCTGCTTATAGTAATGTTTATGAGTGTGCTTATCTTTTCAATTATACCCAAGGATTGGGCCTTTATTGAAAATTTCCTTTCAAGGCTTATACTGATGCCGCTTATAGCCGGACTTTCATATGAATTTATTAAATATACCTCGAGACATCTGGATAGCCCCTTTGTCAGTATGGTTGCCTGGCCGGGTATGTGGCTTCAGAAGTTTACGACAGGCACTCCTGATCATGACCAGCTTGAGGTGGCGATAAAGGCACTGCAGGAGGTCCTGCCGGCAAAGGATACTTTAAATAAAGAAGAGGAACTCGAGATAAATGTTGCTTGATAAACTGGATGAGATTCTAAATAAATATGAAGAAATCGGGAGAATCCTCACTGATCCCGAGATCTTTTCGGACTATACCAAGAGCCAGAAATATTCCAAGGAGCAGTCAGAGCTTCAGGAAGTTGTTGAAAAGATAAGGGAGTACAAAAAAGTTCTGACCGGTATAACTGAGGCCGAAGAAATACTGAAGGTTGGCGGGGATGACGGTCTTAAGGAACTTGCAGAGATGGAATTGGAGGAGCTTAGGGAGAAACTTCCGGTTATAGAGGAAGAGCTGAAGCTTCTGCTGATTCCCAGGGATCCCCGAGATGATAAGAATATTATCCTGGAAATACGGGCCGGTACCGGCGGAGAAGAGGCCGGGTTGTTTGCGGCTGATCTTTTCAGGATGTACAGCAAGTATGCTGAAGAGAGGCGCTGGAAGGTCGAGGTGCTGGATATAAACTCTACTGGTGTCGGCGGTATAAAAGAGGTTGTGGCCTCTATAAATGGAACGGGCGCATACCGCAGACTGAAGTATGAAAGTGGAACCCATCGCGTGCAGAGGGTTCCTGCTACTGAGACTCAGGGTCGTGTACATACTTCTGCTGCAACCGTAGCGGTTTTGCCTGAGGCGGAGGAAGTTGATCTGAGGATAGAGGAAAAAGATCTGCGCGTGGACACTTACTGTGCATCAGGCCCGGGCGGTCAGGGGGTCAACACGACCTACTCAGCAGTCAGGATAGTGCATATGCCCACAGGTCTCATGGTGCAGTGTCAGGACGGCAGGTCTCAGATTAAAAATAAGGAAAAGGCAATGAAGGTTCTCAGGTCAAGGCTATATGATCTGGAGCTGGAAAATCTGGAAAAGGAAAGATCTGCAGAGCGTAAATCCCAGGTCGGCACCGGTGACAGGAGTGAGCGCATAAGGACTTATAATTATCCCCAGAACAGGCTGACGGACCACAGAATCGGACTTACTCTTTATAAGCTGGCTATAATAATGGAAGGCGATCTTGATGAGATGATTGATACAATGACATCTTATTTCCAGTCTGAAAAGCTTAACTCTATTTAATTGTACACCTCGGAAAAGTAGTTTAATCTCTTCATCGGCCCAGAGCCTGTTGTTTAAATATGAAGGCTACCGAAAAGATCAGAGAAATATCAGAAATACTGGATTCCTCCGGTATTGATGATCCATGGAAAGAAGCGGAACTTATAGTTATGCATGCAATGGCTATGGATCACGTTATACTTTACAGGGATAATCCAGAGCTTGATGAATCTCATGAGACTGCGCTTAATGAAATAGTACGCAGAAGATCATTGCGTGAGCCGATACAATATATTTTTGGCAGTTGTGAGTTTTTCGGGCTTCGAATCATGGTCGGCAGCGGGGTACTTGTGCCCAGGCCGGAAACGGAGTTGATGGTTGAGAAAACGGTAGAATTTTTGAGGGATCGGGGGGTAGGGGTTAGGGGGCAGGGGTTGTCAATTCTGGATTTATGTACAGGGAGCGGGTGCATTGCACTGGCCCTGGCGCGTGAGTTTTCAGAGGCGGAGGTTACGGGTGTTGATATCTCAGGGGCTGCTCTTCAGTTTGCTCGGGATAATGCTGCTATTAATAAAATTGATAATTTAAGTTTTTTGCAGGGCTCGCTTTTTGAGCCTCTTACATCTGCTCAGAAATATGACCTTGTGATCTCAAACCCTCCTTATATAAAGAGTGAGGAGGTTGGGACCTTGATGCCTGAGGTCTCTCAATGGGAACCTCATAATGCACTGGACGGGGGACTGGACGGGCTATCGTATTATCGGCAGATAGTGGAAACGGCACCGCTTTACCTGAGGGAAAATGGTTTGCTGGTGATGGAGCTTGGAGATGAATGCTCAGTAGGGGTGGTTGATATGTTAGAATGTTGCGGATATAGACAGATCGATGTGTTTAAAGATTTTTCCGGTACAGAAAGGATTATAAAGGCAAAATGGACAAGATAGAGATAGACGGCGGGATCAGACTAAATGGTGAGGTTAATATAAGCGGGGCAAAAAATGCAGCCTTGCCCGTTATGGCCGCATCTATTTTATGCCCGGGCGATCACAGGGTTACAAACTTACCTGGACTCCGGGATATCTATACAATGGGAAAGCTACTCGGGCATCTGGGTATAAATTTTCAATTTGATGGTGATGAGGCTACCTTTAATTCTGACAATATAACCTCAATCGAGGCGCCATATGATTTTGTAAAGACAATGCGGGCCTCCATACTCGTGCTGGGGCCTTTACTTGCAAGAACCGGAGAGGCAAAGGTCTCTCTGCCGGGCGGTTGTGCAATAGGGGCCAGACCTGTCAATTTCCATACAATGGGACTTGCAAAGATGGGAGCTGAGATAACCCTTGAAGAGGGTTATATACATGCCCGTGCAAAGAAGCTTAAGGGCGCACGAATATATTTTGATATGCCGTCTGTTACAGGGACGGAAAACCTCATGATGGCCGCGGTACTTGCGGAGGGCACGACCATATTGGAAAATGCTGCCTGTGAACCGGAGATCATAGATCTGGCGGACGCACTGGTCACGATGGGGGCTGATATAAGCGGTGCCGGCACAAATAATATAACTATTAATGGTGTCAGAGAGCTGAGACCATTGAATCACCAGGTAATCCCTGATCGTATAGAGACAGGGACATTTATGATAGCGGCCGGTATTACAGGCGGGGATATAACCATAAACAGATGCATACCTGCACATTCTGAGGCGCTTATCCGCAAAACGGTTGAGACAGGGATGGAAATCTCTGTTGAGAGAGGCCGTATCAGGGTCAAGGGTGCCGGTACGATAATGCCGGTAGATATAAAGACCATGCCTCACCCCGGGTTTCCCACCGACATGCAGGCACAGTTTATGACTCTTATGACTCTTTCAAACGGGACAAGTCTTATTACTGAAAATATATTTGAAAACAGATTCATGCATGTTGCCGAGCTTAAGAGAATGGGGGCTGATATCAGGATTGAAGGCTCAACCGCAACGGTCAGTGGTATAAAGAAATTGACCGGTGCTCCGGTGATGGCAACTGATCTGCGCGCAAGTGCATCTTTGATTCTGGCAGGTCTTGCAGCGGAAGGGACTACCGTTATAGAGAGGGTGTATCACCTGGATAGAGGTTATGAAAAGATAGAGGCCAAGCTGCAAAAGATGGGTGCAAGAATAAGGAGAATTGTATGAAGATTATTAAGCACAGTGATATTGATGTATTTATAGAGCTTTTGAAAAAGAGGTCCTCAACCTCGCTTAAAGAAGACGATACACAAAAAACCGTGAGAAAGATACTTATGGATGTACGCTCGCGGGGCGATAGTGCGGTACTGAGTTATACGAAGAAATTTGATGCTATAAATCTGACCTCTAGCCGGATAGAGCAGTCTGAGATTGAGGAGGCAGCGGCAGGGGTAGAGAAGAAGTTTATAAAGGCACTCAGGCTTTCAGCAAAAAGGATCAGGGATTTTCATAAAAGACAGCAGGAGAAATCCTGGCAGTTTTCAGCCGATGGTATTAAACTTGGTCAACTCATAAGGCCTCTTGAGAGGGTGGGAGTATATGTGCCGGGGGGGAAGGCGGCCTACCCTTCGACGGTGCTGATGAATGTGATACCGGCGCAGGTTGCGGGAGTCGATGAGATAGCCATGTGTGTTCCGACTCCAGGCGGGGAATTAAATAAGTATGTAGCAGCAGCAGTCTTACTTTTAGGAGTGAAAGAGGTATACAGAATGGGCGGGGCGCAGGCAATAGGTGCCTTTGCATACGGGACAGAGACCATAAAAAAGGTGGATAAGATTGTGGGTCCAGGCAATATATTTGTGGCCGTTGCTAAAAGGATGGTGTTTGGCGAGGTCGGCATTGATATGGTGGCCGGGCCGAGTGAGATACT
>JADHUV010000054.1 GCA_016784355.1 Nitrospira sp. | reverse complement strand
CCTTTTTCCTGAATGAAAATCCGTCTCGGAAGTCTACCGCGGGGTGCCCTTCTTTGATTCTTTCTTGGGCATGCAAGCGAATGCTGCTTACTGTCTTGTCAGTAAGCTATCCAATTAAGTAAATACTCCTTTCATTCAAACCATCCTTCAGGATGTGTTTAAAAAGACGCCCGCGGGGGCGGGACCCCGCATGTAAATAGATAATTCTATTTCAAGGTAATTGATTATATGTGCTAATTAACATTCGCACTGCATTATAACTCGGCCGTCCTGGCCTAAACGAAAATCAATTTTTAACCCTGCGCTCTCCTTCTCTTCACTGAAGGTTTCTGACGGAATTAAAAGACAAATAGAATTTGAAAAGGGTTGTTAATTATAAAATAACAGTCAGGATAACGTTTATAAATAACTAATCAGAAGATATACTGCCCCGAAAGACGCACAGTAAACTGCAAAGGGGATAAGACTCCTCTTTTTCAGCCAGCGCAGCAGCAGATGGATGCAGGCATAACCTACTACCCCTGATACGAAGAATATAACAATAAGAGGTATGATCGGAGTATCAGCATTTCGTGTTTCGGCAAGATCCTTTAGCGAGAGGAGTCCGGCACCAAGTATTGTGGGAATACCCAGCAGGAAGCTGTATCTGGCAGAGGTCTCGCGGTTAAAGCCGCATAACAGGCCGCCTGCTATAGTGCTGCCGCTTCTGGATATTCCTGGCAGCAGTGCCATTGCCTGAAATAGGCCTATTATGATTGTGTCTTTCACTGTAAGTTCAGCGAGTGGTTTGTTTCCTTTGAGTTTAAACTCCCCGAATACGAGAAGTCCTGCCGTGACAAATAGAAACATGGCGGACATGTTCGGGGCCGCAAAAATACTCTCAAAATAATCTTTGGCTGTAAGCCCGGCCAGTGCTGCCGGTATTGAGCCGATAACCAGAAACCAGCCCATTTTTGATTCAGTTGTTTCAAGGAGTTTGCCTGTTCGTATGCTTGCAAAGGTTCCTTTTGTGATGCTGAAGACATCTCTGGAAAAGTAAATAAGCACGGCCATAAGTGTGCCGAGATGAGCAATGGCGACCGCGTTTAGATTCGGCGGTGTCATATTAAAGATAGCGGGAAGCAGAACCGAATGTCCCGAACTGGAGACCGGCAGAAACTCTGTAGCTCCCTGAATAATTCCAAATATAAGTGCATCTAATGAGGTCATTGTATTTCCCGTAATAATTTTTACAATTTTTGAGTATAACATGAAATAGTTGGTGGGGGATAGGGGTTAGGTATTGGGTTTTATGTTATTGTATTTTCCTGATGAAGTCTGAGAACTCTGAACATAAAGATGATGAGGGGCAGGATGGGGGTGCTTTTCGGGGGCTTGGGATGGCAAGTACTGTGGGTATTAATTTGGTTGCCACTACCTTTGTGGGTTTTGCGATTGGACACTGGGTGCTGGATGCGTATTTGGGAACCGATCCGTGGTTTACGATTATATTTCTGCTGCTCGGTATTGCTGCCGGGTTCAGGCATTTATTCAGGCTTTCTTCGAGGCTTAATCAAGATGATGATCATTGATGGTGTATTTAAAAAAAGCGCTATGGCGCTTGTTATTGTTGCATTGATTACTGCATGGGTCGGGCCTGAGGCAATGTGGATGAGTATTGTTATCGGGTGGCTGATAGGCGTTGTTAATTTGAAGATAATGTCGGGCAATCTTGGTCAACTGCTTGGGAAAGAGGGTGTAACGCCGGCGCTTTTTTTTATGAACATACTGAGATTTACCGGGATGCTTGCGGCTATTGTTCTGCTGGTTTATTATAGGGCGGTTGATATATTCGGTTTGCTCGGCGGACTGTTGCTTGTACTGGTGTTTTTGCTGGTGGAGGGGTTATTAATAAAAAAGAGCGGTTAATAATTTTTAGCGGAGGATTTAGTTGATGAAGACATTTAACTCAGGGGCGGATATGAAAAAGCGCCTTATTGATCTTGTAATAAGAAGAACATTTAAGTATTCGCAGGAGCCGGTATTTAAACTGGCATCGGGTGCGCAAAGCAGTTATTATTTTAACTGCAAACCTACTATGCTTAATTCTGAGGGTATGTACCTTATAGGTAACCTGTTTTTTGAGATTATTAAAGGCATGAACCTCAAGGATATGAAGGCGGTAGGCGGGTTGACGCTTGGAGCAGATCCGATTTCATCTGCTATTGCATATACATATTTTCTGAAGGGCGAGTCGATAGAGGCCTTTGTTGTGCGGAAAGAGCCAAAGCAACATGGTACTATGCAATGGGTAGAGGGGAATGTCTCAGAAGGCGATTCCGTGCTCATTACCGAGGATGTGGTGACTACCGGCGGTTCAACTATAAAGGCTATAGAAAGGGCGCGGAAATCCGGGCTGAATGTACTTGGGGTAGTTGTCCTGATTGATCGGCAGGAGGGCGGTAAAGAGGCGGTTGAGGCCCTGGGGGTTCCGGTTGAAACTCTTCTGACGAAAGATGAAATTTTTGAGTCATATAATTCCGGCAATCAAGGCTGATTAATGGGTGGTCAAGGCACTATTGGTAAGTAGTCGCATGGCCGAAAATATATAATTGCAGGTTTCGTGGAAAATATAAATACTTGCAATATAAGGATAATTTCAGTTGAGAATAAGTAAATATGATGTGTCCATTAGTTTTTTTAATTTGACGTTGAAATGCGGGATATACTACTATGGTAGACCTTTTTTGTGTTCAAACCGTTAATTCTAAATAAAGATGCATAGACCATTAGGGATTAGCTGACTGTAAGTAATAAGCTTCCTTGTTTAATCAAGGACAAAAGAAAGAAGGAGGAAATATGAGCGGAAAGTACAAAACACCCATGCTGGATGAGCTTGAAAAGGGCCCATTTCCTAGTTTTATCACGGAGATGAAGAAGGCCACAAAAATTAGCACCACAGCAGAAGATGCGTTAGGTCAGTTGGAGAAATCCTACCAGACCAAGCGTGGCTACTGGAAACACGGCGGTATCGTTGGTGTTCTTGGATATGGCGGCGGAGTTATCGGAAGATACTCTTCACTCCCTGACGAGTTCCCCGGAGTTGCCCACTATCACACAGTAAGAATTAACCAGCCGAGTGGATTTTTCTACACATCAGCAGCATTGAGAGAGATCTGTGACATCTGGGACAAGTACGGAAGCGGCATGACTAACATGCATGGCTCCACTGGTGACCTTGTTCTTCTTGGAACAACCACTGACAAGCTTGAGGCCATTTTCGCTGAGTATTCATCACGCGGATGGGATCTTGGTAGTTCCGGTTCTGCAATGAGGACACCGAGCTGCTGCGTAGGACCAGGTCGTTGTGAGTGGGCATGTATTGACACACTCGGACTTACCTATCACCTGACTCAGCATTTCCAGGACGAAATGCACAGACCTGCATACCCATACAAATTCAAGATCAAGACAGCCGGTTGTGCCGTTGACTGCGTTGCTGCAATCGCACGTGCCGATTTGTCCATCATTGGAACATGGAAGGATGATATCCAGGTTGACCAGGCAGAAGTTAAGGCCTATGCTGACATGGGTATGAACATCCAGGCTGAAATCGCTGAGATGTGCCCGACTGAATGCCTTAAATATGACGGCGGAAAGATTACTATTGACAATAAAGAGTGCACACGCTGTATGCATTGTATCGCAAAGATGACTAAGGCATTGAGGCCCGGCAAGGAAAGAGGCGCAACTATCCTGGTTGGTAGTAAGGCGCCTATCGTTGTTGGTTCACTTCTTTCCTGGGTTATCGTTCCTTTTATCAAGGCAGAAGAGCCTTTCGAAGAAGTAACTGAACTCATTGAGAACATCATTGAGTGGTGGGATGACAATGCAAAGCCGAGAGAGAGAATCGGAGAGCTTCTTGAGGTTAAGGGTATGAGGCCTTTCCTTGAAGCAATCAATGTTCCACCTCAGCCTCAGCAGGTTAGAGAGCCTAGAAAAGATCCTTTCTTCTTCTGGACTGCAGCTGACTTAGAAAAAAAGTAAGAATATAATTTTAAGAATATATTAGGAGGAAGATTCAATGGCATTACCTCAGAGACAAACAGACATTGGACCACCAAAATTTGATAAGTTTTTGCCGCCGGTCATTAAGGAAAACTATGGCCAGTGGAAATACCATGAAGAATTAAGCGGCGGAACAATGGTACACGTAGCTGAAAGCGGAGCGAAGATCTGGACTGTAAGGTGTGCATCTCCGAGACTGCTTTCTACAGAGACTATCCGTGAGATCTCAGATCTTGCTGATGAGTTCTGCGGCGGTTACCTTCGTTTTACCACACGTCACAATGTGGAGTTTCTTGTATCTGACGAGAGCAGACTTCAGCCTCTCGTAGACAAACTCACCACAATGAAGTACATGATCGGCGGTATCGGCGACAGGGTTAGTAACATCGTTCATACCCAGGGTTGGGTACATTGCCACAGTGCATGTACTGATGCTTCCGGTTTAGTTAAGGCTATCATGGATGACCTTGCTGATTATTTCACACACAAGGTTCTTCCTAACAAGGTAAGACTTGCGGTTGCCTGCTGCGTTAACATGTGCGGAGCTGTTCATTGCTCTGACATCGCGGTTGTTGCTGTGCACAGAAAAGTTCCAAAAATTGACCACGCTAATGTTACTAAAATGTGTGAGATCCCAACTACTGTTGGTTCTTGCCCTACTTCAGCGATCAGGCCTAATCCAAAGGATAAGACCATAACGATCAATGAGGAAAAGTGCATGTATTGCGGTAACTGTTTCACTGTCTGCCCTCCGATCGATATTCATGATCCAGAGGAAGATGGAGTTGCAATCGTTGTCGGCGGTAAGGTCGGAAGTCTCAGGACAGATCCTAAGTTCTCAAAGCTTGCTATCCCGTTTTTCTACAATGAGCCTCCAAGATGGCCTAAGGTTGTTGATGCAATCAGAAACATCCTTGAGACTTATGAGAAACACGCAAAGAAGCACGAGAGAGTAGGCGAGTGGGTAGAGAGAATCGGTTGGGAGAGATTTTTCTCACTGACTGGAATCGAATTTACATTCCAGCACATCGATGACTTTACTTTCATGAGGGACACAATGAGAACCTCAGCAGCGTTTAAGTACTAAACTGTAACGATATGATGCGGGCATCCTTCGGGGTGCCTGTTATCTTTTTCATCAGTAAAGTAAATAAAGTGACTGCTCAATATGAGCGGTACTTAAATATCGGAAGGAGTCATGAACATGGAACAGGAAGCGATTCAGGAACTGATATATGCCTACAGTGAAAAAATGTCAGGCAAAAAGAAATTAAAAGAGAAAGACATCATTAAAAAGATCTCGGCCGATGCTGAACTTGATAAAGATGTAGTGAAGAAGGCACTGAGGGCAATGATAGATGTAGGTAAGCTTATGTATTCCTATGGCGGCGGCGCCAGCTCTGTTGAGATTCCGACTGAGGAATATCTCAGAGAAAAAGGAATGATTAAGTAAAATAGTTATTTCTCAGGGATCGGTCTTTACCGGTCCCTGATTTTTTTTTTGTACTTTAAGAGTAAATCTATGCATAGTAATTTCATTCCACGACTTGTCATATCCGGTCTACGCGGGGGAGGGGGAAAGACCATCCTTTCGCTATCAATAGCGGCTCAGTTAAAAAAAAGATCTCTCAAAGTAATACCCTTTAAAAAAGGGCCGGATTATATAGATGCCGGATGGCTGGCACGGGCTGCAGGTTCCCCCTGTTACAATTTAGATCTCTTTATGATGTCACCTGAGCAGGCACTGGGTTCTTTTGTTGAACATGCAGCTGGCGCAGATGCTGCCATTATTGAGGGTAATCGGGGACTATTCGATGGCGTCGATCACAAGGGCACATACAGTACCGCTGCGCTTGCAAAACTTTTACATGCTCCAGTTATTCTTTCAATTGATTGCACAAAGACGACAAATACCGCTGCAGCGCTTGTACTGGGCTGTCAGAAGATGGATCTGGAATTAAATATTGCCGGCGTCGTATTGAACCGCGTGGCAACTGCCAGGCAGGAAGCGGTCATCAGGAAGGCCATTGATGTAACGTGCGGCATTCCCGTTCTTGGTGCAATTCCCCGCCTGCAGAAAGATCCTTTCCCTGAGCGTCATATGGGGCTGACACCCTTTCAGGAGCATCAGGGGATTGCGGAATCTATACAGACAGTTGAGGATATTGGCGGGGAATATCTGGATATGGATGCGATTATGGCAATAATGCGGGGGGCAGAAGTCAGGTTTGAGGGGTCAGGGGGGAGGGGGCAGGACAGTTTTGGTCAGGTTAATCTGTCTTCTGGGAAGGGGCTGCGTATTGGTGTTATTCGTGACTCGGCGTTTCAGTTTTATTATCAGGAAAATATTGAGGCACTTGAGGCGAGGGGGGCAGAAATTATTGAGGTCAGCCCTTTAAGTGAAGACAGTCTGCCGGATATTGATGCTCTTTATATTGGCGGAGGATTTCCAGAGACTCATGCAATAGCCCTTGCAGATAATGAAGGGTTCAGGGGTTCGCTTATGCAGGCCATTGAAAAGGGACTGCCTGTATATGCCGAGTGCGGGGGGCTTATGTATCTGGGTGAGAGCATATTGCTTGAGGGTAAGACCTATCCCATGGTTGGTGTATTTCCTTTGAGATTCGGGCTTGAGAAAAAACCGCGCGCGCACGGGTATACCGTGGTAAAGGTGACCGGTGAAAATCCATTCTTTCCAATGGGTACGGTCCTGAAAGGCCACGAATTTCACTACTCAAGGGTATTAAATGATGAAGAAGTTGATATGGAAATGGCCTTTGAAAATCAGCGGGGCAGAGGTATATTTGATAATAAGGATGGGATATGCTATAAAAATGTCCTGGCGGGTTATACGCACCTGCATGCGACCGGTTCACCTGAGTGGGTGGACGGAATGATTAAGAGCGCGGAGGAATATAGAGGAGCAAAGGCATTGAGGCGCTGAGGCATAGAGGCATAGAGGCATAGAGGCATAGAGGCATAGAGGCACAGAGGCATAGAGGCATAGAGGCATAGAGGCATAGAGGCATTGAGGCGCTGAGGCGCTGAGGCATAGAGGCACTGAGGCACTGAGGCACTGAGGCACTGAGGCACTGAGGCACTGAGGCACTGAGGGGCAGAGGGGCAGAGGGGCAGAGGGGCAGAGGGGTAGAGGGGCAGAGGCTTTAAACTTATCGTTAAATAAAAGGAAAAAAATGGCTAAAAAAAGACCTTTACAATGTCCATATTGCGACGCTTTTCTCAGGACACCTGTTGAAATTGATTCAGGAACTATAGATTTGACCGGAGGGTTCTGTCCCTGCGGGGCCGTGTATGCGATAGATCGCACCGGCCACAATCAGGGTGAACTCCTGATGAATACATTGAACCTTGCCTGTAGGGGTGACCTGGATAAATCGCTGACTCTTGGGCCCGAAGATTACGAAATGGAGGAATATGATTATGATATGCATACCAATACAACGACTCACGCAAGTGGCTCGGCCCGGGGGTGTAAGCTTCTCTTTATAAGATTATGCGACTAGCATTCACCAGCGTGTTATGCATAAGTGCTTTGGAAGTTAATGAAAAATAAGCATTTTAAGTCTATTAATTTCAATAAAGGCTATATTAATATTTCTTATTTGACCAACTCGGCGTATATGTATTAATATTTCCAACCACTATCTGAATATATTGCATCAACTAATAAAACATATTTCACGACAGAGATGAAACTAAACTCTCTTTAGGAGAAAGGAGCTACAACATGCCAACAATTGAACACGATGGAAAAGCTTACGAAGTAGATGAGGAAGGATACCTTCTTGACTGGCAGGAGTGGATACAGCCTTTAGCAGGAATTATGGCTGCTCAGGACAGTCTGGAGCTTACAGAGTCTCATTGGGAAGTTATCACTTTCCTTAGAGAGTATTTTGAGAAGTATCAGATTGCACCAATGATCAAGATCCTTACAAAGGAAATTGCAAAGACTCATGGTAAAGAGAAGGGTAACACAAAGTATCTTTACGAGCTTTACCCAGCAGGACCTGCAAAGCAGGCATGCCGGTATGCCGGACTTCCGAAGCCTACTGGTTGCGTATAAATTAATTTTTTTCGAATGCCCCTGTTTTTTCAAGAAAACAGGGGCATTTTTTAAATCAGGAAAAGGAGTTGTCCAGTTGTTAGACCCAAAACTTAAGGATATTCTGTCATTAAAAAAAACGGTTGTTCTTAATCAATGGTTTGATGCAGTACTGGATACCTTCCCTGAGGCAACAGCAGAGCTTCTGAGGAAAAAACGAAACCCGCTGAATGACCCTGTAGCGGCCGAAATATTTGGCGGTTTGACCAATGTGCTTAACGGATTTCTTGAAGGTCCTGATTTTAATGCTGACTCTTTAGTGCTTGATGATATTATGCGCGTAAGGGCTGTGCAGGATTTTACTCCCTCGAGGGCCGTAAGTTTCATTTTTTTACTGAAGAAGGTTGTAAGGAAAGAGCTGGCAAAGGATATCAGCTCTCATAAGCTGGAAAGAGCAATGCTGAAGTTTGAGTCGCAGATTGATGATACTGTCAGTATATGTTTTGACATTTATGTGAAATGCCGTGAGAAGATTTTTGAGATCAAGGCAAATGAGATGAAAAACTGGACATACAGGCTTTTGCAGGACGCGAATAAAGTAAAGAAGTCTGCTGGAAAATAGACCCGGCAATTGTATGCAGAAGCGGTAAGCGCTGTCGCTTGTTTTTTGCATCCCCGGTGCAAGCTATTAAAAGGTTAAAAGAGTACAACTCTTTATTATTTAAACGTACCTATTAAAGGGGGGTTACTAAATGGGAATTTTATTTTCCTTACTAATTGTTGTCGGACTGGCCGTAGTTGCGCTCGTAGGAGCAAGCATGGGCCATGGTATGCAGATGTTTTTCGGAGTTATAGTCCCCTATGTCTCGCTTGCCATTTTTATAGTGGCTGGTATAAACAAGGTAGTGAAGTGGGGTCGGACACCTGTTCCATTTCAGATCCCTACCACCTGTGGTCAGCAGAAATCTCTGCCGTGGATCAAGCACTCCCCAATTGAGAATCCTAATGATACATGGGGAGTTGTCAGAAGAATGGCACTTGAAGTGCTTTTGTTCCGTTCGCTTTTCAGAAACTTAAAGACCGAGATTAATGACGGTAAGCTTTCATATGGATCAGAAAAACTGCTCTGGCTTGCAGGCCTTGCCTTTCATGTTTCGTTTTTTACTGTAGTACTCCGGCACCTCCGTTTCTTTATCACTCCTGTGCCGGCTTTCATAAACATCACTGATTCTCTTGACGGCTTTATGCAGGTTGGTGCACCGCATCTTTTGTTGACCGGTGTCATTCTGGTCGCAGCAACGGCATTTCTTCTGTACCGGAGAATTGGTATGGCGCAGATTAAGCACATCTCACTTCCTGCAGATTATTTCCCTTTGTTTTTAATTATCGGCATCGCCCTTTCAGGGATTGTGATGAGATATGTTACAAAGGTGGATATAGTCAAGGTCAAAGAGCTTACAATGGGGTTGCTCAGTTTCAGCTTTACTGTGCCCAGCGGTATAGGGGTAGTTTTCTTTATTCACGTATTTTTGATAAGTACACTTCTTGCTTACTTTCCTTTCAGTAAGCTTATGCATTTGGGCGGCGTATTTCTCAGCCCTACAAGAAACATGCCTAATAACAGCCGTGAAAAACGTCACATAAACCCCTGGAATGATACTTTCGGTACAGAGGTGCATACGTATGCCCATTACGAAGATGCGTTTCGGGAGAAAATGAAGGATGCAGGTTTACCGGTAGAAAAGGAGTAGATGATATGGCAAAACCACAAACACCAAAACCAGAGGAACTAGTAAAAGTAGATTATGGTACTCCTGGGAAATCATGGATAGATATACCTGTTGAATTCAAGGACGGTCACTGGTGCTTCGGATCCAGGCCCGAGTTTCTTGAGGCGGTCGGTATGCCCAACGCCAGGGATTGGAAGCCCGATGAAGCAGACTGGAAGCTTCCTGATGACTGGAAGGACACGATCCTTCAGGGTATAAAGGAAAGGCTTGAGAAGTATCGTTCTTTTCATATTTTTATGGACATATGCGTGCGTTGCGGCGCCTGCGCTGATAAGTGTCATTTTTATATCGGCTCCGGTGACCCGAAGAACATGCCTGTTCTCAGGGCGGAACTTATTCGCTCTATATACAGAAAATACTTCACCCCCGGCGGAAAGGTGTTCGGCAAGTTTGCCGGTGCACGTGAACTGACCGAAGAAGTGATCAAGGAGTGGTGGTATTACTTTTACCAGTGTACTGAGTGCCGCCGCTGCTCTGTCTTCTGCCCCTATGGTATTGACCAGGCAGAGATCACCATGATCGGCAGAGAGCTGCTGAACCTGATAGGTACCCAGACAGGCTGGATTGCCGGTCCGGTTGCCAACTGCTACAACAAGGGTAATCACCTTGGACTTGAGCCTCATACCCTTTCAAGTAATATGGAATATCTCGTTGATGATATCGAGGAGATAACAGGAATAAGGGTTGAGCCGAGCTGGAACCGAAAGGGTGCGGAAATACTTTTTGTTACTCCTTCCGGAGACCTTTTCGGGGATCCCGGTACCTATACTGCTATGGGTTACCTCATGCTTTTCCATGAACTTGGTCTTGATTACACCTGGAGCACCTATGCATCAGAGGGCGGTAACTTCGGTTTCTTTACCTCGATGGATATGGCCAAGAGACTTAACTACAAAATTTATGCCGAGGCCAAGAGGCTTGGTGTTAAATGGATCATCGGAGGCGAGTGCGGACATATGTGGAGGGTCCTGCACCAGTACATGGATACATGGAACGGCCCTGCCGATTTCCTTGAAGAGCCTGTATCGCCTATAACCGGTACAAAGTTTGAAAACGCAAAGAGCACCAAGATGGTTCATATCGCGGAGTTTACGGCTGACCTTATTAAGCACGGTAAGATAAAGCTTGATCCAAGCCGTAACGATCACTTAAATGTAACCTTTCATGACTCCTGCAATACTGCACGAGGAATGGGTATGTTTGAAGAGCCTCGCTATATCATTAATAATGTTGTGAATAACTTTCACGAGATGTCCGAGGAAGAGAGTCGCGAGAAGACATTCTGCTGCGGAAGCGGTTCCGGTCTGAACGCCGGGGAAAACATGGAGATCAGGATGAGAGGCGGCATGCCGCGGGCCAATGCTGTTAAGAAGGTTCGCGACAAGCACGGCGTAAACATGCTGGCCAATATCTGCGCGATTGACAGGGCAACCCTGTCGGCGCTTATGGATTACTGGACACCTGATGTTGGTGTCTGCGGAGCTCATGAACTGCTTGCAAACGCACTTGTCATGACCGGGGAAAAGAAGAGAACACAGGACCTTCGTCTTGAGGATCTTCCCGGCATGGAAGAAGAAGCGAATGAGGAGGGAGACGAATAATGTATAACGGTGGTAAGATCATTGCCGGCTTAGTAATATTTTTCGGCTTATTGACAGTTCCTTTTTTCATTAATGCCGTAAAACCCACTAGCGGGGCAAATCCAAGTATTGATACACCTGTGATTAATTCACTTGATACAAAAGAATGTGTTAAACCAGCAGACTACATGAGAATAGAGCATATGAAAGTGCTTGATGAGTGGCGTGATGAGGTCGTCAGAGATGGTGACCGCAAGACGATCCATGTAGGCGGTAAAGACTTTCAGAAGAGCCTTCAGAACGGCTGTATGGAATGTCATTCAAACAAGAAGCAGTTCTGTGATGAGTGCCACAAGTATGCCGGTGTAAAGCCGTACTGCTGGAGCTGTCACTTTGTTAAAGAGGAGGGCAGGATATGAGTGTTGATAGAAGAAAATTCTTAAAGATTGCTGGACTTGCCAGCCTCGGACTAGCTCTGAATCCCTCTGACTTTATACTGATGAGTCCTGCAGAGGCTTCTTCTGGCAAATCACTCCCCAGTTCAGGAGAGAGACTCGGGATGACTATAGATGTCCGCAAGTTTAAAAATGATGCTGATTACCAGAGGATCATTGATGCCTGTCACAGTATTCATAACGTACCCACTCTCATTCCCGAAAAGAATGATATTAAAAACGAGGTGAAGTGGATCTGGACAGACACATACGGACATACATTTCCTGAGCAGATAAACGAGTATCATCCTCAGGATATCAAGTCAAAGAAGTTCCCGCTGCTCTGCAATCACTGCGATCATCCGCCGTGTGTAAGGGTATGCCCCACAAAGGCTACGTTTAAGAGCAAAAACGGGATAGTTTCACAGGATCCTCATCGGTGTATCGGCTGCAGGTTCTGCATGGCTGCCTGTCCTTATGGATCAAGAAGTTTTAACTGGGTAGATCCCCGTCCGTATATTGCGAAACGCGATCCATCATTTCCAACAAGGACTATGGGTGTGGTTGAAAAATGCACATTTTGTGTAGAGCGCCTTGCAAAGGGTCTTCAGCCTGCCTGTGTAGAGGTCTCAAAAGGAGCAATGGTTTTTGGTAACCTTGCAGATGCTCACTCAAAATTAAGAAGGGTACTTAGCACTCATTACACACTGCGCCGTAAACCTGCGGTAGGTACGATGCCGAGTGTGTTTTATGTGATAGGAGGTCAAGATTATGCTGGATAAAGCACTGAAAGGCAGCAAGAGATACTGGACGTTGGTCGTTATTCTGCTTTCATTTATTACCGCTGGATTTTTTGCATACCTGCACCAGTTTGAAAATGGGCTGGGTGTAACCGGCATGAGCAGGGATGTTTCCTGGGGATTTTATATCTCACAGTTTACCTTCCTCGTCGGTGTTGCCGCATCAGCGGTAATGCTTGTCATACCTTACTATCTTCACAATTACAAAGCCTTCAGCAAGATCGTTATTCTTGGTGAATTTCTCGCCGTGGCCGCGGTCTCTATGTGTATGCTCTTTATCTTTGTTGATATGGGCCAGCCCATGAGAATCCTGAATGTTATGCTGCACCCGACACTTAACTCAATCCTGTTCTGGGATGCCATGGTTTTAAATGGTTACCTTGTATTGAACTTAGTGATCGGCTGGACTACATTGCATGCAGAGAAGAAAGAGACTGCTCCGCCTAAATGGTTGAAGCCGCTTATCTATCTTTCCATTCCGTGGGCGGTCAGTATTCACACCGTTACAGCATTCCTGTACGCAGGTCTGCCGGGAAGGCATTTCTGGCTTACAGCCATAATGGCAGCCAGATTCCTTGCATCAGCCTTTGCAGCCGGTCCTGCACTGCTTCTGGTACTTGCACTGCTTCTGCGAAAATACACCAAGTTTGACCCGGGCAAAGAGCCTATACAGACCATCGGCAAGATCGTGACTTATGCAATGATCGCCAATGTGTTCTTTATCCTCCTTGAGGTATTTACTGCATTTTACAGCAATATGCCCGGACACATGCATGCCTTTGAATACCTCTTTGCAGGCATAGACGGCAAGGCAAAGCTTGTACCGCTGATGTGGACATCTATCATCCTTGGAGTTGCATCTTTGATAATGCTGATCCCGCCAAAATTCAGGGCTAATGAAAATATCCTGAGGATCGCGTGTATCTTTGTATTTTTCTCACTCTGGATCGATAAGGGTTTCGGACTGGTAATCGGCGGTTTTGTACCAAACCCGTTCGGCACAGTAACTGAGTACTGGCCTACACTGCCGGAATCTATCATAACCCTCGGGGTATGGGCAGTTGGATTTCTGGTGCTGACAGTGCTGTACAAGATCGTTGTCTCTGTAAGAGAGGATCTTGGGACGGCGAAGTCTGAGTATTAGTTTTTAAGTTATTTAATGAAAAGGCAGTGGGTGAAGACCTGCTGCCTTTTTTGTTTATGCTGAATCAAGAACAATTAACGTAGGGGCGTACCCAAGTGTGCGCCCTGAACCTGTTTGAACTGAGGAAAGACGAAAGACGAATGTCGAATGACGAATGACGTATGACGTAGGGGCAGGTTTCAAACCTGCCCGGTGTGAATATGGAAAAACATATTTAACCTTGCCTGTCATCCTGAATTTATTTCAGAATCTCGTTGTTCTGGGGATCCTGAATCAAGTCCAGGATGACAGGAAGTGCTTCAAATTAACACCTTATCAAAACATGTCATTCTGAATTTATTTCAGAATCTAGTCGTTTACTACGACAGGCATGTACCAACTTGCCATTTTCTGTATTGCGACACAGCCTCTAAGCCGGAAGATGACAGCGGAGTCGTAAGGTGTCTTAGTGTGGTCGGAAGATGATAACCGTGAGTCGCAGTATTTTTACTTTGTGCCTATGTGCCTCAGGCCCTTTGCCCCTTTGCCCCTTCTATATGCTAATGTAATACATGATTAAATATGCCAAATTACCGGAGAATATTGAGGATAATTTCACGGCCCTTATAGACCTATTCAGCAAAGACAAAAACATTGTATTTGCGTATATATTCGGCGGCATGGCACGTAAGAAACAATCTCCTTTGAGTGATATTGATATTGCCGTATATCTGGCCGAGCCTGATAAATTAGATTATTTATCCATGTATAGTGAAGTTACAGAGACACTGAAAACGGATGAGGTGGATCTTGTGGTTTTGAATAATGCGAAAACCAGTCTGGCAGGCAGGGTTCTGCAGAATAGAAAAATCCTGGTTGATAAGGAACCTTTTCTCAGGCATAAATATGAATCATTAACGTTGAGAAAATTTTTCGATTTTAAGATCAAGGAATCAGCAATAATCGCCCGGAGGTTTCAGATTGGTTGATAAAAATATTACAGGCCGCAAGTTGGCTGATATCGATACATATCTTAAGCAATTGTCTGAGTTCACCACTATAACTGTTGAACAGTATAAACAGGATTGGAAGACACAGCGCATTGTTGAACGCACTTTGCAGATGCTTATTGAGACGTGCATTGATATAGCCAATCATATTGTTTCAGATGATAAACTGCGCGTGCCTGAGAGTTATTCGGATACATTTAAAGTCCTGATGGAAAATAAGTTCATCACTGAATCATTATCTGAGAAAATGATAAAGGCCGCCAAATTTCGAAATGTAGTAGTGCATCAATACGATAATATTGATGCTGCCATCGCTGTATCTATTGTGAAAAATGATCTCATGTACTTCCGTGAATTTCAGGAGCAGATTGTCGAATATTTAAAGTAAATTAACCGTCCTACGCTAACATAAATAATAAGCACAATCGTATAAAAGGTATGCCTGCCGAAGGCAGTAAGTCTTACTCTGTGCCTAAGGACCTTTGTGCCTAAGCCCCTTTTTTGTAAAGATTATCACCTCAATACCTTATAATGAACCCGCGAAATAACCTCTTCCACAGTAGTCTGTCCCTGCTCAACCTT
>JADHUV010000013.1 GCA_016784355.1 Nitrospira sp. | reverse complement strand
AAAGAAGGGCACCCCGCGGTAGACTTCCGAGACGGATTTTCATTCAGGAAAAAGGGAAATGATTAAACTCGGCCGTCCTGGCCTCAGACAGTAATCATTTCTCTTTCCTTTTTCCTGAATGAAAATCCTGAAGTCTACAAGGGGGATAAGTCGAACAAAGTTCGATTATTGTAAATAATCGCACTACTACTCACCCCTACATACTGCCCCATACACATAATACAAATAAGAAATGTATAATAGTGACCATGAAAATAGGATTTATCGGTGGCGGAAATATGGCGGAAGCCATGATCAAAGGAATGACCTCTCATGGGATGAAGGACATAATTGTGTCCGATCCATCAGAGAAAAGAGGAAAATACCTGAAGGACAGTTTCAGTATTGAAACAACCTCCTCAAATGCAGCTGTCTGTAATGAATGCGGTATTATCATTCTTGCGGTCAAACCCCAGATAATGGAACTCGTTCTAAATGAAATCAGAGGCAGCATAACAGCAGAACACACCATTGTCTCTGTGGCTGCAGGCATAAAACTTGAATCTATCAAAGAAAAACTTGGCACTGACAGGCTGATAAGGGTCATGCCGAACACGCCTGCACTTGTCGGCAAAGGCATGTCTGTGATGTCACTGTGTGAATGCTTTGCTGACAAGGACATATCCATAGTCAGGGAAATCCTGATGTCCATCGGCGAGGTCATCACCCTGCCGGAAAAGCACATGGATGCTGTCACCGCAGTTTCAGGCAGCGGCCCCGGCTTCATGGCCCGCTATCTAGAAGCCACGATCAGCGCCGGTACCGCCCTGGGGCTTAGCCAGAGCGATGCCTCGGTGCTGGCAATACAGACGATGATTGGTACGGCCGCACTTTTAGAAACGGGAATGACTCCTGTAAAACTCCGGGAAATGGTTACCTCTCCCGGGGGCACTACGGCAGCGGGGCTGGATTCATTTAATAACAACGGACTTGATGATCTTGTGGCAGGATCTCTTAAGGCCGCTTTTGACAGATCAAAGGAACTGGGGAGAAAGTAATGTTTATATTTGGAGATATTTTTATCGGGCTTGCAACAATTTTAGATACCGTACTGGGTTTATATAAATGGGTCGTTATTATATCCGCCCTGCTCAGCTGGGTCAGTCCCGATCCCTATAACCCTATAGTCAAATTTTTATATTCCATCACTGAACCGGTATACCGGCCAATACGAAGCTTCATTGGCGGCAGACTCGGCGCAATTGATATATCGCCTATCATAGTTATCCTGGCAATACTTTTCCTGCAGGTTACCCTGGTCAATATTCTCAGAAAGACAGGCTTTGCACTCGGCGGTGGATAGACGGTCAGTCTCAGGACAAAATATCATTTACACTATATTCAGGAGGCGCATATGAGAATTACTCCATTAGATATTCAGCAGAAACAATTTTCCCGCAGATTCAAAGGGTTTGATATGGAAGAGGTAGACTCTTTCCTTGAACTGATACGTGAGGAGATGGAAGAGCTGCTGAGGGACAATGCTAACCTTCGTGAGGAATCACGCAGGTTTGAAAAACAATTAAAGGAATACAAAAATATAGAGACCACCTTAAAGGACACCCTTATCAGCACACAGCAGATGGTTGAAGACTATAAGCTGACCGCCAAAAAGGATGCCGACCTCCTGAAAAAAGAAGCTGAAATGGAAGCCGAGATCATGATCCGGGATGCCCATACAAAGGTCGTGAAGATTCATGAAGACATAACCGACCTTAAAGGTGTACGCCGCCATTTCAAAGAGGAGTTGCGCAGACTTATAGAAAGTCACCTCGGTATGCTTGAATTTGACAGGGATCGCGGAGCGGAAAAACCTGATGAAACATAAAACACTCAAGGGGCTTCAGGATATAATGCCCCCTGAAATAGCGATATGGCAGCATGTAGAAAAGATGGCCCATGAGGTATTTCGTAACTTCGGATGTCGTGAGATCCGACTCCCTATCATTGAATCAACAGACGTCTTCATACGAAGCATTGGTGAGACTTCGGATATAGTAGAAAAAGAAATGTACACCTTTGAAGACAAAGGCGGCCGAAGTGTTACTATGAGACCGGAGGGGACCGCCGCTTTTGTGCGGGCCTATGTTCAACACCATCTTCATAATGATCCGGCACCGCAGAAATACTTTTACATGGGTCCTATGTTCCGATATGAACGACCCCAGGCGTTTCGTTACAGGCAGTTTTACCAGATCGGCGTTGAGGCCATGGGCATTGAAGACCCGAAGCTTGATGCAGAAATGCTCTCAATGCTGTCTGTACTTTTAGACAGGATCGGACTGAAGGGCCTGAACTTCGAGGTAACCTCAATCGGCTGTAAAGATTGCAGGCCCGGTCACAGAGAGGCGCTGACAGACTTTCTCAGAGATAAGCTGGATGCCTTTTGTACTGACTGCCAGAGACGTTTTGACCTAAACCCGCTTAGGATACTGGACTGCAAGGTAAACAGATGCATCGAGTCACGCGAGGGGGCACCGCCGGTTATTGAGCACCTGTGTGATGACTGCTCAACTCATTTTAATGCCCTGAAAAATAATCTAAAAATCTTAAATGTACCTCATACCATAAATCCTAATCTGGTCAGGGGACTGGATTATTACACTAAGACTGCTTTTGAAGTAACCAGCGAAAATCTCGGCAGCCAGAGCGCGGTTGCGGCCGGGGGACGTTATGACAGCATGGTAAAAGATTTCGGCGGCCCGCCTACACCCGGCATTGGCTTTGCGATGGGAATGGAACGCATTATCCCCCTTATTAAGGATGCAATGGCTGAACCGGAGGGACCGGATCTATATATATGCCCAATAGGGGATGCAGCCATTGAAAAAAGTTTCACGCTGACAAATGAGCTCAGGGCCGCTGGCCTCTGGGCAGAGACCGCATATCAGAGCACCTCCCTTAAAAGCCAGATGCGCAAAGCAAACCGCATCGGAGCAAAGCACGTAATAGTGATCGGGGAAGATGAGATAGGCAATAATGCGGTCACCATAAAGAACATGGCAAATAAAGAGGAGTCTTCCTCGACCCTCACCGCGGCGGATATCTGCCGGATAATCTCACCATAAAAAGAGCCGGCATTATGACAAATTTTCCAATAAAGAATGCAGGCGCGGCCATTCTTGCCGGGGGAGAAAACCGGAGGATGCCGGTTCCTAAGGCGTTTATCGAGGTTGATGGACAAACAATAATCGAGAAATCCATTACCCTTGCCTCATCCCTCTTCAATGAAGTGCATATTGTAACCAACCGCCCTGATCACTTCTCCTTTCTGCAGACCCGAATGCTGGGCGATATATATGATATACGGGGACCGATGACCGGCATCCTGACAGCCCTTATAAATACCAGACACGAGTGGGTCTTTATCTCAGCCTGTGATATGCCGTTTTTAAGCCGGGAACTTATTGAACATATGGCACTGGCACGAAAAAATACTCACGCTGTAATCCCGATGCTTAAAAACAGGGCTGAACCTCTGTTTGCCTTTTACTCCAGAAAATTTATATCCTCTATGGAGCGTTCCCTATTAGAAGGGGAAAAGAGCCTGATAAATTTTTTACTTAATCACAAAAAAAGAGTACAATACATTCCATCAGGTGAGGTTAAGCTTAAAGACCCCGAAGGTCGCTCTTTCATTAATCTTAATACAGTGGAAGATGCTACCGGAAATTTAAGCAAAAAAGACCTGATTAAATTTAAGAATACGGTATCAGGGAGGACGCAATGTTTGGAACAACGGAATTAATCATTATACTAGTTATAGTTGTGGTGCTGTTCGGGGCATCCAGACTGCCTGAGATAGGAAGAGGAGTGGGGGAAGCCATTAAAAACTTCAAAAAATCAACTTCTGAAAAGCCTGAGATCGATGTCACTCCGGACGGTAAATCCAATGGCACAGAGGGAAACAAGCAGTAAGTGAGCCTGCCGGGTGCAACCGCTGAGGTTGATCTTAATGCGCTTAAACACAATCTTTCCGTCGTAAAAAATAAAACCCTTCATAAAAAAGTAATCGCGGTCGTGAAGGCAGATGCTTACGGGCATGGTGCTGAGCCTATATCAAAGGCCCTTGTTTCAGGCGGTATCGATATGTTAGGTGTCGCGCTTACGCATGAGGGTATTGCCCTCAGGGAAGCAGGGATAACCGCGCCAGTGCTCGTATTTTTTGACAGAGACAATGCGGGACAATGCCTGAAGCATAACCTGACCCCTGCGATCTTTGACCTGCAGGCAGCAAAGGCCCTGTCTGGGGAAGCGCGCAAGGCCGGCAGGATCGTACCGGTCCATATTAAAGTTGATACCGGAATGGGAAGAATAGGACTGGATATCAGAAAAGCGGAAGAAGATATTGCCGAAATCTCCGCTATGAAAAATCTGCGCCTCGAAGGACTCATGAGTCATTTTTCAGAGGCGGATCTTCAGGATAAAGCCTTTGCCCTGACTCAGATTGACCTTTTCAGGACACTAATTCAAAAACTTGCTCACAAGGGCATCACATTTCAGCATCTTCACATGTCTAACAGCGCCGCCGTACTCAGTCTTCCAGATGCGCATTTCAATATGGTACGACCAGGAATCATGCTATACGGTAACGGGTGCTGCAGCACTGATGAACTCAAACCTGTCATGAGCCTAAAGGCCAGGATCTTATTTATAAAGAAAGTGCCTGCCGGAACCCCTATCAGCTATGGCAGAACCTTTGTTACAAAACGTCCGAGCACTATCGCGACCATTGCCCTGGGTTACGCCGATGGCTACAGTCGCTTGCTCTCAAACACAGGACAGGCACTTATCAAAGGGCAGCGTGTACCTATAGCCGGCAGAGTATGTATGGATACGACAATGCTGGATGTTACGGATCTGCCTGAGATAAGTTATGAATCCGAAGTTATGCTGATGGGACGTCAGGGTATGGAAGAAATAACGGCTGAAAACCTTGCGGAACAAACCGGGACTATAGCCTATGAGGTGCTGACCTCAGTGGGCCAAAGAGTGCAGCGAATTTACAGATAAATTATCCTGTTGCCGCCGCCTTTTTTAGCAAGATACATTGCCTGGTCTGTCTTCTCTATAAGATCCATAATCGATGAGGCATCATCTGGATAGGTAGCTAGGCCGATGCTGACGCTGAGAATAACACCGTCATCATATTTTCTCAGCATGGAGTCTATTTTTTCTTTGAGGCGGTTTGTAATCATGATGGCATCTATTTTTGGTGTCTGCGGGAATACAACCACAAATTCATCACCGCCAAACCGTGCGGCAATATCCATATTCCTCAGGGAGTCACTGAGCATCATGGCCAGGTCCTTGATCAGGTTATCACCCTCAATATGACCATGGGTATCGTTGTACTCCTTAAACTTATCAAGATCAAGCATCATAAAACTAAACGGGGTCTTATGACGTTCATGTCGCGTAATCTCTTCCGCGAGTCTCCGGTTCAGATAACGCCTGTTATATATATTGGTAAGCGGATCAGTGATAGAAAGCTGCATAAGAGTCTCTGCCTGCTTGTGCAGAAGGCTGCGCTCAATCGCAATACCCACATTACTTACAAAGGCCTCAATAAGGTCAACATCCTCCCGTCCAAAGACCCCACCGCCTGCTTTATCAGATATATTAAGCACCCCCGCTACCCGGTCACCAACCGTTATGGGCACACTGACAAAGGACTTTGTCCGAAAGCGCGGCCGGTTTTCCTGCTGAAACCGCGGATCATTTTCTATATCTTCCACCAAAAGGGCTGTATTGCTGTTGAGAACCTGCCCGGCAATGCCTTCTGTGCTTGAGATACGCATGACAGGAGGCGCTATCACGCTGGTGCACTTACGGGCCTCAATAACAAACTCGGCAGTCTCCTCGTCTAAAAGCATAAGAGATCCCTGTTCGGCCTCCAGCATCTCAATGGACTTATCCAATACCGTATTAAAAAGCTCCTCCTTATCTAAAATAGATGCAATAGAGTTTGCAAACTCTATGATCGAAGAAAACTTTTTACTAGTACCGTCAGAGGCGACAGCACCCTTTCTCAGTATGAGATTTTCCATATTCACCTGCACAAAACTCCTGAAGGCGTTCATAATCTTCATCTCATCATTGGAAAAAATCTTATTCACTACTACCAGGACACCTCCTAAACTGGAACGGGAAAAAATCGGGAAATAATATGTTGATTTAATATCCTCCGATAATTCTGTCGATACGAGACTGTCCGGATCCTGTACAAAGACCGCCTCTCCCGTGCTGAGCATCTCCAGCACCGGCAGGTCATCCATGGTGAGACTATGACTCTGCACAATATCTCTGTACCGGGCTGTACTGCTGACCGTCGTAAAAGACGGAGATCCGGCCGTGCGCATCATAAGACTGGCGGCCATACCGCCAAACACATATTCTATAGTGTCCAGAATATAACGGTACATCAGTTCCGGGTGCTTTGAGAGCGCATTGAAAACCTTGCTGTCAAACAGGGCCAGCAGTCTTTGCAACCGGTCTTCAGACCTGTATTTTTCATAATAACTGCCAATCATTCTGTTTACCGTAAGATGCACGTGCGCTGCAACCGTCTTAAGATAGTCTTCTCCTGGAAAATATAGCGAATTTGAGAGGGGAATATTCGGCAGGTCATGTGCTTTTAATCGCCTCTGAAGCTCAGAAAGATCATCATAAGTGGCAAATTCTCCTTTGCCGGCAATATACATCTTTTCCCCATAACGACTAACCATAACGATAAAATTCATCAGTCCTGCACGACATTTAAACGTAACCGGTTCATTCGGAGTCATCGGGAGATAATTTTCAATGCAGCACGAACCGGAGCAATCAAGCGAACTAACCCCTGACTGGCGGAGCATCACGCAATACTGGCTTTCCCCGGTATTGAACACCGGCTTTAAATCTTCAGAATAAACGCGCAATTCAAACTTGATCGCGTCACTTAGACTCTGAAAAAATTCTGCCCACTCCCTTAATGTTAATAGCTGCTCCAGCGTCATTATACTAAGACACCCCCGTTTGTGACCGGCTGATAACCTGCATGTATTTAATCTGACTGAATATAATAGATTTGAGCCGTACCAATGCACCTGTTACAATCCGGATAACGGCGCATTTACACCTCGATGTATCTTATGCAAAAAATCGGCCAACACATAATACATTGATTTAATAGGATTTTTTCTCGCACGGCAAATCTGAAGTGTAAACAATATCGACAATTCAATGCCTATATTTTCCAAAATACGGCAATTAACTTTAAATATCAATATGTTATGATATGTAAAGAATATTTACACTGTGCAATATTTGTGAATTTCCTGGTTACGTAAGAGCCCTCATTGTAAACCTGTTCGAATACTGCATCAAAGATTATCACTAAATCATGCCCCTGTCAATCTTAACTTTATGGTTTACTTTCAATCAGTTAAACATAAATTCTGTCTAGCCTCTTATAATTGATGGCCAAATACGATGTACAGCGATCCAATGGCCCTGATTATCTCCTGCGAAACTGATATAATTTTACTGCATGCAATCTTCTCTTACATCAAACAGCAATAACAGGCGAATATCTTGAGATACGCTGATGATGGACATTGTTTTGTGTGCGGTCCGGAGAACCCGATAGGGCTGAAACTTCAGTTTGCACACATAGACAATAAAGTCAGGGCCGAGTTTAATCCTTCCAAAAAATATCAGGGATATATGGATATTGTTCATGGCGGCATACTCTCGACGGTACTGGACGAGGCCATGGTAAAAATAGCCATAGCTGAAGGCATGCCGGCAGTGACGGCTCAGATGGACCTAAGACTAAAAAAGCCCTTACATATAAATCAGCCTGTCATTATAGAAGCAGAAATCACAGGCCGGACACGTAAAATATTAAAGTCAAAGGCCTGGATAATCACCAAAGACGGCACCCTCATTGCCGAAGCATCCGGCACACTTATAAAACTTGAAAGCGCCGTAATGCAGATTAAATAGACAGCGGATTATCAGTCCTTCCACTGCAGACGATCAAGCATCCTCTTATTCGCTACAAACCATTGCACGGTTTTTTCTATTCCGTCTTCCAGCGTCACCGAAGGCTCCCAATCAAGAAGTTTTTTTGCCTTCTCAATATAGGCCCAGGTATCGGTTGCATCGGCCTTATGCATCTTCAGCTTTTTTACCTTAACCTTTTTGCCCAGATGCTTTCCAAGTAGATCAATTACAACATTGAGCTTAAGAGGACGATCACAACCGAGATTTATAATCTCATACCCAAGAGGCCGAAGGGCCCTGATCGTGCCGTCTGCGATATCATCAATATAGGTAAAGTCCCGCGTCTGCGAACCATCGCCATAAAGCGGTATAGGTTTGCCCGCATCAATTTTGTTAAGAAATTTAAAGATACTCATATCCGGACGGCCTGCCGGGCCGTATACCGTGAAATATCTAAGCACGGTCACATCTATACCGTGCAGATAATGATATGCATGAGACATGGCCTCAGCACCTTTTTTCGATGCAGAGTAGGGAGCCAGAGGGCCGTCTGTAACAGAGTCTTCTTTAAATGGCATCTCCAGCGCAGCATATAAACTGGAGGTTGAGGCCAGCACGAACTTTTTAACCTTATGACTTCTGGCGCACTCAAGGAGATTAAGAGTTCCCTTGGTATTGGTATCGAGATAAACCCAGGGGTCTTCAACCGAGGCCCTGACTCCGGCACGCGCTGCAAGGTTTATTATCCCGTCAACCTTGTTTTTATCAAATACCGCCTTCAGTTTTTTATAGTCACCGATATCGACCTTTTTAAAAACAAACTTTGGATAGGCCTTAAGGGTCTTCAGTCTCCATCTCTTAAGTGCCGGATCATAATAGTCGTTCATATTATCCAAGCCAACTACCGCCTTGCCCTGTTCAAGCAGCATCTGCGAGACCCTCCATCCGATAAAACCGGCGCACCCTGTTACAAGTACACTTTTGCCCGTAAACTCCGGGTTCGATATTTTTTTCTTCATCATTCCTCCAAAAATTGGGGATCCGGACTGCCGTGCAGCAGCCCCTGCGTTATCACACAGCTAATAACTTAATCTGTTATAATACAGCAAATTTATGACTAAAAACAACGAAACCGCTTCAGAATAAATGTTTTTCTCGGTTAACTCGCAATGAATCTTATAAAAAAAATAATGCAGCTGACCAGACCCTATTGGCCACGGGTCTTTGCCGGCATCATCCTTAGCCTGTTTGTATCAGGCATAACCGCTGCTATTGCCTGGGTTGTAAAACCTGCACTTGATGAGGTCCTGGTAAATCAGAGATATGAGTACATGGTTTATGTTCCTGCCGGGATTGTAATACTTTTTTCGGCAAAAGGAATTTTCAGCTTCGGCTATAAATACTGCATGAACTCTGCAGGCTTAAAACTTATGCGGGATACCAGAGATCGTCTGTATTCTCATATGCTGTACCTGCCGGCGGGATATTTTCAAAAAGAGTCTTCGGGTGTTGTAATTTCAAAATCCATATCCGACGTACAAATGCTGGACTACCTGCTCTCGGAAGTACTTAAGATATTTATCATGGAAATCCCTACTGTCATTTTCCTTCTGGGAGTCGCCTTGTACCGGCAATGGGAGATGACACTTACCATGCTTTTACTTGTGCCTCTTATCGCTCTTTCGACTCAGGCGTTCGGCAAGCGTGTAAAGAAAAAACGCTCAGCGGCCCAGCAAAAAATCGCGGTCGTGACTCAAAAGATCGGCGAGGCAGTTCAGAGCATACGCATGATCAAAATATTTACTCAGGAAGATGCAATGATTCACCGGTTTGCGGCGCAAAACAGACAATTCTATATAGAGATGCTGAGAGTAATCAGGCTCAGGGAATTTACAAAACTGGCCATTGATATGGTAACGGGTATAGGGGTGGCCGGTGCCGTGTGGTATGGTGCCTCACTTGTAGAGAAGGGCATCGTTACTCCGGGCGATCTGGCTTCCATTATCGTAGCTCTTTATATGATATTTGCACCCATTAAAAAACTTGGAAGCGCCCATAACCTGCTTCAGGAATCCAGGGCCTCGATAGAGCGCATTGATTCTCTTCTGGATAGTAAACATGAGGAGCAGGGAGAACGTACCATAGCCGGATTTACAAAGAGCATTAACTTCCGCAATGTCTCCTTTGCGTACCCCGGAAGCACCAATCCCGTACTGAAAGACATAAACATAGAGATACAGCGGGGCGAGGTCATAGCAATAGTGGGACAGAGCGGGGCAGGGAAATCAACGCTTGTAGACTTAATCCCGCGCTTTAACCGGATCACCGGGGGAAGTCTTACCATCGACGGGATTAATATCAATGAGTTAACACTACCGGGACTAAGACAGCTGATCGGCATGGTCAGTCAGGACGTAATCCTCTTTGATGACACAATCCGTGAGAATATCGCCTTCGGCAGAAGACAAGCCTCTGAAGAGGATATCATCGAGGCCTCAAAACTAGCCCACGCGGATGAGTTCATACGCGAACTGCCTGACGGTTACAATACCGAGATAGGAGAAAGAGGTCTGAAACTCTCAGGAGGTCAGCGCCAGCGGATAGCCATTGCAAGGGCGATCTTAAAAAATCCCTCAATACTTATATTTGATGAGGCGACCTCGGCACTGGATTCTGTATCAGAATCTATTGTACAGCTGGCTATTCAGCAACTGACCGAGGGTAGAACAACCATTGTCATAGCACACAGGCTCTCCACCATTCTGCACTCTGACCGTATATTTGTAATGGATGAAGGCAGGATCATTGATGCAGGCACCCATAATGAGCTCAAAGACCGCTGCACTGTATATAAGCAATTGTACAAAACATTCAGTCAGACCGACAGTGAACCGGCTGGATAAGAGGCAATATTAATGGCGCCGCTTCCACTATCAGTCTGCATTATATCTTTTAATGAATCTGCCAATATCGGCCGCTGCCTTGAAAGCGTATGGGAAATTGCGTCTGAGATAGTGGTTGTAGACTCTCACTCGACGGATGACACTGTGGCTATTGCCGAGAGCTTTGGTGCAGTTGTATATCGTGAAAAATGGATGGGACATGTAGCCCAGAAAAATTCCGCACTTAAAAAATGCACCCAGCCCTGGATACTATCTCTGGACTGCGATGAAGAGGTCTCTGATGAGCTGAAAAACAACCTCGCCGAAGCCCTGAAAAGTGAAGAACATACAGGCTATTCTATCAACAGACGGACATACTGTTTCGGGAAATGGATCCGTTATTCCTGCTACCCCGACTGGAACACACGTCTGAGCCGAAAGGATACCGCAATATGGGAGGGACATGATCCTCATGATATGCTGAAGGTATCAGGCAAGACAGGCAGAATGCGGGGAGATATACTGCATTACTCATACAAAAATCTTGAGGACTATTACAGCAAAACAGTTGCCTATGCCGTCATCGGGGCCGAGTCCTATATAAAGACCGGCAGAAAAGGCGGCCTTTTAAAGCTGATTTTCAATCCGATAGCAGGTTTTTTAAAGCACTACTTTTTAAAGCTGGGGTTCCTCGATGGCGTACAGGGTCTTATACTTGCAACAGGTAATTTTTACTACACCTTTTTGAAGTACTCGATCATCTGGGAACGCAAGAACAAAGCCGCAGAAAAATAATTTTTAATACCGTCAATGGCGGTTACTTACCATCTCCGAAAACATTTCCTTCAAATTTCTCTCCCACGGAAACTGCTTAGCGAGTTTGCGGGCATTCACTCCTGCAAGAGAGCGAACCTCTTCATCAAAAAATGCCTCTATCTTCCCGGCAAAAAAATCTGCGTCTTCAGGATCCTCCAATACATAGCCCTCAACACCCTCTGTAATTATCTCACCGGCTCCATTATTTTTTGAGGTAATCACCGGCATACCCGAAGCCAGAGCCTCCAGACAGACAAGGGAACACGGGTCATAGAAAGTAGGATGCACAAATATATCAGATGCCGCGTAGTACCTCTGGGCATTATCCACCTGTCCCGCAAATATTATCTCCTCTGCACAGCCAAGCTGTCTGGCTAATTTCTCAAACCTGGCCACTTTCCCACGCCCTGCAATAAGAACCCTTAACCTTACATTAGTCCTGGCCTTTAAGACTGCCACAGCCCTTATGAGACAATGAAGTCCCTTCAACCTGAAATTATTAGCCATAAACAAAAGAACAACCTCGTCTTCATCTATGCCATGGGACTTTCTTACTTCTGCTCGATACACCGCTGCATTTTCAGGGTTGAATTTTTTAAGATCTACCCCATTATAGACGACCCTGATCCTGTCTTCGCTCAGACTGTGATACTTTATTACATCCTGTTTAACCATCTTCGATACTGCAATAACACGTTTTAGCTCTGGGTTACGAAACCTCTTTTTATCGAGCAGAAATTTTATATGGTTTGCCGGTTGAAGATACCTGAGCATCACCGCAATCCTAGTAAAAACCGCAAAGGGCGACCCTGTATTTTCACTTATCATCGAACGCAGATTCTGCTTAAACCATCCATGATTAGTGCCGCCGTGAGGACAGGTCATATCTACTGCCCATGTGCCGCCTATTCCTAGGGCAATATCAAACCCGCCGCTCCTTATGGCTTTGCCGCTATTCAGGGCAAAGGTTACTTCCGTCAGCATCTTTGGAAAGGTAATCATGGACACCTTGTGAAAATGCAGCCCTGCATCCCTCATGTCCTGATCTATATCAATAGCATGGGCAAAGATATGCACTTCATGGCCGTTTGCAGCAAGCTGCAGTGCAAAGTTTTTTGCATATTCCTCCGCACCGCCTTTTGAAGGATAAAAGCTGATTATGTTTAAGGCGACTTTCATAGGCTGTTATACGAGTTTAATTTCTGCGGCCTTTGAGGCTGTTTCACGATTTTTCAAAAGACAGTATAAACACGATCTCAGGGTGCAGGATTTACTATAAAGCATATGCCCCAAAGAATAAAGCCTCAGCTAATTGAGCTTTGCAATACCTTTCTGTATACTTTATTAAAATTAATAATCCATTAATTATATAGTGAGACATGATATATGAATAAAAACATGACGCATGAATTCAGCTGGAATAACTTGTTCTCGTGGCGTGAAAAAATATGCAGTGAATATCCTGACGTATTTGATCTGAAGATCAGGAAAAAGATAATCGATATCATACGCGATGAATTAAAGACGGAATCCAGAATACTTGATGTCGGAGCTAACCGAAAAGGCCTGGGAGAAGAACTGAAAGCCGCCGCCCCGTCCTGCACCTATAAGACTATGGATATAGACCGGTCTGTGCAGCATGATTATTACACGCTTGAAGAGGTAGAGGGCAAGTTCGACATTATTATACTGTCTGAGGTTATTGAACATGTATCTGCAGAAGATGGCCTGAGTATGCTTAAAGATCTGGCTGGACTCTTAACGCCAGGAGGCAAAATTATTATTTCTACACCCAATATCTCACACCCGAACCGTTTCTGGGATCTTGACCATATAACGCCGTACAGATATGACGAACTCGGAGGGATCCTGCTCTCGCTGGGGTATGATATTTCCGGTCTATACAGAATATACAATGACCAATTTTTCAAAAGAGCCTTCCGCATGTATATAACCTCACACATACACAGGTACCTTGATATCGATTTTGCAAAGTCTATTGTGATTGTCGCAGGCAGACAATGAAGATAGCGTTTCTGATCCCGGATGCTAATGGACCCAGCACAAGATACAGGGTATTGAAATACATTCCATACATTGAAAAAGATGGACATGAGACGGACGTTTTTATTATTCGCAAGGGGCTTTGGCAGAGATATCTACTATTTAAAAACTTACGAAAATATGATGTCGTCTTTCTGCACAGAAAGTTGTTTCGTTATATCGATCTGCATATGTTACGGAAGTATGTACGCAGACTAATTTATGATTTTGATGATGCAGTGATGTTCAGGGATCCTAACAGTGCAAAACAATTCTCCAGGACAAGGAGTGCTGCGTTCAAATGCACTGTCAAGAATGCTGATCTTGTAATTGCTGGCAACGAATATCTTCGCGCTATGGCCCTTGAGGTCAACCCGTCTACCATTCTTATTCCGACATCTCTGGACATGGATAGATATACAGAAAAACCAGATACAGAACCAGGCAAGTTGGTCACACTTGGATGGATTGGAAGCGGTTCAACACTAATGTATCTGGCAAATATACGCGATACTCTTGATGATCTGCATGATGTCTCGGGTAATACTCAACTGAAGATCATAGCTGACCGTTTTATCGAATGCAGCCGAATGCCGGTAATAAATAAAAAATGGAAAGAGGAAGAGGAAATAGCAGATATTCACTCTATTGATATCGGCCTCATGCCCTTAACTAATGATCCCTGGTCACAGGGCAAATGCGGATTCAAGCTGCTTCAGTATATGGCAGCAGGCATTCCCCCGGTCTGCTCCCCCGTCGGGGCAAACAAATCAATAGTTGCCGACGGAGTAAATGGTTTCTGGGCTGACAGTCGGGAGGAATGGATTGAGAAACTGGGAATCCTTATCAAAGACAGCAGCCTGAGACGAGAATTTGGCAGAAAGGCCAGAGAAACGGTTGATGAACATTATTCAATAAATGGCGGCGCCCATAAAATCATAGCGGCCTTCACTGGTGAAAATAGCAGCAACAGCACCTATCGGTAAAGCATGAGGTTTTTCTTTGTTAAGGGTTTAGTACTTCATACAAAATATACCCGGCACCTTCTATTTGCCACCGCCCCTTTTCCGCAAAGTCCTGAGCTTTAGCTGTATTAGAAAAATCATATGACGCCCTTTGCCATTGCTCCTGTTCCCATAAAAAATAATCAACTTTACTGCTGCGCAATAATACCATCAATTCCACATATGTCATCTTCGTGAGGCTGACATAATCAATGACCGATACAGGACATATCAGGCCTGGAGACTCAATCGTGGCATAAGCGATCACCCTGCTGGATGAGGCTGCTACGAGCGCAGGTCTATCGGGATTACTGGCGGCTATTAAGTGTCCGATTTCCTTGTAGCCGCTAAGGTGGGGGTCTGTAGACTCAAGATTTTCCGGTAGCGCAACAAGCAGCACAGAGACACACAGCAATGGAATGACTATCTTCTCCTGTACCCCCTTTGAGTGCAGATAAGCTATCACTCTCTGCACACCAAGCCCGATAAAAATAAAAGACGGCAGGAGAATCACAGCGATATGCCGCCTCTCCACAAACCACGCGTTCAGTACAAACCAGTATACAAAAACCGTTGTAAGGGCTACCAGCAAAAAGTAATAGGCATGCAGAGGGTCACGCTTATCGGACCTCATATAGCCGATATACCCTATAAGAAAAAATATATAAAAAGG
Source organism: Nitrospira sp. (assembly GCA_016784355.1). Taxonomy (GTDB): domain Bacteria; phylum Nitrospirota; class Thermodesulfovibrionia; order UBA6902; family UBA6902; genus JACNKH01. The sequence goes on along the minus strand of JADHUV010000013.1, from coordinate 50,202 downwards.
CAGATAAAAGGCATTGATAATATTTTTAAACAGCATGCCCACCCCCAGCCACCATAACATCCTCTGAACATGCTTGAAAAAGCCCGGCTTAATATCCGTCACCCCTTCTTCGTGCATCTGGTGCAGCTTTTGAGTCATTGGGTTATCAAAGGGATTTTGAATAACATTGTCAGACAGCGTGGCTATCCTCGGCTGTACATAAGAGCTCCAGAGTGAATGCTCGCCCTGAGTGATCAGCATGCTCCCCAGCGAAACAATCATTACCGCCAGCAGGGGAAAAGAAAAAACTAGTACTCCCCTGAAAGTTCTACCCGGCCTAAGAACAAGATATATTAATGAGCCTGCAAATAATATTACGGCCTCGGCCCTGGCCAGTACTGCAAGACAGAATATTACACTGCTTAAAACATACAGAGAGCTGCGCTCACTATCTAAGGCTTTTGTAAAAACCAGAAAGCCCAGAACACTGCAAAACCAGAATATCGGCCCTTTAATCAGGATCACGCTCGACTCAACCATGACAGGGTTAACTGCAAAAATCAGCGTAGTAACAACCACTGCCCCATAGGTTAAGAACCTTTTCATAAGGAAATAAAGCGGAATAATCGTTATAACACCAAAAAAAAGTGATACACTTTTTGCAGCTGTAATCCAGTCGCCGGACATCTTATAAAAAAGAGCAATCAATACTGAATAAATAGAAATAAATGGATAGCCGCACAACATGGCCTTATCCCACATCCCAAGGGAGACAGCCTTGGCCTGATACAGGTAATAGACACCATCGGGATTAATTACGTATGCATGGTAATAAGCATAAAGGCGGACAAGAAATCCCACGGCCACTATCGCCCACAGCGCCTTATTGTCTACTTCCCTGTTATTCATGTAAGCCCACCTGCCTGCGCTCTCTTCCCAAGAAGTCTAAAATATTTATCAAGCCTGAATCCGCGCTTAAGTATGGAGGAAACTTTCTTTATGTCCAGAAGAAAAGCCGGCTCATGCCGCAGTGCCTCAAAAACCAGCTGCCATCCCCGCGCAAGATCGCCGAACCTCAAACATACATCACCAGCATGAAAAAGCAGACTACCCAGGTACTGCTCCGGCACCCTGTCTCTGTAAGCGCTCAACACCCTCAGAGTAGAACTCCAGAAAACCGCGGCACTGCTTGTCCTGCCGGCATGTCCCCTTATCTTAACTTTATTGTTGTCCATTACGACAATATTCATATTATCCAGATATGCCCGGATAAAGATCTCCCAATCCTCTCTCGGTATGTATTCCGAGCTGTAGCCGGGAAAAGAACTTTTTCTAAACGCGGTAGCCGTAGGATAACCTGCCCCGGAACTAAAGATAAGTTCCCCCTGATCTTGAGGCATTGTTCTGGAGGAGATCTTTATTTCAGTGCCCTGCTCATCAATAAATGTGCGCTGAATGGAATAGGTAATGTCACACCTTTTTTCTTCAAACAGGCGCAGCATTTCACTTATGTAATCACTTTGCCACTCGTCATCATAATCCAGAAAAAATATATACTCACCGCGTGCAAGCTCTACCCCTCTGTTTCTGCTGAAGGCCCTCTCTTCATTGCTGTCATTCCGGCTATATATAATATTCTTATTTATAAGGCTGCCGAAACTTTCCAGCACAACCTGCTCAGTCCTGTCCGTGGAACCATCATCAATAATGATTATCTCAAGGTCTTTGCAATCCTGGGCAAGGACTGAGGCGATAGCGCTGTTTATAAAACTTTCTCCATTGAAGACCGGAATTACAACACTGACCCGAGGTATGCTTAGCATACATCTCCTGTCATTATTGAACTCTTAATGGCGATGCAAATATGAGACTGAGCAATTTATATGTAAGTTTTGCAGCCAGAAAGTCAGGAGCGGGATTTGGTGTGGGACACAGCTCAACAATATCAAAACCAACAATATTTTTATTCTTTGCAGCAAGCTCCAAAAGATCCAGCACTTCGTACCAGCCGAGCCCTCCCGGCTCCGGTGTGCCAGTTGAAGGCATAATAGAGGAATCAAAGACATCAAGGTCCAGCGTTATATAGACATTATCAGAGAGCTGAGAGACTGCATCTTGCATCCACGTCCCTGATTTTCTTATCTCATTTGCAGTAAACAGACGTGCACGATCCAGACTGGCAGTTTCAGTAGAATCCATACTCCTGATCCCCACTGAAACTATATTATCAGTCATTTCCCCGGCGCGGGCCATCACACAGGCGTGGCTGTACTTTGTGCCGCCATACTCGTCCCGCCTGTCAGAATGGGCATCCAGATGAAGAATCGATACATTATCAAAGCGTTCAACATGGGCCTGTATCGCCCCTACTGAAACAGTATGCTCTCCCCCAAGCGTCACCACAAATTTACCTTCCGCAAGATAACCGGCCACTTTGGATCTAACCTGATTTATCATTTCCAAAGGATCATCCTGCAATACCGCAGGCCCTGTATAAATCCCCCGCCTGTAAACTTCAGAAGCGGTCTCGATATCATACAACTCCATATTGCAGGAAGCATTTATAATCGCATCAGGACCTTTATCAGCTCCTTTTATCCATGAACTGGTCTTGTCGAAAGGGACAGGGAGTATGACTATATCAGCCGATTCGTATCCCGAATAAGACGCCGGCAGTCCGCCAAAATTATCCATTGCCTGCTCTTTCAAATCACAGAAGCATGACAACAGCAGCAACCACAGTTGTCCAGTGCCCGTGTTTGTTACCTTCAGCTGACTGACATATATGGGTTGATTTGAAAATGTAGTCACTGGCCTTATAAACCTGTTTACGGGAATCCCATGCATCTTCAGGGTCAAATTCGATACCCAGGGTTGTTGCAAGCATAGAGGCCGCGAGATCTTCAGCATAATCACCCGCCTTGCGTGCGGTCTCGCCGAAGGAATGATGTTCAGATATATATCCGTAATGATCTTTTCTCTTGGGAACTGCAAGGCCGCAGGCAGAAGAAATAAGCCTGTTAGGTTCCTGAGTCTCATTTCTGGCCATAACACAGAAAGTGATCTGCCCGGGATTGATCATTTTAACGCCCTTGGACTTTGAAATAATCTGGCAATTCGGTGGAAATATGCTGGAAACATAAACGAGGTTACATTTCTCGATTCCAGCTTTTCTCAAAGCAAGCTCAAACGACGCCAGCTTATCTTTATGTACACCCACCCCTTTTGTGAAAAAAATGTTCTTCGGAATAAGATCCATAGTCTTTACCTCAATAATATTAAATTTTATTCTGTAATAATATTATTTTTATAACCTATATGTCAAAGATTTGTGGTATTGAATTTATTAACTCCAGCACCCATAATATACCCCATGATTGCAATTATTGATTATGGGATGGGAAACCTCAGGAGCGTTGAGAAGGGATTTCAGAAAGTTGGCTTTGATGTCAGGGTTACTGACAGCCCGTCTGATATAAAAAATGCCGAGGCCGTAGTTCTGCCCGGAGTAGGCGCATTTCGCGACTGCATGAGCTCGCTTAACAAGCTTGAGCTGACAGGTGCCATTGCTGAAGCAATCCATCAGGGTAAACCATATCTTGGAATATGTCTTGGCCTTCAGGTGCTTTTTACAGAATCTGAGGAATTCGGGCATTGCAATGGTCTGAACATCTTCAAGGGTAAGGTCGTCCGCTTTAAAAGCGATGAGCTGAAGATCCCCCAGATGGGATGGAATCAGCTTAATATCAAGCAGGATATCCCGCTGCTGAATGGAATTCCCGAAAGCAGTTATTTTTACTTTGTACATTCCTACTATGTCGTACCCGAAGATACATCCATAATAGCCACAACTACTGACTATGGTCTTGAGTTTACCTCCGCAGTCTGCAAAGATAATGTTTATGCGGTGCAGTTTCATCCTGAGAAGAGTCAGGGACTGGGGCTGAAACTGATAGAAAACTTCGGCGGTATTGTCAAAGGGACATAACGCACTTCAGCAGAATGTAAATTTATATGTGCCCGACGGTCCTTTATTTTCCTATAACGATACTAACTCATCAACAACATATACAGTAAGATAAGCGTCTCCCTCCATACCGCAGCACGCATTTCCCAGGATAATCTCTTTCACCTTTGCAACTTCATCAAGCGGCACAACTATTTCTACCTTTACCCTATCCATTATATCTTTATGGAAAAGGTGAACTTCCTTAAAGAAGCCCTTCACATCATAATACGTAAAGTTAATATTTTCCTTTCTAAGTGAGGATACAACACACTCCAGTTTTTCCTTCCTTAAAATTGTAACGATCAGCTTATGCATCACTCAGCTCCTTGTTCCTTCTTTAATTTCCAGACCTTCCAGGCCGCGTATATGGCCGGTATGACAATTAATGTGAGTATAGTCGATGAGACCATCCCGCCGATCATCGGTGCCGCTATGCGCCTCATTGTGTCAGCACCGGCACCATGACCCCAGAATATAGGCAGCAACCCCGCCATTATAGCGGTAACGGTCATTACCTTCGGCCTGACTCTCTCGACAGCACCGAACATGACTGCATCATACACATCTGCAGCTCTCATCTCTTTTCCCTTTTCATATAGCTTATGCAGATAAGCCTCATCCAGGTAGATAAGCATAATAACACCGGTCTCTGCCGCTACCCCGGCAAGTGCTATAAAACCTACACCAACAGCGATGCTCATGTCATAATCGAGAAAGTAAATAAACCATACTCCCCCTACAATGGCAAAGGGCAGCGAGAGCATAACTATCAGCGACTCTGCAATATTCTTGAAATTAAGATAAAGCAGCAGAAAGATAATAATGAGCGTAACCGGTACAACTATCATGAGTCTTTTATTCGCCCGCTCCATATATTCATATTGCCCTGACCATACAAGACTGTAGCCTTCCGGCAGGGCAATATCCTTTGCAATAACTTTTTTGGCCTCCTTAACGTATGAGGCCACATCAACGCCCTCAAGATCAATGTAAACCCATGCGGTCATCCTGGAGTTTTCACTTTTAATAGCAGGAGGGCCCTGTTTAATCCTGATATTAGCAACCTGGCTAATAGGAATTTGGGTGCCGGAAGGAGTGGGCACAAGCACCCGCTGCAATTTTTGAAGTGAATCTCGCATTTCCCTGCCGTACCTCAGATTAACGGGATAACGCTCGAGACCTTCAACGGTCTCTGTTATGTTCATACCGCCTATCGCTGATTGAATTACATCCTGAATATCGCCGGTTGTAAGTCCGTATCTCGCAGCGGCCCTCCGGTTGATCTCAAAATCAAGATAATACCCTCCGCTTACCCGCTCAGAATATACAGAGAGCGTGCCCGGGACTGCTCTGAGACGCGCTTCAATACTTTGTCCAATGGAAGACAGTTTCTCAAGGTCATCGCCCATGATCTTAATTCCAACAGGCGTTTTAATGCCTGTCGCCAACATATCAATCCTTGTCTTAATAGGCATAGTCCAGGCGTTTGTAAGTCCGGGAAACTGTATGGCTTTATTCATCTCGTCCATAAGCTCTTTTGAAGTAATAGCCCGTTCTTCCGGAAAAACCTTAGAAAGAGGATTGCTGAGGAACTCCGGCCAGCCGGAATAAAATCTCTCTACCTTTATCTTTCGCCACTCCTCGCCCGGCTTAAGCGTAATAGTGGACTCAAGCATGGAAAGCGGTGCGGGATCAGTAGCGGTATCAGCCCGCCCGACCTTCCCAAAGACATGCTCAACCTCTGGAAATGTCTTGATTATCTTATCTGTCTGCTGCAGCAACTCCCGTGCCTTTGTGATGGAAATGCCCGGCAGGGTAGTTGGCATGTATAAAAGATCTCCTTCATAAAGCGGGGGCATAAATTCACCGCCTATTTTTTCTACCGGAAAAAAGATCTCAAGCTTTGCCGCGGCATTTTTAAGCATGCCGTCAGGAAGCTTATCAATAATTAGTGCCCTTACTGGCAGAATAGTCATGGTTACGAGCAGTGCAAGGGCAATAGTTATAAATTTATGCCTCAGTACCCAGGTTATAAAGGGCCGGTAAAGTCTTATCAGTAATCTGTTTACAGGATTATTTTCTTCCGGGCAGATAGCCTGCGGCCATAAAAACAACAATGCTGCAGTACCGGAAATAATAGCTATCGGCATAGCAAATGCTCCAAATACAGTATAAGGCATGAAATATTCAGGCAGATGCCATACTGCGAGAAATATCCCGAGACCTATCAAGACTGAGACTCCTTTCTGCTTTCTCATGCTCCAGGCGGCGGGCAGGATTGAGGTGCGTATAAAATAACCCATCATAACCGGGACGACCGTAATGGCAAGCAGTGCTGCCGCTGCCATGGAATAGGTCTTTGTAAAAGCCAAAGGAGTAAAAAGCCTGCCTTCCTGGGCCTGCAGTGTAAAGATCGGCATAAAAGAAAACGTGATTATCAGGAGTGAAAAGAAAAGCGCCGGCCCAACCTGTTTTGAAGCTATTGTAATTACTGCCCAGTGGTCAATATCACCGCTCTGTTTTTCAAGGTGTTTATGAGCATTTTCAATCATCACGATCGCTGCATCGACCATCGCACCAATTGCGATCGCTATGCCTCCAAGCGACATAATATTTGCATTGAGCCCCTGATATCTCATAATCATAAATGCAACCAAAATTCCAAGCGGAAGGGTAACGATAGCTACCAGAGCGGATCTAAAGTGAAGGAGAAAGATTATGCATATCAAGGAGACAACTATCGACTCCTCTATGAGTTTTTCCTGAAGAGTATTAACGGCCCTTTTTATAAGACCCGACCTGTCATAAACCGGTATAATCTCAACGCCTTCCGGGAGTCCGGACTTAAGACTTTCAAGCTTCTCTTTTACACGCTCGATAGTAGCGAGGGCATTCTCACCAAAGCGCATTACAACGATACCTCCCGCTACTTCGCCCTCTCCGTCCAGCTCAGTAATCCCTCTTCTGAGTTCCGGCCCGATGTGCACATGAGCAATATCACTTACATAAATCGGGGTGCCTGAATCATCAACTCCAAGGGGAATATCCTTTATGTCCTGCACTGACTTTATGTAACCCAGACCTCTTACCATATACTCCCGCTCGGACATCTCAAGGAGACGTCCACCGACATCTCTATTGGAACGCTGTATGGCAGTTTTAACTTTTGACAGCGGGATGCCGTAAGATGCCAGCTTATTGGGATCAACATCAATCTGGTACTGTTTTACAAAACCACCAACCGAGGCTACTTCAGAAACACCGTCCACAGAGGTAAGCTCATATCTGAGGAACCAGTCCTGTATTGAGCGCAGTTCCGAAAGATCATGTTTGCCTGTCCTGTCGACCAGGGCATACTCATATATCCAGCCGACACCGGTAGCATCAGGGCCAAGAGAAGGTGTCACTCCACTGGGCAGACGTTTTGATACATAGTTTATATACTCAAGAACTCTGCTTCTTGCCCAGTACAAATCTGTTCCGTCATCAAAAATAATGTAGACAAAGGAGAAGCCGAAAAAAGAGTAACCCCTGACCACCCTTGCCCCCGGCACAGAGAGCATCGCTGTTGTAAGCGGATAAGTTACCTGATCCTCAACGACCTGAGGAGCCTGTCCCGGATATTCGGTAAAGACTATTACCTGAACATCAGAAAGATCAGGAATTGCATCAAGGGGCGTATTTGCCAGAGAGTACAGACCAACCGCAAAAATAGCGATGGCAGCTATAATGACCAGAAAACGATTCCTGATCGAGTACTCGATGACTTTTTCAATCATCTAAGCTCTTCCTCAGTACCGCAAATCCACATATCTTCTCCAAGATAGGGATTTTTTAGATCTCCTTCCTTCTGTATCCAATACTCATTTTCCATGGGGCAGTGATAAGCCTTTACCCCTTCAGCACCTGGAATCTGCCCGTCTACATTTTTCAAATATTCAAACATTGCACGGCTGAACATTTTAAATGAATTTCTTGCAGCATCAAGATCACCTGAAGAGAGTCCAGGAAGGGAATTTTCGATTTGACCGGCAATATCCTGCAGATAGACATCATCATTAATTAAGCTCAAATCCGCCAGCGTGTACGAAAGCATCAGGGCCTGCTCAGCTACATCCGCAGCAGACTCCCTCACCAGAGCTTCGTGCATCTTAAGATACTCATTAAGAAGCTGCCCCATTACCTCTGCCGTGCCGTCATCCGCCCCGTGTATATGTTCTGCTTCATGTATATGCCCTGCCTGCGGATCGATGCCTTCTGCCTTCTCTGCTCTGGCATCCAGCATTTTATTGACCGCTTCTCTTAAATTACTCTCAGAGTCGATAAGAAACTGTCCGGATGTGACGACTTCCTCCCCTTCCTTCAGGCCGGCAAGTATCTGAACAATCTCGACGCCTTCAACTCCGAGGGTCACTTCCTTTGGCAGGAACTTGCCATCTCCAAGGGACGTAATAACTACATTTCGCGAACCGGTACGCAGCACTGCTTCAGATGGAACAACAGGGGTCCGCTCACTTGCTTCAGAGCTTATGACAACATCGGCATACATATCAGGCTTCAGCTTAAACTCCGGGTTATCAAACTCCATCCGCAGCTGTATCGTGCGCGTCTTGCCTGAAATATAGGGATATATAAATGTGATTTTGCCGGCAAATCTTACACCGGGTTCAGATACAAGTGTCATCTCTACTGCCTGCCCGATCCTGATAAAAGGGATCTCATATTCATAAACTGAAGCGATTACCCATACACGGGACAGGTCGGCCATAGTGTACAGCTCCATTCCGGGGTTTATTTTCATGCCGTCAAGGATAAATTTCTCAATGACAGTCCCCTGCTTACCGGCAAGAAGACTTATATTTTTCTGGACCTCGCCGCTCCTCTGAAGTTCTTCTATTTGCGCAGGTGAGATATCCAGGTACAACAACTTTTTCTGTGCTGCATCCAGAAGCGATTCTGCTGCCCTTGAAATTTCCGTAAAGGCAGAGTCGGCGGTCAGGTTTCTATACTTAAGGGCCGTCAGGTACTCCTCCTGAGCAGAGACAAGGACCGGAGAATAAAAATCCAGCAGTACTTCCCCCTTGCTTACCTCCTGCCCGCCTGTATCAACATATAAGTTCTCTATCCATCCAGATACTTTTGAGTGAATATGTTCGACAAGTTTTTCATTATAGGTAATACGGCCGGCAGCGTGAATTTCCCTGCGTACATTATCACTGGTAACTATTGCTGTCCTGACCCCTATATTTTGAACCGTAACAGGATCGATCTTTATCACCCCCTCGGCAGAGGGTTCTCCGGCATCTTCATATACAGGAACGAGATCCATGCCCATAGGCGATTTTCCGGGCTTATCCCTTATATAGGCAGGATCCATGGGAGCAACCCAATATTTTATCTTTTTATCTGCCTTTACAGATGCATCGTGATTCTCCGCCGCCATGACCGATGCCGGCACAAACAGACCTGGTTCGCCGAAATAACTATTTTCCATTACTGCAGAAGATATTAAGAGCAGTGAAATCATACTGAATGTCTTTAACTTTTGAAACATCTAAACATACCCCCGTAAATCATTCTACTGCATAGCGGCTCAATAAAGTTTCTGTCCTACAACTGCCTCAAGTTCTGCGAGTTTTTTCTCCCGATCAACCTGCAACCGGTAATGTTCTAATTCATAATCACTGCGTTCAATCTGACTTTTTATAATTGCCAGAAAACCGGCCTTACTAAGCTTATAATCAGAAAGTATAGTCTCATATGAGATACTGCTCTGAGGGATAAGCCCTGTCTTAAACAGTTCGGCCTCTCTCTCAAGCTGCCTGATTTCAGCACTTAACCGGGCAATCTGAAATATCAGATCATTCCGCATGGCCTCGTACTGCTGTAATGCGGCATCTATCCCGGCCTTTTCCTCCGCAACCTTACGCCCCTCTTTATTCCTGTGCCAAAGCGGAATATTTATAGAGACCCCGGCAGAAAAGAAATCCGGCCTGTTCACCGCTCCGGAGTCATCCCGCTGTCCGTAACTCACACCGATATCAAAGTCCGGGTAGTACTCCTTCTCAGCAAGGCTATGTAGAAGTCCGGCCTTGACCGCTTTCAGATTCAGCGCCTTAAGCGCGGGCCTGCTGCTTTCCGCCGCCTGAGTCAGCTCCTCCTGAGAATGCGTCATAGCGGTAGGTACAAAATCTCCAATAGCAATGGCTTCGCGAGCATGTCGTCCGAGCAGATTATTGATCCGCGCATCAGCTGTCTCCTTTTTCTGATCAAGCAGAATCTGTTTCCTTAATATTCCTGAGAGCTGAATGTGAGCCTTTACAACATCAAGCTGCGTTGCTTCAGATACCGCATATTGCGTCTCTGCCGCAGGCAGCGATTCCGCCAGCAGCAGCCTGTTGCGCTTTGTAATTTCAAGAGCTCTTGTTACAAAGGTGAGATCATAATAGGCTGATTTCACATTGGCCTTGATACGGTTTTTTGCTTCATCATATTCCTGGCCGGCTATGGCCAGATCCTGTTCTGCAATATCACCCTTAAGCCCGAGTTTGCCAGGAAAGGGGATCTTCTGCTTTACCGAAATCAGCTTTTGAGTCATGGCCTCCTGATCGAATCTTAATGTATCAAGAGGAAGGTTCGCCATGGTGATCCCGAGCATAGGATCATCAAGAGATGTGACCTGGGACGGTCTCTGGGCAAAGGCCTCAACTTTCCGGGAGTATGCCATAATTTCAGGATTGTTCTGAAGGGCCTCAGCAATCAGATACTCGAGGACATGCTCATCTCCTGCACTGCCGGACTCTGCCGGATAGACACTGAAAAGTGTAATAATAAGAGCAATGAGGAGATAAATTTTTTTCACTAAAATGCCTGTCCTTTACTAATGGGCATGTGTTCCTGCCTTAAACTTACTTACGGCCTTACCCTCTTCTCCATCCGCTTTTTTGAACCGGATTTCGGAAACCCACTCTCCTGACATAGTAAGTTTGATATTAAATGCATATGCACCGCCTCTATGCTCGGCCTTGACCGTATAGTTCATCGCGGGCATGGACGGCATGAAGTAATATACATATACGTCTGCACCTGAAACTTTATGCCCATCTTTATCAACCAGTTCCACAAGCACCTCATTAGCACCGACCTGATAAGAATGAGCATCTCTAATCACTCTCACCGTCATATCACCGGACTTTATATCCTCAGTAAGGATATTAGCAAATGCCAGTCCCGTTAATAATAACACCACCACCATAACCTTGATAATCTGTTTCATTTCATACCCCATTTATATCTTTTATATAATTAGTCATCAATAATTAGCTAATGACTCCGCGCTATTCAAATTTACCTATTCATAAAGAGCCTGATACCTGCTTTATATACTATAACCAGCTTTAGCGGTCTTTCTTACTAAAATAATTCAATCATTTATCAATTTATAATACTAATCTATAACTTTGAAGATATTATGAAGACTATATATTATGCATTAAGTATCTTCACAGAATCTTCATATTGCTTATGTTAAATTATAAATATGAATAAAATATCGCGGGCAACCTTATTAATTACAATTATCTTATCTAGCTATGCCGTAATGCAAACGAATTATGAATCTATGGCCGCAGATACCCACAATAAGGGGCATCTCATTGAAAGCATATCAAAGGATGAACCCGCTCAAGCCAGGACCGACATTTTAAACGGAGAGAAAATATATCACACCGGGATCAGTATGCTCAGCGGCAAAATAGCGCACCGGGGCGGCCCTGAATGGATTGAACCGGATGATATTGTCAGCTGTGCAGCGTGCCATGGAGATACCGGAAAAGGCGAGGAAGACGCACCTACCGGTGATGTTAAGCCCGCAGACATCAGATACAAAAATCTAATGTATAAGGAACATCATCATGGCGGGGTAGCAGATTCTCATAAGCGCTATACAGACGAGCTTATCAAACGCGCCATCACAGGCGGACTCAACCCTGCCGGCAAACCGCTGGACCACAATATGCCTCGTTTCCTGATGAATGATAAAGATCTCGAAGATCTTATTAAATACCTGAAGACCTTAAAGTAATTTACCGCCTGCCTTTTTGGAGACCGATAGAATGAAGACTGCATCATGAAAAAAAGCACCTTTATCATAATCGCGATGACCATGCTAATTGCGGGTATAACGACTTTTCCTGCCACTGTCACAGCTGAAGATAAAGACGCAGAATTAAAAACCCTGCTGTCTTCAATGAAGTTCTATCATTTCAATAAAGCTGAAAAAGCGCCTGACTTTATTCTGAACGCACTTGACGGTCAAATCGTACAACTCAGTCAAATGCAGGATGAAGTAATTATGCTCGGATTCTGGACAACCTGGTGAGGCTGGTGCAGGAAGGAGTTCCCTTCTCTGGAAACGCTGCATCAGAAGCATAAGGACAAGCCGTTTCATGTGCTGATGATATCCTCCGGGGAGCAGAAGGCCGCTGTAGAGGCTTTCATGAAAAAGCATAACTATACAGTAACCGCCCTGCCTGACAGCGATAAAAAAGTGAGTAATGAATATGCTGTTTTACGGCATCCAATTAAGTTCCTCATCAACAAAAGAGGCGAACTGATAGGCGCTTCACCGGGATACGGAGAGTGGGACTCAGAAGCGATGCATGCTCTGGTGGATTTTCTGCTTGCTGATTAAATTCACAATACAAGCTATCCACCCGCGCTAAAGCCTTCTGCCCGCAAACTAATACCTGCCTCACGCTGAATGCATTGTCTGATCATACTAATAAGGAGATATATCAACGACCCTGCTCTTTATTATCACGAAGTATTTGATACCTGTATTGCAGCCTCACCTCTTGATCTGTTAAATTCCTCCATTCCAAACAATATACCGTCTGCTCCGTAACAGGATGAAAAATTTCATTGCGCTTCTCTGTAATTTCCTTAACATGAAAAACCGTTTTGTTCTCGAGGTGGTAATGCAGATTGAATTTGAGAGGTGCAGATGCATTAAATTCATAGTGCAGCACCTGTTGCGGCTTCATGATAATGCACTTTTCAATGACCTCTTCCGCAGGCATTTGAAGAACATCCTGCACGGGTGACTCTCCGCGGTTCAGCATAAACCAGATTACTGCAGCAATAATTACGGCGATAATTGCAGACCAAAAGAGCTTCACTCAACAACCTTAAAGCCTGCACTCTGTATAAGCACTGCCAAGGCCGTTTTATCCACTTTCAACTCATCGTATTGAATAGTAACACTCCCTATTGCAACCTGACTGTTTTGCACACCATCAGCATTATCCAGAGCCTGCTGAACACTCTTTACACAATGCTGACAACTCATACCGTCAATTGATAATTTTATTTCAGACATATTGCTCCTCTCCAATTACAGGCGCTGTTTACTATACAATTCAACATCACAGATAAGCACCTCTTTATTTATAGTAATTTAAACATACTTCATAATTGTGAATATTATATAAATCATATAAAAGCCCGCGCTTTTATTGTGATCTAAAATAATATTTATGCTTTCCAATTATGCTTGACACCTCTGGAACATAGTGCAATACTTTCATTAATACAATGGAGGGAAAATGCATTTTGATTATGGATGGGGAATGGGGTTCGGCTGGTTCTTTATGATGGCATTCTGGCTGCTCGTAATATTGGGAGTCATATACTTAATCAGTTCACTGCTCGGGAAAGGCAAGAATACAAAGAAGTCTGAAAATACCCTTGAAATATTAAACCAGAGATATGCCAGGGGAGATATCAGCAGGGCTGAGTATATAGAGAAAAAAAACGACCTACAGTAAACTGCGGTATACCATCAGTCATATAATCTGACCTGATATTATAAAGCATATCTGAGTATTATCAGAAATAGATTTAAATATTTTTTTACCAAGATAAACTATGAAAATAAAAATAATATGCTGCCTGTTTATTCTTTCGCTTATCGTCGGTAATGCCTATGCTGCATCAAAAGAGTACAACCTGCTGATACGTTCTCAGAATATCAATCTGACAGGACATGATGTTGCCGCCATGACGATTAATGGCGGTATTCCCGGCCCGGTCCTGCGCTTCACTGAAGGCGAAACAGCCAGGATACATGTCCGCAATGAGATGGCTGTTGAGACATCCATACACTGGCACGGTTTACTGCTGCCAAACCTGCAGGACGGGGTACCCTACCTTACGACTCCGCCTATAAAGCCGGGAGGCTCCTTTACCTATGAGTTCCCCCTTAAACAATCAGGAACCTATTGGTATCACTCACATACAGGACTTCAGGAGCAGCGGGGTGTATATGGTGCTTTTGTGGTAGAACCTCTGACTGGAAGCAGTACGGCCGATCTGGAGCATGTGGTCGTATTATCAGACTGGACAGACGAGGACCCTGAGGAAGTCCTGCGCACACTGAAAAGCGGCAATGATTATTACTCACTGAAAAAAGGCACTATGCAGAGTCTAAGCGGGGCACTTAAGGCAGGCGCCTTAAAAGAGACACTGCAGCGCTCCTTGATGCGGATGCCGCCGATGGATATTGCGGATGTCGCCTACGATGCATTTCTGACAAATGGAGGCCCGGAAGAAGAGCTTGACGCCCTGCCGGGACAGACAGTACATCTGCGGATTATCAATGCTGCAGCCTCTACTTATTTTTATCTGCATTATGCGGGAGGCGCCTTGCAGATAACATCTGCTGACGGGCTCAATGTAGTGCCTGTTGACCGCAACCGCTTTCTGATTGCCGTAGCAGAGACCTATGATGTTTTTATTACAGTGCCGGCAGGCGGGGCATATGAACTGCGCGCGACTGCGCAGGACGGGTCAGGGCATACATCATTGTTTGTCGGGCGCGGCAGCCGCATAACAGCCCCGGATGTCCCATTTCCGGATCTGTATAAGATGCATGCCGGAGATCATACAAACATGGCTGACCCGATGACAGATGATAAGATAATGAAACATGACAATATGATGAAACACAATATGATGGAAATGCCGGAGGAGGAGCGTCCTATGCCCCCCTATGAACATCTCAAATCTATGCTTCCTACTACCCTGCCCGCTGAGAGCCCTCTACGTGAGGTGCGCCTTGAACTTACAGGTGATATGGAGAGATACATATGGTCAATCAACGGAAAAACCCTGAATGAGGCGGATATGATTAAGATTAAACGCGGAGAAAATGTCCGTTTCGTCCTTATAAATAAGACCATGATGCACCACCCCATGCACCTGCACGGGCACTTTTTCAGGGTCTTAAACCGTCACGGAGATTACTCACCCCTGAAGCACACGGTTGATGTTCCGCCTCTCGGGGAAACGATCATAGAATTTTATGCCGATGAGGAAAAAGACTGGTTTTTCCATTGCCATGTCCTGTATCACATGAAAGCAGGGATGGCTAGGGCAATACACTATGAAGGGTCTGAATTATCACCGCAACTGGCGGATATAAGGAAATATTTTCAGAAAGAGACCTGGTACGCCAGTACTGAGATCTCCATCCTTAGCCAGATGACCGAAGGGACTATCCGCATTGCTGACACCAGAAACACCTTAATGCTGCAGTGGGAAGCTGACTGGGACGACGAGGAAGATGAGGCCATTTTTTCCTACAGCCGCTATTTATCTCGTTTTGCAGAGTTATATACAGCAATAGCGCTGGCCGGGGATGAAGATCCGCGGGCAATAGCCGGCTTTAAATATCTTCTGCCGCTGCTGTTTGAAAGCTCATTCTGGCTGGACTCGGATGGAGAATTTCGTTTTTCCGTGGATAACCGCCTTGCCCTTACTGACAGACTTTTCGCCTTTGGAGAATTTCAATATGACACAAAAGATAAAGAAGAGTGGTCTGCCGGGGCAGGCTGGATACTGTCAAAGTCCCTGTCACTGACAGCATCCTACCACTCTGAATATAAAGGCGGGGCCGGTATACGGCTTAAATTTTAAGACTTTTTATATATTTAAAAATGTATAAATACCGCCTTCACAATCAATTCACATTTTCTTCATTTTTTGTACTTACTATCGCTGTATTATTTAACTAAGCATGAAACATTCGCCAATAAAGGAGGATATTATGAAAAGGGTAATACTGGTAAGCGCGGTACTCGTATTTGCTATTGCTGTCTACGGCTTTGCTCAAATGCATGGAATGCAGGGACGTCACCATGTCATGGAGAAATGGATGAATGGAGAGGATATAAAGGCAGATCTCTCCGGTATAAGGCCGGCAGAAAATGCCGTTACCATTGAGGCCGGACGGCAGATCTATAATCAGCGCTGCACCGCCTGCCACGGAGTCAAGGGTGACGGTCAGGGCGTCCATGCGATGGACCTGATTGTGAAGCCCACAGACTTTACAGGCGGCACCTATAAATTCCGCTCCACCCCCTCCGGCTCACTTCCGACCGATGAGGACATATTCACTACGATCAGCTTAGGCGTAAGAGGTACCGCAATGCTCCCCTGGGCCATGCTAAGCGATGAGGAAAAGTGGAACGTGACCTATTATATTAAATCTTTTTCTGATCGTTTCGAAGAAGAAGAGATTGAAACACCCGTTACAATACCGGCCGTACGCGCTAATAATGAAGATCTTATCAACAAAGGAATGCAGGTCTATACCCGTGCAAAATGCACAGAATGCCACGGCAGTATGGGACGGGGAGACGGGCCCAAGGCCGCTGACCTGAAAGATGACAGCGGAGTTAAGGTAATACCCCGCAACCTGGCAGCTGCCCCGTTAAAGCGGGGTTCTGACCTTAACAGCATTTACCTTACACTGGCAACCGGTCTTGACGGGACACCCATGGCATCATACATTGACGGCATATCAGCTGAGGACCTGATGGCCCTGTCAGCGTATGTACAGGCACTTAACAGTAATGCTCCTAAAGGCGGCGGTATGATGAATATGTCCGGAGACGAGCGGGTCGGGATGATGGTATATCGTCATGGGATGCAGGGCGGCATGATGCAGCGGCCTATGATGGGGAATCATTGATCATAAAAAACTGATCAGATGCTCATACATATCCCTGACACTCCGGCCGGTCACCGGATGAGATAGCTCAGGAACTAATTCAAACAGGGGCTTCAGCACGAAGTCCCTGTTTGGCAATTCCCTGTGAGGGATCGTAAGCTCCGGGGTGTCCATACAGAGACTGTTATACAGCAGTATATCGAGATCTATTAATCTCGGTCCCCAGCGCGCAGTTTTCTCTCTACCCAGTCTGCCCTCTATGTTTTTCAATACCGCAAGGAGTGCCTCAGGATCAAGCCCTGTGTGCGCCTCAACGACAAGATTAATAAAACCAGGCTGATCCTTCACACCCCACGGCTCAGTCTCAATCATTGAAGACTGCCGGAGAATTTTTATTCCATCGAGTTCAAGCTGCCTTAGTGACGCCATACAGTTATCCTCCCTCTGTCCAAGGTTAGACCCGATGCCTATGTAAACCATATGCTGCATTTAAGTAAGATAATACAATAAATAGCTATGAGGCAAGCGCAGACCGCTCCATCCGTCAGGGTGTATGATCTTGACAATAAAAAGCCTCTATACAATAATTGACGAACCAGTGTTATACCTGCTTACTCATATTAAGGAAGGAGACCACATTGCTTAAAGACATAAACCCGACAGAAACAATGGCATGGCACAGATTGTCAGAACATTACGAAGATATTAAAGACCGGCATATGATAGAGATGTTTAATGAGGATCCTGCCCGGTTCTCTGACTTTTCCCTCTCGTTTGAAGAAATACTTATAGACTACTCAAAAAATATAATCGATAAAACCACCCTTGCAATGCTCATTGAACTGGCCGAAGAGTGCGGGCTGAAATCAGCCGTAGAAGGCATGTTTCGGGGTGAGGCGATCAATGCCACGGAAAAGCGCTCAGTTTTGCACACCGCCCTGCGCAATATGTCCGGAGAACCGGTCATGTCCGGGACAGAGGATGTTATGCCGGCAGTTCGCGCTTCACTTGAAAAAATGCGGGGCTTTTCTGATCAGATCATCTCCGGTCACTGGAAAGGATATACTGGAAAACCCATAACAGATATCGTGAATATAGGTATCGGCGGCTCAGACCTGGGCCCTGTCATGGTTACCGAGGCACTTAAACATTACAAGGCGCCTCACCTCGAAGTACATTTTGTATCCAATATTGATGGAACACATATTATTGAGACCCTGAAAAAATTATCGCCTGAGACCACTCTCTTCATGATCGCTTCGAAGACCTTTACCACCCAGGAGACCATGACCAATGCTCATACAGCAAGAAAGTGGTTTGTTGAGGCCGCAGGAAATGAGACACATGTCAGTAAACATTTCATCGCCCTTTCCACCAATACTGAGATGGTAAAGGAATTCGGCATAGACATTGAGAACATGTTTGTATTCTGGGACTGGGTCGGCGGCAGGTATTCCCTATGGTCGGCCGTCGGACTTTCAATCGCCTGCTCAATCGGCTTTGAAAACTTCAGGGAACTGCTTGAAGGCGCTCATGTCATGGACAGGCATTTCAGGGAGACCCCGTTTGATAAGAACATCCCGGTAATACTCGGCCTGATCGGTATCTGGTACAACAACTTCTTCGGGGCGGAAACAGAGGCCATGCTTCCCTATAATCAATACATGCACCGCTTCCCTGCCTATTTTCAGCAGGGCAATATGGAAAGCAACGGCAAGAGTGTTGATCGCGGAGGAAATAAACTGACCTATCAGTCCGGTCCCATTATATGGGGAGAGCCGGGAACTAATGGTCAGCACGCCTTTTACCAGCTTATACATCAGGGCACAAAGATGATCCCCTGCGATTTTCTCGCCCCGGCTAACAGCCATAACCCGACGGGCGATCATCATAGCAAGCTGCTCTCAAATTTCTTTGCCCAGACCGAGGCACTTATGAAAGGTAAGACCCTTGATGAGGTAAAGCAGGAACTGAGCATGGCAGGGAAAACCCCGGAGGAAATTGAGCAACTCGCCCCGTTTAAGGTCTTTACGGGAAACCGCCCTACCAACTCAATATTATTTAAAGAACTTACCCCCCGTACACTCGGAAGCCTCATAGCCATGTACGAGCATAAGATCTTTGTTCAGGGTGTCATATGGAATATTTACAGCTTTGATCAGTGGGGAGTTGAATTGGGCAAGCAGCTTGCAAACGGGATACTGCCGAAACTGAAGGACGATAAAGAAATAACCTCACATGATTCCTCAACCAACGGGCTCATTAATGCCTATAAAAAATTCAGAGTAAATCCATGACCAAGCAGATGAACTTCCAAGCCAATCTTATAAGTCAGTACAGGACACAACTTATGGGGGCGGCATTTCTCTGGATTTTTTTTCATCATATACCAAGTCTTCCATTTGACAACCCTTTTTTAGCGCCTATTCTGTTTCTGAAAGATATCGGATTTGGCGGTGCGGATATTTTCATCTTTTTGTCGGGCTTTGGTCTCTCATTCAGTATGCAGCGGCCAGATAATAAAATTTCCTCTTTTTACCTTCGTAGAATGCTAAGGGTTATCCCCTCATACTGGATCGCGCTTACTATATGGGTGCCGATTTTTGGATATGACAGCATCATGGACCTGTTTTATCGGTACACAACAGTGGGATTTTGGCTACATAAACCAGGCACTGGCTGGCTCGTCCCCTCAATAGTCATGCTGTATGCGCTATTTCCTTTCATATATAAACAATATGAGAGCACTCAACGCAAGCTCACATTTGTCATCATCTCCTCGATAGTTACTGTATTTGCATCGTATCTCATCATCTCTACTCCTTTAAACTACTTGCTTATTTTTGTAGTGAGAATACCGGTATTTCTAATCGGCATGCACCTAGGATACTTAACAGTAAACAATGTAGTTAGCATCAGTAAAAAGTGGCTTATTGTAGGAAGTTCTCTTTTACTGCTTTCCTTTATAACACTCATTGCTGTTACGCACATTTATACCAAGGCTCAGATGGCAAACCATGGAGCAGGAATGTATGTAATGATTTTCGCAACTTTGCCCTTATACATCTTATTAAGTTTTTTGATCTCAAAACTTATGCTGCTACGAATCTGGCCCCTCGCCATAGTGGCTAAATTGGTCAACAGATTGCTTATCTATTGTGGAACCTACAGCTTGGAAATGTTTATGGTGCATATGGGAATCATGTCATTGGGCAGGCAATATGACCTTTTTAAGCGTCATGACCTGCTCACAGCTCTTAATGCTGGAAAAATACTTGAACATGTCTTATATTTTATCTGTACTGCAATTGTGGGCTATCTCATATACCGGCTCGCAAATTATCTGAGAAAGGGCCTGACCAAAATTTTCAACACGGCATAGCCTGCAGCCGGTCATAACCGGCTATAGGCAGACACGTTTTCAATTAAAGAACATCACTAATCCTCTTCACAGCCTCTTTCATCCGTTTCACCGGCACGGTCAGGGCAAATCGAATATAGCCCTCGCCGGGTTCTCCGAAACCATTGCCCGGAGTCGTCAGCACCCCGGCCTTATTCAGCAGATGTGCTGTCAGTTCACCTGAGGTATAGCCCTTCGGGCACTTGACCCAGAGGTAAAAAGTAGCTTTCGGCTTTGTAACCTCAAGACCCAGCTTGGTAAGCCCGTCATACAGAACATCACGGCGTTCCTGATAGGTATCCCTGAGCTTTTTCAGTATCTTGTCATCGGTATTAAGCGCCTCGATACCCGCCTCCTGAATAGCCTGAAAAATACCGGAATCAATATTGGTCTTTATCTTGCCAAGACCGGCTATGGCGTCTTTATTGCCTACTGCAAAGCCTATTCTCCAGCCTGTCATACTGTACGTCTTTGAAAGGGAATGAAACTCTATTCCAACATCTTTCGCCCCGGGAAGCTCTAAAAAACTCATGGGCTTTTCACCATCAAAATACATCTCTGAATAAGCGGCATCATGACAAATAAGAATATTGTTATCCCCGGCAAATTTAATCAATTCTTTGTAAAACTTCTTACCGGCACAGGCAGCGGTAGGATTGTTAGGGTAATTAATAAACATGAGCTTTGCTTTTTTAAGTACCGTCTTCGGAATCTTCTTCAGATCAGGAAGATAATCGTTCTTCTGAAGCAGCGGAATCTCGTGGCAATGCCCACCTGCAAATAAAGTGGCTACCGGGTAAACGGGATAGCCCGGAGAAGTTGCCAGCACATAATCTCCTGGATTGATAAAGGCAAGCGGCATATGGCCTATACCTTCTTTTGAACCTATCAGTGAAAGTATCTCGGTCTTAGGATCCAGCTTTACATTAAACCTTTTCTTCATCCAGTCAGCGGCAGCCTGCCTGAACGAAAGCATACCCATATATGAAGGATACTGATGATGTGCAGGGTTCTGCACCGCCTTTCTCATCCGTTCTACAATATGCCTGGGAGTGGGAATATCAGGATCCCCGATGCTCATATCGATCAGGTCAACTCCCTTTGCCAATGCCTTTTCTTTCATTTTATCTATAGTCGCAAACAGGTAAGGCGGCAGGTCCTTTACCCTCAATGCAGGTTCGATACTAACTTTCTTAGCCAATGAATACCTCCTGAAAATTGAAAAATAAAATTTTCGTATTATAAGAAGTATGCTGATTTATTGCAAAAAAAGACTTCCGCCCATGCCTCTTAAAATTGTGTAAAATATATCCCATGAACAAAAAAGCAGTTATCGCAATGAGTGGAGGAGTTGATTCCTCCGTTGCCGCATATCTACTTAAAGAACAGGGCTACGAGGTCACCGGCCTCAGCTTTGAACTATGGGATAGCAGGGACTTAGAACCTTCCAACATATGCTGCTCGGTAGAGACTGTCAACCTTGCAAGGTCCGTGGCTCAAACTCTCGATATCAGGCATTATTCAGTTGATGTCAGAGACAACTTCTACAAAAACGTGATCGAAAATTTCTGCGAGTCCTATATTGCCGGCGCTACTCCAAATCCATGTATATTGTGCAACAAGTTTATAAAGTTTGATTTCCTGATGCAAAAGGCAAAAGAACTCGGCGCAGATATCATATCAACCGGACATTACGCCATAGCCGAGACACTGGACGGGAAAACGGCTGACGCGGCGGGAAGTAAACGAGTCCTTCTTAAAAAAGGGATTGACCCTGTAAAGGACCAGTCATACGCACTGCACGTAATAAGCCGTCAACAGCTCCAGCACACTGTCTTTCCTCTCGGCAAGATGGAAAAAAAGGAAACCCGGGAGATAGCCCTGAAACTCGGCCTTGCAACTGCACTGAGACCCGAAAGTCAGGATATATGTTTTGTCGGTAATGGCCGTTACACCGAATTTATAAAGGAGTCGGCACCCGAGTCCCTCACGCCGGGCAGGATACTTGACCTCAGCGGAAATACCATTGGAAGACATAAGGGGATAGCCTTCTACACTATAGGGCAAAGACGTGGATTAGGAATATCCGCGCCCGAGCCGCATTATGTCATCAGGATCAATCCGACAGACAATACGATCACGGCCGGCAGTCATGAAAATACCATGGAAAAAGAGCTGATCATTTCCGATATTAACTGGCTGTCTATCGACTCCCTGAATGAATCAATAAAAGTAAATGTCAAAATAAGATCCATGATGAAAGAAAAACCAGCAACTATTTTCCCTGCTGCGAACGGATCAGTCAAGGTTATATTTGAGGCACCTGAAAGCTCACCTGCACCTGGACAGAGCGCAGTTTTTTATGACGGCAACATAGTGCTGGGGGGCGGCATTATCACATAAACTCAGCGTTTCGATTATACACGGAAGCCCTCGAATTTAGAGAATATCCTGACTCATTTGCACTCTTTCACTTTCCCTGTATTATTTTTCCATCTTTCCATGTATACTGTATGGTGAAATGCTAAAATACCGTATCGGATGCAGTGGATTTTTATATGAATTATGGAAAGGGCCTTTTTATCCCGAGGACCTGCCGCATAAAAAATGGCTAACATTTTATATGCAGCAGTTCAAGTCGGTAGAGCTTAATGTTACGTTCTACCGCCTCCTGAAAAAGGAGGCATTTGAACGATGGTATAAAGAGACCCCGCCAGATTTTACGTTTTGCGTAAAAGGCAGTCGATTTATAACACATGTTAAGAAGCTGAAGGATGTTGAACTGCCGGTAGCTACTTTTTTCAATACTACCGCACCCCTCATGGAAAAGCTTGACGTGGTGCTGTGGCAGCTTCCGCCTAACTTGAAGCTGAACCTGAAAAATCTGGAAGATTTTGTTGAAATTCTTAAGCCCTATCCTGTTAGGCATGTCTTTGAATTTCGGCATAAAAGCTGGCTGGTCAAAAAAGTATACAACTTACTGGAAAGTGCCAATATGGGTGTCTGCATGTCTGACTGGCCCGATTTCATAGATGACCTGCCCACAACCTCAGATTTCGTTTACATAAGGCGTCATGGAGAAGATGGCGGTTATGCTACCAATTACACAACCGATCAGATCAAGAAAGATGCCCAGCGAATAAAGGAATACCTGAAAGAAGGCAAGGACGTATATTTTTATTTCAACAATGATGCCTTTGGGTATGCACCCAAAAACGCAGAAGAATTGATGAACGCAATGGATAATATTATTTCGAAAACTTTGAGAGACAAACTCGAGAACACGCCCGAGATTACTGCTAAGCGCAAGAAGTCCTCAAAGAAAAAAGCTGTCCTTTTAGAAACAATGAAATCAAAAGGTTCATTGACAAAAAAAGCGAATGAATCTTCCGATAAAACGTCAAAGAAAAAACCTGCTGCAGTTAAAGCAACCGCACTGCCGACAAAAGCGGCTCCGAAAAAACCTGCTGCTAAGAAAACTGCCGCAAAGAAAAAGTCCTAGCAGATCAGTCTCCGATTTAAGATCACGACAATAACATGACAGGACTAACCTGAAATTTGATATTTTCGGGCCTGCTAAAGCCGGTTACTGATACCATTCAAGAGGTATAAATCGTAATCTGTGGATAACTGCAGATTACGTGCAACCCGGATCTGAAATAAAGCACCCTTGAATTCTTTATTAAAGTCTGGTAGGTTAGCCTATCAGGAGGCAGTTTATTGACCAGTCTGCATTTACGCATCATATCTAAAGTAGCCTTTCCGTTCTTTCGGAACATCATCATGTTCCTTCTGCCGTGGATGCTGCTCGTAGGTTGCGCAACAACACCTGACCCCCAATTACTAAAGCAGGCTAATGCACACAATAAGCTCGGGCATTCATACCTTCAAAATGGTCAACTGAATATAGCATATGTGGAATTTCAGAAGGCAATCAAACTAAGTCCTGACAATGCAGAAACACTGAATTATCTCGGCTATATAAGCGCCCTTTTCAAAGATTACAATCAGGCCATTGAGTACTATAAAAAAGCGATAGCTGTCAACCCCGAATATTCTGATGCTATGAGCAACCTGGGGGTTGTGTACCTTGACCTGGAGCAGTGGGACGAGGCTATCAAGACCTTCAGCGCAGCCCTTAGAAACCCTCTTCACAAAACGCCTGAGACGGCATATTCGAGTACAGGATATGCATATTATATGAAGGGCGATTTTATCAGTGCAGAAAAATCCCTCAATGAAGCCCTTATCAGAAATCCGATACTTCCCATGGCTATGTACACGCTGGGCCTGGTGTATATCAAAACCGGCATGGAGGATAAGGCAGTAAAAGAGTTTCAAAAGGCCGTAGGTATATTCCCGGATTATATGGATGCCCACTGGGAGCTCGCTTCCGCCTATATGAGAGCTGGAGACAGGGCAAAGGCCTTAAAGCACTTCAGACTCGTAGCTGAAGGAGACAGGGACATACAAAGAGCCAGGAAGGCCAAAGAGCATGTTGAACGTCTTAAATACTAATACGGTGGCCATTTAGCATGGAAACTCCAGGCAATATCCTTAGGACTGAAAGAGAAAAACAGAAGAAATCTGTAGATGATATCGCTGGGATTTTGAAGCTCAGCGTGCACTATATAAAGTCGCTTGAGGATGACTGTTATGCAGAGATGCCGACAGAACTTTTTACCCGTGCCAATATAAAAAACTACGCGGCAATCCTCAGAATCAATAGCACCCCGATCATTGCCTTATATGAGAAACAACGTGGGACAGCTAAACCGGCAGACATGCCGCAAGATGACGTAAAACATCATATGCCAAAGGGTCTCGCGGTTGTTGCTGTTATTTTAATAATTATTATTATCTTATTTTTTTCACTCAGGGATCACGAAAATTATACCCCTGAAATTCCTGTCGTATCTGAAATTCCTGTCGTATCTGAAGTTCCTGTCGTATCTGAAGTTCCTGTCGAATCTGAAGTTCCTGTCGAATCTGAAATTCCTGTCTCAGCACCTGAAATTCACGACCCGGTCGTCATAGTAACACCTGTGCCTATACAGCCGGAACCTGTGATGGAGCAGGCTCTCAACACACACACACTTCATGTATCCGCATCCCAACTGACCTGGATCTCCATTCAAGTGAATGATAACAATCCGAAAGAGTGGCTTTTGAGGGCAGGAGATATCATCGAGCTTGAAGCAGATACCCGATTTACAATAAAGATCGGTAATGCTGGTGGGGTAAGGATAGTATTTGATAACGTGGATCTCGGCAGACTCGGCCCGGACGGCAGAGTGATTGATCTAATACTGCCATAGTAAGCAGCAGGCATGAATCAGGTGCTTGTCTTTGATACTACTGTTAAACATTTCATTTTAGACCTCGACTCAAGACCACCCGGAAGCTCTGCATACATCTCAATTTGTTACTGCAAATTTATCTAAACTCTTGACAAAGCCTTATAACTGCTGGTATGTTTTATAATTAATTAATTTCAAGTAAATTTTTTTAATTGGTTTTGAAAGGAGGCAGTGCATGACGAAAAGCGAACTGGTTGAGGTAATGGCGGGTGAAGCAGAGATTTCAAAAGTAGCGGCTGCAAAGGCACTTGATGCAATGATCAAGGGCATTACAAAGACGCTTAAAAAGAATGGCAAGGTCACCCTGGTTGGATTTGGAACTTTTGCTGTTACCAAGAGAAAAGCCAGAAAAGGACGTAATCCAAGAACTGGTGAAGCTATCAAAATTCCTGCTGCAAAACTTCCAAAATTCAGTGCTGGAAAGGCCTTCAAGGCAGGCGTCAAGTAACTCTGATTAAAGTATTTGAGAGCCCCTGAGTATCAGGGGCTTTTTTATTAAAATGAAAACTGCAGTCTCTGAATCTTTTTAGATTTTCCTGTCCTGGTGTCTATCTCAAGAAGGACACATGAAAATATAGCCTCCCCGCTTGCAGTCTCAAAACGTATCGGTATTTGAGTAAGAAACTTGTTTATTATTATTTCTTTCGTAACCCCGATTATTGAGTTCACCGGACCTGTCATCCCGACATCACTGATAAAGGCTGTGCCTTGAGGAAGGATTTTTTCATCAGCAGTCTGAACGTGTGTATGCGTTCCCAAAACAGCACTGACTTTCCCATCCAGATACCATCCGATCGCCGCCTTCTCAGAAGTTGCCTCTGCATGGAAATCTACAATTATATTTTTTGTTTTTTTCCGAAGGACTTCAAGCTCTTTTTCTGCTACATTAAACGGACAATCCAGAGGAGACATAAATACCCTGCCTGAAAGATTTAATACCCCTATCTTTTCACCGGAAGAATGATTCACAACTACACTTCCTGATCCAGGCACCCCTACCGGATAATTTGCCGGTCTAAGAAGGCGGGATTCCATATCGATATATGTAAGAGCTTCTTTTTTATCCCAGATATGATTTCCAGAAGTCAGCACATCAATGCCATAAGAAAACAACTCTTCAGCAATGGTGCGTGTTATACCAAAACCGCCGGCCGCATTTTCACCATTTGCTATGACAAAGTCTGCCTTCAGCTTGCTAATAAGCCCCGGCAGGCCTTCTTTAAGGGCACGCCGGCCGGTCTTACCAACAATATCACCAATAAAAAGAACCTTCAAGGTAACAGTCACAAAACCATCCTCACAGTATCCCTTCTATCCACACTGTACCTACTTTGCATACTCAACATACCTTGATTCTCTGACAACCGTCACCTTAATCTGCCCCGGATATGTGAGTTCCTGTTCAATCTTCTTAGCCAGCTCTCGTGATATCTGAGCGCTTAGCACGTCATTAACTTCCTCAGGCTTCACAATAATACGCAACTCTCTGCCAGCCTGTATGGCATAGCATTTATTAACACCCTCAAATGAATTAGCTAATTCTTCAAGTTTTTCAACTCTCTTAACATAGTCCACAAGGGTTTCTTTTCTGGCGCCCGGACGTGCAGCCGACAGTGCATCCCCGGCAGCCACAAGAGAGGCCTCCACCGTTATAGGATCACCCTCTCCGTGATGCACCCTTATAGCATTAACAACCTTTGCATTTTCACCATATTTTTTAGCAAAATCAGCGCCTATAGACTGGTGAGAGCCTTCTATATCATGATCTATTGCCTTACCAATGTCATGCAGTATACCGGCCCTTTTCGCCAGTTTGACATCCACTCCCAGTTCCCCGGCCATCGCGCTTGCAAGATAGGCTACCTCTATTGAGTGCTGAAGCACATTCTGCCCGTACGAGGTCCTGTACTTGAGTCTTCCTATAAGCCTTACCAGCTCAGGATGTATACCATGAAGCCCCAGATCAAAAACAGCCTTTTCCCCTTCCTCTTTGATAGTGGCATTGATTTCTCTTTGCGCCTTCTCTACTATCTCCTCTATCCTGGTCGGGTGAATTCTACCGTCACTTATAAGCCTCTCTAACGACATGCGGCCCACTTCACGCCTTACCGGATCGAAGCAGGAGAGTAATACTGTCTCAGGGGTATCATCAATAATATACTCAACACCGGTCGCTGCCTCCAGTGCCCTTATGTTACGCCCCTCCCTGCCAATGATACGACCCTTCATCTCATCGCTGGGCAGGCTGACAGTTGATATCGTATGGTCGCTTACATACTCATTGGCATATCTCTGGATGGCCAGAGCCAGAACTTCTTTGTATTTCCTGTCCACTGACTCAAGGGCCTCATCCTCTACCCGTTTTGCAATCTTGGCAGCCTCAAATCTTGATTCTTCCTCTATCTTATGCATAAGCGTGGCCGTTGCTTCTTCAGTGCTGAGTTTTGCCACCTGTTCAAGGGCTTCCTGCTGTTTAGCAATCAGCTGGTCAACATTTTTCTCCTTGTCCTGTACTCCCTGCTCCCGACGTCCTAACTCTTTTTCGCGATTGCTAAGATCATTTTCCTTCTTGTCTACCTGATCAAGCTTGCGGTCAAACATCTCTTCTCTGTGCCTGAGCCTCTTATCCAGGGCATTCAGTTCTGTACGCCGCTCCCGAAGATCCTTCTCAGTGTCAGTCTTCAGCTTCAAGGCAGTATCTTTAGCCTCAAGCAGCGCTTCTTTTTTTAATGTCTCTGCATCCTTCTCTGCATTGCTCAGTATCCGTTTTGACTGCTCCTCAAGTTCCTGCGTTTTCTTATTTGAGCTGGATTTAATGTAAAACAATGCCAGAAGAAAACCGGCAGCTGCAGCAAGTGCGATGTATATAATCAATGTGCTGTCCATTTAGTACTCCTCCTTTTATCAAGTGTTTTTTTTAATATTTTTTCGTATCCCTGATCTGCCGGAATATAAAATACATCCTTACCGGCCATATACTCCTGATCTACATGATGGTTTTCATAGTTATGCGGATATTTATATCCAACGCCTGCACCCAGGCGTGATGCCCCTGAATAGCCGGTACCCTTTAAATGCACAGGCACCGGTTTGAGCCTTTTTTCCCGTACGCTTGCCAATGCCATATCAATACCCCTGTATGCTGCATTGCTCTTAGGGGCCATAGCCATATATATCGCGGCCTGTGCCAAAGGAATGCGCCCCTCGGGCATGCCAATGGCCTCAACAGCGCTGTAAGCAGCTACAGCAACCTGCAGCGCCCCTGGATCGGCATTGCCTACATCCTCAGAGGCACATATCACTATCCTGCGTGCAATAAAAAGCGGATCTTCATCAGCATCTATCATCCTGGCAAGCCAATATAGCACCGCATCAGGATCACTTCCCCGCATACTCTTTATAAAGGCGGATATGGTGTCATAGTGCTCATCCCTGCTGTAACTGTACCCCTTCTTCTGCATTACCTCTCTGGCAAGCTCAAGCCCGAAGGATTTCTTTTCCCGGCTGCTTAATATAAATGCTCCCATCTCAAGCGCATTCAGCGCCTTCCTTGCATCCCCCTCAGATATTACGGCCAGAAATTCTAATGCCTCTGCTTCCATAACTACCCCATCCTTGCCCAGACCCCTCTCATTGTCTGCAAGCGCCCTTTCTAAAAGCGTCTTGATCTCATCTGTGCTCAAGGCATATAACTGAAAGATCATTGATCGTGAAGACAGGGCAGGGATAATGGCAAAGAAAGGATTCTGTGTAGAAGCACCTATAAGGGTCACGGTTCCGTTTTCAACATCCGGCAGAAGGGCATCCTGCTGAAGTTTATTAAAGCGATGAATCTCATCAATAAAAAGGATGGTCCTGTCTGCATTCCTGGCATCTTTCAAGACCCTCTTCACCTCAGCAACTCCCGAGGTGACAGCATTTAAAGATACGAAATGCGACACTGTCTTTTTTGCGATAAGACGGGAAAGAGCTGTCTTACCCGTACCAGGCGGCCCGTAAAGGACAAGAGAAGCTATACGATCTCTCTCGATCGCCTCTCTCAGCGGTTTACCCCTATCCAGAATATGCGCCTGACCAATAAATTCATCAAGACTGCCAGGCTGCATACGCCACGCAAGGGGGGACTGTCTGTCCTGTTTAAACAATTCCATCTGTTGTACAGATTCCTTTTAAGCAGGATACAACAGTACTGAATGGCATTTACTCGAAGTTACTCTATTGTGTCGATCAACTCAATGTGCTCAAAGTTAATGATCTGTTTAATAATTTAAATCTAAACCTGCTACCCGGGCAGCCGTCAGTCAAGCTATAGTAAATACTAGATAATTTACGGCACAACCAGGTAATGGCAAGGCCAGATGTCTTTATTTGTCCAATAAATCTACTCACAATAAAATCTCTTGTTGTTAATCCCTTTAATACAGTACATGCTGCAACCGCCAATAAAATTAGACCCACCTTGCCGTGCAGAATAAAACTTGAATCCCTGTACACACAGGTGGGTGCCATGAAAGTAAGATCAGGCAAATCCCTCGCAGGCAGCACAACACTTACCTTACGCTGGCTCCCAGATTCTCGATTGTCGGAAAAAGTTTCAATTCTTTTCACAAACAAGGCAGGCAACTCTCCTTTATCATTGTCCTATTTTATACCAGATTACAGGGTCTTTAATCAAGCACATCATTTCACGGCACTCAAGCCGCCTTAAGATATAAGTCCGTAATTAATAAGCACTTTCTTAAGTTTCTCTCTGTTTTCATTGCTCATACTGCAAAGGGGAAGTCTCATCTCTTCCTCTATACGTCCCATCATACTGAGGGCTGTCTTCACAGAAACAGGATTTGTCTCTATAAACATCCCGTTATTAAGGGGTTCAAGCTTAAAATGCAGCCTTCTGGCCTCATCTACATTGCCCTTTAGTAATGCACTGCACATATCTGACAAATCCCTGGGAGCCACATTGGCTGATACAGAGATCGTTCCCTTGCCGCCAAGAAGCATCATGGAAAAAGTAGTAAAGTCATCACCTGATATAAGGCCGATACTGTCGCCGCAAAGCCTTATTATCTCACTGGCCTGTCTCATGTCCCCGGTTGCTTCTTTAATAGAGACTACATTCTCCAGCACGGCCAGCCGTGCAACTGTTGTCGGCAGCATATTGACCGCTGTCCTTCCGGGCACATTGTAAAGAATTATCGGGATATCCACGGCCTCGGCAACGGCCTTGTAATGAAGATACAGCCCCTCCTGTGAGGGTTTATTATAATACGGAGCTACCAGGAGTGCGCCGTCAGCGCCAAGTTCCCTGGCCTTACTGGTCATCATGATAGTCTCTGCAGTAGCATTGGCCCCCGTACCGGCAATAACGGGCACCCGCTTATTCACAGCCTCTATCGTAAACTGTATTACCCGGTAGTGCTCCTCATATTCCAGAGTAGCAGACTCCCCGGTAGTGCCGCACGGTACTATTGCATTTGTTCCCTCCGCTATATGCCACTCTATAAGGTCGCCCATAGCCTTTTCATCAAATTTATCATTCTTAAATGGTGTTACTATTGCAACGATCGATCCCTGAAACATGTTTCCTCCCGATAACTTGAAAATAATGTGCAGACTAAAGTTTATGGCAAAGCCCGTTTCAAGGTCAAGTGCAATCATGCTGCCAGGCGAAAGAGCCGCGATTGATAATTTATCGGGCGGCTAATATTTTTTATTTGATAAAAACCATCCCGTCCACTTATCCTATAGAAATGTTTGATCTCGGCACACAGGAACTCATACTCATATTCATAGTCGCCTTTACGGTATTCGGGCCTAAGAAGCTGCCCGAACTCGGCCGGACACTAGGCAAGGGAATACGTGAACTTAAGGCTGCTATGAGAGGGGTAACAGATTCCTTCAACGGGGCTGAAGATGGCCTTACGAGCGATTTTAAAGATATAAAAAGCCAGTTTCAAAACTCTATCTACGATTCCTTCGAACCTGACGACCCTGAAAAACATGCTGATTCTGAGGAATATGATATCCCCGATACATCGCCCGCAAAAGATATACCGGCCAGTAGCGGCAAGAGCGAAGATAAGACGCATAATGATGAACAAATCTCCATGGACTTTGATACCGGCGGGGCTGTAAACGAAACGGACAAAGATGGATAAGGCTCCACTTACAGAACATTTGGGAGAACTCCGTAACAGAATAGTAGTCTCACTTGTCGTGGTACTTGGAATTTTCATGTTCAGCTTCTACTATTCAGAAGATATTTTCCGGCTTCTAACTATGCCGCTGCGCTACACCATAAACTTCTCGCTAGAGACGCCCTATCTCTCTTTTCTGCCGGGCAAGTTTTTCGATCAGAAACTAACCGTATTGCGCCCGGCTGAAGCACTATGGACGCATATGAAAATAGGCTTTATTAGCGCGCTGGTCCTATCTTCCCCTGTCCTGTTTTACGAACTATGGAAATTCATTTCTCCCGGACTAATAGAGAAAGAGCGCAAATATGCCTTACCCTTTGTGCTGTGCACGTCCACCCTGTTTTTAATCGGATCGCTTTTTTGTTTTTTTATCGTATTACCTTTTGCAATGAACTTTTTACAGGATTACAAGATGGAAAGCCTGAATTTCAGCTGGACAATAGAATATTACGTTGATTTTTGTCTGAAATTTATACTTGCTTTTGGTGCTGTGTTTGAGCTGCCTGTGGTAACCGTTTTCCTTACAAAGCTGGGAATCGTCACCCCGGACTTCCTTGCCAAGCACAGAAAATACGCGGTCCTTGCTGCATTTGTTATAGCAGCGCTACTTACCCCGACCCCCGATGCCTTTAATCAGACACTGATGGCTGTCCCGATAATAATTTTGTATGAAGTCGGTATATTGGCATCCAGGATATTCAACCGGAAAAAAGTGATGCCGGACAGCGAACTTCCTGCTGTCGATTAGGAAAAGTCACTCTATGGGCAGATAACGATACAGGCCGAACCTGGCGCGGAAAATCAGTTTTTACTGCTCCGACCGGCCTGAATCCTGCGGTACTTATCCTCACCCACACATTCCTTGGCAAAGGCGCACCAGTCAAGACAAGACGCTCCCAGCAGACGATTAGTTACCGTACCACATGCTTTGCACTTCGCTTCAGTCTCGTCAGTCCAGATCTCAACTTCAGCACCGCAGGAACGACACTTAATTTCCTCCGGCCTGGGGGATTTTATATCTTGACTGCCTGGACATTCATTCTTAAACATTTTCTCACCTCAAAGAGACTTTATACTAAGTATAAGGGAATCGTGGACACTACTCTATGATATGCCTCATATGTCCGGTCAGAGCAGTCCATTTTGCTTTAGAAAGGTCTCAAACGGGTGTTCACTGCATGATCCGCCGCAACCGCAGGAATGCTGCCCGATTAAAGCCAGACCGCAATCTGTACATTCCTGTGCATTGATAACCTCTGCCCCGCAAGCCGGGCATTGACCCGAGAAAACCTGTCCCGCACCTTCACTGCCAAGACCGAAGTACTGTTTCAGCAGGCTTATGGCCGAAACAAAAGCCGCTTCAGCAACATGAAACACAAACTCCTGAGAACAACCAGCACCGGAAGCACCATCTGCCCCATATATCTCAAACGGTATGTCATGATCCAGAAATATGCGTTCAATGTCCGCTGTCTCACTCGCAGCAAATCTGGCAATCTCTATCGAGGGCCCGGAAATAGCAAGCCTTTCACGGTCTACAAGTCCCATAGGCATATCAAGCCGAAGGTCATCCTGAACAGTTGCTGAAGACTCTTCATCAGAATCAATGTCTGTAATACCGCGGCCTGAAAGCTCTGCCAGGGCAGTCTCTACGGCAGCGGACTCATATTCGCCTTCATCATTACGGGCAATCTCAATGAGTTGTTCATCAAATAGGTCTTTATAAATATTGCGCAGTTCTGCTTTTCTGTTTGGGTCCATGATTCAATTTTAATATATTTTCACAATTATCTGTGCCGTGCATAAAAAAGACATTGCAACATCTCCGGTACGTATCCCCATTCTATGCCCGAACAGCTGACCGGGCAGGACAATCTTGCCCATAACGTCATGTCCAGGCTGCACAATACAGCTGCATAACCACCAATTTAACAATTAAAAAATACCCGGGCATCTTTAATCATGGTCGTTATTTCGTTTCCAATTTATATTTTTCCAGTGATATAATGCTCTATGCGAGTAATCATAGTAGGTGCAGGAGAGGTCGGACTACAGCTGGCAAGATACCTTTCAGCTGAAGATATAGAAGTAATTGTCATCGACAAAAACAGGGAAAAACTAAACAGGATCTCTGCTGAACTTGATGCCGCTGTCATTGTCGGGGAAGGCGGGTCTCCCTCAGTGCTGAAGAAGGCGGGGGCTGAAAACGCCGACATACTCCTTGCAGTAACCAATATGGACGAGACCAATATGATCGCCTGCCTGGTTGCAAAAGCCATGTTTCAGATTCCCCGGAATGTGGCCAGAATCCGCAACATGGAATACTTCTCCAATGATGTGCTGCTTCAAAGCCTGGGAATAAACCCTGCAATCAGTCCGGAGATTGAGGCTGCCAAGGCGGTTATACGATTGGTAGAGGTGCCTTTTGCAGCTGAAGCCGATGATTTTGAGGGGGGGAAGGTCAAGATAATAGGCTTTAAGATACCGCCCGACTCTAAACTCATTGGAACCGCCTTTAAAAACCTCAAACTCAATAAGCCGAAGATTCTTTTCGGGGCCATACGCCGCGGCAGCACAATGATCATACCCGGCGGTAATGACACAATACTAAAAGACGATATATTATATCTGCCTGTAAAAAATGAGATCCTCGGAGCTGTCTGCAGCAGTGTCGGCGGACTCAATATTTCAGTAAAGCGTGTAATGATTGTAGGCGGCGGAAGGATCGGACTCTATGTCGCTAAGACCCTTGAGGCAAAAGGACTGAACGTTAAGGTAATAGAAAAAGATGTTGTGCGATGCAAGTTTCTGGTACAGTCTCTGAACAAGAGCGTCGTGCTGCATGGAGACGGCTCAAACCAGAAGCTCTTAGAAGAAGAGAATATCAGTGATATCGATGTCTTTGCCGCTATATCCAACAATGAAGAACTTAATATTATGGCCTCCATACTTGCAAAAAGCCTTGGCGCCAAAAAGGTCATCACTATAGTAAACAGGCCGGATTATCTGCCTCTTTCCAATAACCTCGGACTTGAGGCGGTTATAAGCCCAAGAATGATAACCGCCGGAAGCATCCTGAAATATGTCAGAAGCGGCAATATACTATCTCTCACTCCGCTGGCCGAAGGCCGTGGTGAAATAATCGAGGCCGAGGTCTTTCCAAGTTCGGTGCTGATAGGAAAACCCCTTCAGGATGTCAAGCTCCCGCCGAAGACACTGATAGGCTCGATTATTCGAGGCAGAGAGGTTATCATCCCCTCGGGCAATGATATTATCCAGAATAAAGACAAACTGATCATATTTACTCTCAGGGAATCGATCAAGCAGGTGGAAAAACTACTTCAGTGAACTTCTTTCTTGTTCTGAACATGACAGGGACAATGCTGCTGCTGACGTCCTGTTTTATGATCTTTCCGCTGCTGGTTTCAGCCATACAGAAAGGGAGTGATCTTCAGGCCTTCCTCGCATCCTTCACCACCTCGATCATAGCCGGTCTGCTGCTGTTTTTTTCTACCAAAAAATATTTGAAACGCGAAATTAAACACCGGGAAGGATTTGCAATAGTTACGATGACCTGGCTGGCAATGTCTCTGGCCGGTTCGCTCCCTTATTTATTTTCCGGCGTGACACCCACATTCACAGATGCCTTTTTTGAATCAATCGCAGGCTTTACCACTACCGGTTCTTCTGTCCTTACAAACCTTGAAGATCTGCCAATGGGCATACTGCTGTGGAGAAGCCTGACACAGTGGATGGGCGGGATGGGAATAATCGTTTTTTCACTCGCGATACTTCCTATGCTGGGGGCAGGAGGTATGCAGCTTTTCAAGGCTGAGGTCCCCGAAATAGAGGTAGAAAAGCTTAAACCCAGGGTCATTGATATGGCCAAATCACTCTGGTACATATATGGAGGTCTTACCCTGATACTGGCGGGGTTGCTGTTTGTTGCCGGCATGGGGATATTTGATGCCGTCTGCCATGCGCTTACTACCATGGCAACGGGTGGCTTTTCAACAAAAACCGCAAGCATTGCCTACTTCCAAAGTTATTATATTGATATGATCATAAGCGCCTTTATGTTTATGGCCGGGATAAATTTCTCTCTTCACTTTTATGCCCTCCGCGGTGACTTCAGCCGTTTCACTAAAAGCAGCGAGTTTAAATTTTATATGGGTATAACCCTGATCGCGATAACTGCTGTCACCTTAAATATCATGACCGCTGACAACCTCTCCCTTTCTGAGGCATTCCGGTATGCATGTTTTCAGGTCATTTCAATCATCTCAACAACCGGCTATGCAACCGCTGATTATGAGCTTTGGCCGGCACTCTCGCAGATGCTTCTGATTGTACTTATGTTCCTGGGAGGCATGGTCGGATCAACTGCCGGAGGAATGAAGCAGGTCAGAATACTTCTGATGCTGAAGCAGGCCTACAGGGAAATGTATCACCTTATCCACCCCAGCGCCATTACGGCCCTGAGGCTAGACAAAAAGCATGTAGAGAAGGAAACACAGGGAGGCATTTGGGGATACCTTTTTCTATTTATTCTAATAATGGCCGCAGCCACTATTTTCATGACAGCGCTTGGACTTGACCTGATCACTGCTGCGAGCACCGTGCTTTCATCTATGTCCAATGTAGGTCCGGCACTGGGGGATGCAGGTCCGGCAGAGAACTATTCATCCCTTCCGGATGCGGGCAAATGGGTCCTTGGTTTATGTATGCTTATGGGCAGGTTGGAAATTTATACGGTCATATTACTTTTCACTCCCATGTTCTGGAGAAAGTAAGATGTGATCTAATCCATTGACTTTATATGACATTTCTGGTTTCATGTAACTATGTCGAAATGTGTCAAATGTTGCAATAAAAAGATAGTCTCACATGTGGGCATATGAGGATTAATAAATATGGTTAAAGATTTTTTATCTGACATCCGTATAAAATCATTACATAACAATGGGATACGCTTATCCTTTAAAACTCTACAAAGTGTTATATTGAACACTTGTCATATTCGGCCTGCTCATTCAGGCAGAAATATATGCGGTATGTTATTAAACAGAGTCTATATCTAATTATGGAGATTTTTTAAAAGACATGTTGTTTAAGAAAAAAGACATCGTCGGGATTGACATAGGCTCCAAATATATCAAGGCAGTCCAGCTTAAGGCCGGCAAGAACGGATATCAGCTTGAACGAATCGGAGTAGCTGACCTGCAGCCCGAGCTTATTGTGGACGGCTCTATTTTAGATGCGACGAGAGTGGTTGATGCAATAACCAGCCTTTTAACAAGTTCCGATATTTCTGCAAAGGACGTTACTCTTTCCGTATCGGGTCATTCCTCTGTCATAACAAAGAGAGTCTCAATTCCTCAAATAAGCGAAGAGGAACTGGAAGATTCCATCACATTTGAGGCAGAGCAGTATATCCCGTTTGATATTGATGATGTAAACCTGGACTTCCAGATTCTAGGCCCGGCAGAGGAAGCTAATATGATGGATGTTCTGATCGTAGCTGTGAAACAGGACAAGATCAATGATTATGTATCGGTTATTAGTGATTCCGGGCTAACACCGGTAATCGTAGACGTTGATGCCTTTGCGCTGGAAAACATGCATGATGTAAATTATCCCCCTAATGAAGAAATTAATGTCGCCTTGGTCAATATAGGGGCCAGCATGATAAACATGAATATTATCAAGGGCGGTATTTCCGTATTTACACGGGATAGTTCTGTTGGTGGCAATCTACATACAGAAGCGCTTCAAAAACATTTTACGATCTCCTATGATAACGCGGAAAAACTGAAATACAAGGGTACGCTTGAAGGGATCGCACCGGAAAGTGTGGCCGAAGTAATAGACTCAGCCTCCGATGAGATTATTGCAGAAATATCACGTTCATTTGATTATTTCAGGGATACCACAAATTATGAGAAGATAGATGAGATTCTCATCAGCGGCGGGGTAGCCCTTACCAAGGGTTTTGCAGAGATGATGACGGAAAAACTAGGAATAAGCACTTCTGTGACAGAACCTTTTAAGAACATAGAGATCCCGGATATTTTTGACCTTGAGTATATTAAGAAAATAGAGCCGCTTGTCTCAGTTGCAGTCGGGCTGGCATTAAGAAGGGTAGGCGATAAATGATACGCATTAACCTGCTCCCTAATGCGCGCAAGCGAAACGTCAAAATCCCTGCGACCTTTAAATACGGTGCATTGTTGACCGTTATAATTTTGATAGGCCTTGCAATGTACGGCCTTCACCTGGGCAACAAGGTGAAAGACCTGAAGGCCACCATTGCTGTAAGACAGGCTAAGCTTAATGAGTTGAAAACCGCCCTGCAGGAAGTCAAAGATTACGAGAGAAGAAACCAGGAATTCAGGGATAAAACTCAGGTTATAGAACGTCTTAAGAGAAAACAGATAGTGCCTCTGCGGCTTCTGGATGAGGTAAGTAATATGCTTCCCAACGGGGTCTGGCTGACTGACCTTTCTGACAGGGGAGGCATGATCTCTTTAACCGGGTTCGCATTCTCCAACCCGGACCTTGTGAGTTATGTTCAAAACCTGAAGGAATCGAAATATTTGATAGACGTAATGCTTATTGAGTCGAGGCAGGAACAGATCGGCACATATTCGCTGTATAAGTTTAAACTGACATTCAGGATAAAGGTATAAAGCAGCATGAATATAAATAAGATAAACAACTTATCACTTCCCCTGCAGCGTTTGCTGGCAGCCATATTACCCGTGCTCTTCATAGCACTTTTCATTTTCCTGGTCTACCTGCCGAAAAATGAGGAACTTGATAATCTCAATACTCAACTCATAAAACTGGACAAAGAAATCGCCATTAGCGAAACCATGATCAGAAAGCTCGATGCGCTTATAGCAGAAAATGAGGCCCTGCAGAAAAAACTGGCTAAGCTTAAAGAGCAACTGCCTGAAGAGAAAGAGGTCTCCATGCTTCTGAGGCAGATTTCAGATCTGGGACTTCAGGCCGGTCTTGAGATAAAGCTCTGGCAGCCTCAGACAAAACGTACAGACCCAGGCGGCCTGTTTGTGGAGATTCCAGTTAAGGTGGAAGTGCTTGCAGAGTATCACAGACTGGGCGACTTTTACAGCCAAATAAGCCGTCTGCCAAGACTGGTAAATATATCCGATATAGACCTTATGGTAATAGACAAAAGCGGGGTAGTCAACCGGGGAGTAATTAACGCGAAATTTACGGCTCGCACTTTTGCATCGGTCAGCCCTAAGGAAGCAGCTGCAGTCGCTGCTCAACAGATTAAAAAATGATGAACACTACCTTGATAAACAATTCGCAAAAAATATTCTTGACAGTGCTGATCGCCTTAACTATATTATGGACAGCCGGGTGTTCAAGTAATTCAGTACCGACTAGAGTTGCAAAAAAGCCGCCGGCACAAACGCCGCCTGCAGTTGTTTCGGAAAGCGTAATGGATGAGACGGCATATGAAGAAGGTTATGTGTACGACCGGCGGGATCGGCGGGAT
The DNA here is from genome assembly GCA_016784355.1 of Nitrospira sp. Taxonomy (GTDB): domain Bacteria; phylum Nitrospirota; class Thermodesulfovibrionia; order UBA6902; family UBA6902; genus JACNKH01. The sequence goes on along the minus strand of JADHUV010000013.1, from coordinate 10,717 downwards.
CCATTTATACCATTGATAGTTCCTTCTGAAAGCGTGTTGCCTACTGATGATAAGAAGATCGGCACTATAGAGAGCTATGATATAACAGATTTTTCCCTGGCCGCTATTGCAAAAAAAGGCGGACAATATTACGCACTTATTATCTCACCTGATAACAAGTCTTTTACAATACTCGAAGGTGACGTAATAGGACGTAGTCAGGGAAGAGTAGAAGAAATTACAGCACAACAGGTTACGCTGCTTGAGTACTCAAAAGATTACAGAGGAAACCTGAGACCTGTCAGGGTAAACCTGGAGTTTCAAAAAGGAGAATAGGAATAATGATAACAAGGAAATTTATAATATTATTCTTTGCACTTAGTGCATTGCTTCCTGCCATAATAAATGCGCAGCCTGAGGATATGGCCGAGATCACTGCCATCAACGTCAACAGTCAAGACGGTACTACTGAAATTGAAATAAAAAGCAGTGCCCCTTTTACATACACGATATACAGACTTGCAGATCCGTACAAACTCCAGATAGAACTACAAAATACAACACCTGGCAGGTTTGCTGAACGCCTTGTATTTGACAGATCCGGAGTGCTTGATATCATGCCGATAAATGCTGACAGCGCAGGCGTCAATGCAAAGCTTGAGATCTCCCTTACTATTCCGGCAGATATAGAACCAATTTACAGCGGGAATTCTCTGATACTTGCATTTGATAATCCTGATACTGCAATGTCAGATCCCATGAACGGCGAGTCGGATGCCAACCCGTCTGATATAGAATATCTGTTTGAGGATGCCTATGAAACGGAAGATGTTGTAAATATAAGCCCACTTGCTGAAAAAAAATACGTCGGAGAAAGTATATCAATCGATTTTCAGGATGCAGAACTAATACACGTATTTCGGCTGATATCTGACATCAGTGGATACAATATTATTGTCAGCCCCGATGTAAAAGGAAAGTTTTCCATGAAGCTTATCGATGTACCATGGGATCAGGCACTCGATGTAATCTTAAGAAACTACGGACTCTCAAAATCCCTTGAGGGAAATATCCTGAGAATTGCCCCGACCTCGGTACTTGCCAAGGAAGAGGATGAGATTGCAAGGGCAAAAGAATCGCAGGAAAAAGCCGGGAACCTTATAACCAGGATCTACCCGATTAACTACGCAGATGTAGAGGAAATTAAAAAATCTATTGATGATGCAAAAATCCTGACCAAACGTGGTTTTATAAGCGTTGATGCAAGAACCAGTTCCGTAATTATCAAGGATGTAGAGAAGAAACACGCTGAGTATGAAAGCCTGATAAACGCCCTTGATGTAGCAACCCCTCAGGTAAGTATCGATGCCAAAATCGTTGAGGTAAGAGATGAGGTTCAAAAAGAGCTAGGCATACAGTGGGGTATGCTATGGAAACCTTCCGGCAGCAGATTTACAGCCGGCGGTGTCAGTACTCTTGCCGGCGGATCGGCAGGGCAGGGATTCAACTCTGCTAACCCTCTGATGATCAACCTTCCGGCGCTTGTAGGGCCTGGCAAGGGTGGCAATATGGGACTCGGATACATTGATGCCTCAGGACGACTCACCCTGGACATGCAGCTTTCAGCACTGGAAAGTACCGGTAAGGCAAAGGTAATATCTAACCCGAAAATAACAACGAGCGACAATGAAGAAGCTAAAATCATGCAGGGTGAAAAAATCCCTTACCAGACCGTCTCTCAGGAAGGAACTCAGACAGAGTTCATGGATGCCTTTCTGGAACTTACAGTCACCCCTCATATAACACCTGAAGGAACGGTGGTCATGAAGATCGAGGCCAAAAAGAATGAGGCTGACTTTACCCGGCAGGTTTTAGGTGTACCTACTATAGCCATTAAGGAAGTCAAAACGCAGGTACTGGTTAATGATAATGACACACTAGTCATTGGCGGTATTTTCACCGCCGACACGACCAAGAACCTCGAGTCTGTTCCAGGGTTCTCACAGATGCCTATACTGGGGAGGTTCTTTCAGAAGAAAATCGACCTTAATAAAAGAAATGAACTCCTTATCTTTATCACACCCCGGATCGTGGATCAGGTAAGAAGATAAACTCCGTCACTTTTCATAGTGTCACCGTCCACCGGCAGGTAACTGTCCGGTGGACTTTTTTATTGCATAAAAGTAGATTATAATAATTTCTTCAATTCCGTGTGTACATGCCAATATTAATCTGGCAAACCATGAATTAAACCTGTATGGAGAAGCGAGTGATTATGTTTAACAAACTGCGATATATTACAGCGGGAGAATCCCATGGACAGGCTCTGGTCTGCACCATAGACGGCATGCCTTCCAATTTGAAGCTGAAAGAAGAATACATTAATGTGGATCTTGCCAAACGCCAGAGAGGATATGGACGCGGCGGTAGGATGAAAATTGAAACGGACAAGGTGCAAATCCTTACCGGCGTAAGATGGGGGAAAACACTTGGTTCTCCTATTGCTATGCTTATTAATAACATGGACTGGGAAAACTGGTCAAAGGTCATGTCACTTGACAGTGCGAATGAAGACCCCTCGGTTCATGTTACGAGGCCCCGACCCGGACATGCAGACCTCACCGGCTCTCAAAAGTATGACTTCAGAGATGCTAGAAATGTACTGGAAAGATCCAGCGCAAGAGAAACTGCTGCAAAAGTAGCCGCCGGGGCTGTTGCAAGAAGACTGCTTGAGGAGTTTGGTGTCCAGATAAATGGATATGTGACGGAAATAGGAGGCGCAGGTATCAAGGATTCCTATGAGATTGCCAGCAATATGCAGGATGCATTGACAATTGCAGAAATCTCCACTGTAAGATGCCCTGACAAAAAGGCTGAAGCAAAGATGATCCGCAAGATAAAGGCTGCAATGAAAACGGGAGACACGCTGGGCGGCATATTTGAGATCGTTGTTACAGGACTGCCTGCAGGGATCGGAAGTTATACTCACTGGGACAAGAGACTTGAAGCAAAGATAGCAGCCTCTGTCATGGGGATACAGGCAATAAAGGGCGTAGAGGTGGGCCTTGGCTTTGATTCAGCAAGAAGACCCGGCTCCGAGGTTATGGATGAGATATACTATCGCTCAAGCAAAAAAGCAGAATCCGAATCAGCGGGCGGTTTTTATAGAAAAACAAACAATGCCGGGGGCATTGAAGGCGGCATGAGTAATGGAATGCCGATCATTATCAGGGCCGCTATGAAACCTATTCCTACATTAAAAAGCCCGCTTTCTTCAGTTGATATTAATTCAAAGAAAAAATTCAATGCTGCCTATGAGCGCTCTGATACCTGTGCGGTACCCGCTGCCTCTGTTGTTGGAGAAGCGGCGGTTGCCCTTGCTGTAGCAGATAGCTTTCTCGATAAATTCGGTGGGGACAGTATCGCAGAGATTAAACGTAATTATGAGGGATATCTTAAGCAGCTTCGGAATTTTTAAAGATTTCTGATACGGCCTGATATCTTAATACAATGAAAATTATTCTTACAGGATTCATGGGAAGCGGCAAGACTGCCATTGGTAAAGAACTCAGCAAGCGGCTGGGATATGAGTTTGCCGACACTGATCAACTTATAGAAAAACGCGAGGGCAGGCCCATATCCGTTATCTTCAAGGAAAGCGGGGAGGCTTACTTCCGGCAGATTGAGCGTGAAGTGGTACAGGAGGTATCGAAGCTTCAGGATATCATTATCGCTACCGGAGGCGGAGTCATTAAGGATCCTGTAAATGTTAAAGCACTTAGAAAACTAGGGTTACTGGTGTGGTTGCAGGCAAGTCCGGAGATTATTTTAAAGCGCGTAATGACTGAAAAGGGTACGCGCCCGCTTCTTGATGTGGACGAACCCCTCAAGGAAATTATTAAGCTCCTTCAGGAGCGAAGAACTATGTACGAGCAGGCAGATATAAGGATCGATACTAATTATATTACCCCGATGGATGCAGCAGAAAAAATTTCAACTCAGCTTGGCGCAGAGTCAGAAAAGGTTCATGTTGATCTCGGAGATAGAAGTTATGATATACAGATCGGCTATGGGTTACTCGATACCCTCGGCCCACGAATCAAGGCATTCAGGCCAACAAAGGTAGCCATAGTCAGTAACCAGACCATCTTCCCTCTGTATGGAGAAAAACTACTTGAGGGGTTGAGACGAAACGGCATCGAACCGGAGGTTATCCTCCTGCCTGACGGTGAAGAGCATAAGGATCTGCTATGGATTTACCATATTCACGGCAGACTCTTAAAAGCAAAGTTTGACAGAGATTCGATGCTGATCGCTTTTGGCGGCGGTGTGGTAGGAGACATGACCGGTTTCGTGGCAGCAACATATATGAGGGGAATACGATTTATTCAGGTGCCTACTACGCTATTGTCACAAGTCGACAGCTCCGTAGGCGGTAAGACCGGAGTAAACCATCCGATAGGAAAAAATATGATAGGCGCCTTTTACCAGCCCTCTCTTGTACTGATAGATGCTGATACCCTGAAAACTCTGCCGGAGAGGGAATTCAGGGCAGGCATGGCGGAAGTAATCAAATACGGGGTAATCGAGGACAGGGTATTTTTTGAGTTCCTTAAACTAAATCGTGACAGCATACAGGAACTCGGGCCTGAGATTCTCGATCTCATCCGCCGTTCATGTGAGATCAAGGCTCATGTAGTTTCTATGGACGAACGTGAAGGCGGACTGCGGGCAATCTTAAACTACGGCCACACGATAGGTCATGCAATTGAGGCAGTTACCGGTTATACACAATTTTTACATGGAGAAGCCCTCGCTATAGGCATGTGCGGCGCGGCCGAGATAGCTGTACAGATGGGTGTGCTGGAGCCTACTGAAGGCATGATGATCAAGGGACTTGTCGCTTATTACGGCCTTCCTGTAATGCTTCCTCACGGTATTAATACAGGCGAATTGCTAAGCGCTATGGAAGTAGATAAAAAAGCCAGTGCCGGACGTATTAAATTTATTCTCCCCCGGGTTACAGGTGAGGTCTTTATTGAACCGGATGCAGACCGCGCCCTTATCAGCAAGGTACTGGATGCGCTGATAAGTCCCTTTTAAACTCTACTGAGAGTTATTTTCCAAGAAGCATCTTTCTGTTCTTAAACAGAACCTCACCAGAATAAGCATGAGCGGGACCTCAATCAATACACCTACAACGGTTGCCAAAGACGCACCGGATGAAAGGCCAAACAGCATTGTTGAGGTGGCTATTGCAACTTCAAAATGATTTGATGCACCGATCATTGCTACAGGTGCAGCATCCTGATAAGGAAGCTTCAGCATTTTTGCGGCTCCATAACCAAGACCAAATATGAGAAGCGTCTGAATGATAAGAGGAATAGCAATCCAGACAATAGTCAACGGGTTATGCAAAATAACCTCTCCCTTAAAACTAAATAAGAGAACAAGAGTTGTGAGCAGAGCAATAATGGTTAGAGGGGTAAGAACATGTAAAAATTTCTCCTGAAACCACTCAAGCCCCTTTGTCTTTATAATCCATCTTCTTGAAATGTATCCGGCCATCAGAGGCAATGCTACGTAAACGGAGATTGAGAGCGCCAGAGCCTGCCAGGGCACCGGAAGCCTGCCGACCCCAAGCAAAAAACCTCCTAATACACCGTACAGCACAAGCATGGTAAGAGAATTAATGGCAACCATCACCAGTGTCAATCCATCATTCCCCCTGGCCAGATATCCCCAGACCAGCACCATTGCAGTGCAAGGAGCAATGCCCAAAAGAATGCAGCCGGCCAGGTAACTGCGCCATAACGGTATTTCCAGCATCTTCACTCCCTCATATAAAACTACCTGCCCGGCCCCATATTGTGTGCCTGCCGCTAAGTCCAGTCCAAAAGGCATTTTCACCAAATCAGTGGCATCCGGACCAATAAACTGATTTAACAAAAACCCGAGAAACAAAAGAGCAATACCGTACATGGTAAATGGTTTGACCGCCCAATTAATAAACAACGTTAAAAAAACAGGCTTCCCGCCTTTACCCGCCTTAATCACCTCCCCGAAATCAATTTTTACCATGATTGGATACATCATGAAAAATAGACAAATAGCGATTGGGATAGAAACAACAGGAGCGCCATTGATGAAAATAGACATATTATCGAGCGTCTTCGATAAATTGGGCGCTATCTTGCCTAAAAGGATACCGCCTATAATGCAGAGCCCGACCCATAATGTAAGGTATCGCTCAAAAAGACTGTTCATGTGTCGATTATTATTTATTGACATATTTATGCTCCCCCGGTTCTCCCGATAACCTGTAAAGTCAGACCGTCACAGCCGCTGTCTCATATGATACCAGAGAAAAATATCCACGTACTGTATAATTATCTTCTGATTACGAAAGAGCTCCTCGACCTCTTCACGCCTCTGCCGAAAGACTTTTTTAACCACCTTATCGCCCCGCCGAAGAACCCAAAGAAGCTGAGATAAATAATATAATCCATGATAGCAGGTTGATTCATGATCGGTTATCTGTTTGTGTCATTGCAGTCCAGATCAGCGGCAAGCGGTTTTATTTTGTCGGAAGCTATCAGGTACAATGCTGCTTCACATCTGATTTCGTCCCTGCAGTGATTTTGACAGGGTCACTTCGTCCGCAAACTCTATATCTCCACCTATAGGCAAGCCATAGGCAATGCGTGAGACCTTTACACCAAGAGGCTTAAGCAGCTGCAGGATATACTGTGCGGTTGTTTCTCCCTTTGTGTTGGGATTGGTCGCGATAATTACTTCTTCCACACCGCCCTTTTTCACCCGCTCAATCAGCTCGTTTATCTTGAGTCGTTCGGGTGTTATGCCATCTATGGGAGACAGCGCACCTAATAAAACGTGATAGAGTCCCTTATAGACCTTTGTGTTTTCTATAACGATCAGGTTGCTGGGCTCCTCAACAACACATATCTGGGCAGTGTCCCTTCGGGTATCATCACATATGGAGCAGACTTCATCCTCTGTGATATTGAAGCAGTTACGGCAGAACCTTGCCTTGTCTTTCAATCTGATAATAGCCTGGGCAATGGAGAGAGCCTCGGCATCCGGCATACCCATTAGAAAAAACGCAAGCCGTTGGGCAGACTTCCTGCCTATACCGGGAAGCCTGGTAAGCTCAGTTATAAGATCATCGACAACGCCGCTGCTCATTATCCGAAGAGATTTCCCATGCCGGGGATATTAAGCCCTCCGGTTACCTTGCCCATATCATCACTTACTAACTGCTGTGCCCTGCGGAGGGCCTCATTGCAGGCTGCGGTAATAAGATCCTGCAGCATATCTATATCATCTGGATTAACTACATCCTTCTCAATTTTTATCGAGATAATCTCCATTCCGCCGTTTGCTGTGACAACAACCATACCACCTCCGGCAGCGGCCTCAACCGTTTTCTTTTTGGACTCTTCCTGAATCCGCCCCATTTCTGCCTGCATCTTCTGGGCCTGCTGCATAAGGTCACCCATCATTTTTTTTGACATTTGTACCTCCTTATTAAGTGCCGGTTTTCATCTATATCTTCATCTAATATATACTTCATTATTATCGTGAATCGTCTTCCTGTTCATCCGTGGCCTCTGCACCCAGGACTTTAACCCTTAAGAGAGATCCACCGAAGCGCTGCAATATATCTTTAACAATAGGTGTTTCAAACACCTGTTCCTTGACCTTGTTTATTTCAATTTTTTTTTTATCTTCAGTCAGTGTCACAATCTTTAGTTTTAAATTGCGTCCGCTTAACCGCTGAAGTATAGGTTTTATGATAGAGGCCTTACCGTGAATAGAATCCGCCAGAACCGCCATGCCTCCGCTAAACCCGATCGAAAGTTCTTCTTCATTAAGGTTCAGCAATTGCGCCTCGGACAGTTTACAGGACAGCAGGTGATCTTCAGCATCCAGGTTTTCAAGAAGCTTTTTCCATATCAATTCCTTTTCTTTCAGGAAAGGTTCTGCAGACGGTTCAGGTTCAGTAGACTCCACCGGCGCTTCTGAAATAGTATTATCCTGCACTGTCAATGTATCAGGAGCAGCTGTCTGCATTGGCGGTTCTACGACTTCAACAGGCGCCTCCTGCCCTCGGGCCCTCGCTATATTAACTGCAGGGATCTGCACAGCCGCTATCGGCTGATCTGCCTCTGCGCAGTCTGCCGCATCAATACTCTGCAGTATTCTTTCTATAGATGTCATGCCCTTTACAAATGAGGTCCTCAACAGGCCTAACTCAAGAGTATATCTGGGGTTATGAGCGATTCTCACCTCACCCTCCAGCCTGAGCAACTCTGTCAGAAAGAGGGTAATCTGCTCGATAGTGACACCCTTAATAGATTCCCTGAGCCTCCCGATTTCCTCGGTAGAAAGCTCCAGTACATCCTCTGCTTTTTCTGCAATCATTATAATTGCTATATTACGAAATCTCTCAACCAGCTCTCTGGTCAACTGCCTCAGGTCGCTCCCCCGGTCGGTCAGTTCTTTTATCAATGCCAGGGTACTTGAGATATCACCTGACAGAATATTGCCGGTCAACCCGTCGACTACCTCTGCTTCCGGCATACCCATCAGATCCCTTAGCTCCACCTCGGATATATTGTCGCTGAATGAATAGGCCTGATCCAGCAAAGTAAGGCCGTCCCGCATACTGCCATCGGCCGCACGCGCTATCATGTCCAGCGCTGCATCAGTAATTGTAATGCCCTCACTGTCCGTAATCTTTTTCAGCTGCTCTTTTATACTTAACCGTCCAATCCTGCGGAAGGCATGATGCTGACACCTGGAAAGTATGGTAGATGGAATTTTCTTAGTCTCAGTAGTGGCAAATATAAAAACTACATGGGGAGGGGGTTCTTCCAGGGTTTTCAGCAGGGCATTAAATGCTTGAATAGTCAGCATATGCACCTCATCAATGATGTATATCTTATACTTACCGGAAGAAGGTGAATACCTGACCGTCTCCCTCAACTCCCTTACTGCGTCAACGCTGTTATTTGAGGCACCGTCAATCTCTATAACATCAACCGAGGATCCTTCAGTAATCGAAAGACAATTACTGCATGCACCGCAAGGCTCGCTATCTGTACGGCTCTCGCAGTTAAGCGCCTTTGCAAGTATCCTGGCCGAGGAGGTCTTACCTACCCCCCGAGGGCCTGAAAACAGGTATGCATGGGCGATCTTCCCCCCTGCGAGCGAATTTTTCAGAGTAGTTACTACGGACTCCTGACCGACTAAGTCCTCAAGGCTTCTGGGACGCCATTTTCTTGCAAGAACAATATAGCTCATAATTTTGCGGTCAGTTCATTTTAAGAGACAGCTATATCTGCTGCGTGAACAAATAAGTACATGAGATGGGAATGAGGCAACTGTCAGATCAACTTAACAGTGAAATCTCATATACCGGTATTAATAATGGCCAGGCCAACAGGTAATCCTGCGGCACTCAGTATAACTGCTTACCGTTGCTTCCTTCCAGACCTGGCGGAGTTCACAGCACACCAATGCACAGGGCCCGAAGGCCTGACCAAATATAATTCTTTGAGCGTTTCGCTGCCAAACTGCTCAGCGAAGCGTTAACTCCTTATTACCACATCATAACATGGCGGAGAGGGAGGGAGTCGAACCCTCGAGACGCTATGAACGCCTACACGATTTCCAATCGTGCTCCTTCGGCCACTCGGACACCTCTCCATCTCAACATCAGGATATTACTTTATACCTTTCGGCATCCAACTTTCAACTTGTAAAGTGAGCTCAGACTGACACAACCTGAAAAATGGCGGAGAGGCAGGGATTCGAACCCTGGGTGCCTTTCGACACAACGGTTTTCGAGACCGCCCCGTTCGACCGCTCCGGCACCTCTCCATGCATGAATCTTTATCACCCCGATCTTAATTTTACAAAAAAATTCTGCAAAATATCAGCACATTCTTTAGCCAGCACCCCGGACAGCACCCTGACCTCATGATTAAACCCCTGCCCCATCAACAATTGGCAGGTACTGGTGACCGCACCAAAACGTTCATCACTGCATCCAAACACCAATCGTCCAAGCCTGGCATTGATCATGGCCCCGGCGCACATGACACAGGGTTCTTTTGTCACATACAGTGACGCATCGGTAAGACGCCAGTCACCTGTAAAGGCGACCGCCCTGCGAATAGCGTTAAGTTCTGCATGTGCTGTAGGATCATTAAGCGCCTCTTTTTCATTACATGCCGCAGCGATAACCTCGCCGTTACGCACAATAACCGCACCGACCGGTATCTCGCCTTCCCTGCCCGCCCTCTCAGCCTCCAGCAGTGCAAGCTGCATATAATGCTCGTCTGAATGTTTTTTTATTTCCATGGGATATCGGGACTATTCTTTGCCGTAAGATTCAGTTTTATTACAGGATTTGAGGATACATCAGGGAGCAGGGGATAATCAATAACATAAAGGGATAGATTATTTATTATAATCTATCCTTTATATGTATCTTTTTGAATCTTTAAAGCAATTTGGAATGATCTTATTATATGCGGGGAGTCGCCCCCGCTCGGCGAATTCTTTCTTGCGTGCCCAAGAAAGAATCAAAGAAGGGCACCCCGCGGTAGACTTCCGAGACGGATTTTCATTCAGGAAAAAGGGAAATGATTAAACTCGGCCGTCCGGGCCTCAGACAGTAATCATTTCTCTTTCCTTTTTCCTGAATGAA
>JADHUV010000053.1 GCA_016784355.1 Nitrospira sp. | reverse complement strand
GGGCACCCCGCGGTAGACTTCCGAGACGGATTTTCATTCAGGAAAAAGGGAAATGATTAAACTCGGCCGTCCGGGCCTCAGACAGTAATCATTTCTCTTTCCTTTTTCCTGAATGAAAATCCTGAAGTCTACAGGGGGGATAGGTTAGACAAAGTTCGATTATTATCAAATATAGGAAGAAGGGGATACACGAAATGAATTTCGCTACCCCCTTCTTCCGTTATCAAGAGGAATATGGAGTGACCTGCCTTTTAGGATCAGGTTTCAGTGGTATGTGTCCATTCCTCAAGTTTGCGTGCCGCTATTTCACGACCTCCAATACCAAAAGCAATGGCCGAGGCAATAGCTATTGCACCGAGCAGCAGACCGAATGCCAGATTAATAATCTCATTAGCCAGTCCCATCTGCCTCAGCGCAATGGCTCCCATTAAAACCAGTATCACTGTTTTTGAAACGCCCGCAATCAGGTTTGCCTGCGAGGTTCCTGATTCCTTAACTCTGGCGGATATTAGATTGGCAAGATACAGACCGATAGCAAAGATAACCAGGCCCATAAAGATATGACTGGCAAATATCATAAATTCATTTACAATGCCTGCAAGAGAGGCAAAGCCGAGCAGTCCTGCCGATTCTACTGCTGCGAAAAGAAGAATGGTCGCAAGTACAAGAGTTCCGGCGATTTCTGATGCCGTGCGCTTACCTTCTGCAGTTTCTTCTTTCTGAAGGCCAAGCTTGAGAAATAAGGAGTTGAATCCTATCCCGCTCAACATGCCGGCTACAAGGTTAGAGACCAGTTTGCCAATAAAATATGATATTAAGATTACAGCGATTGCAGCCACGATATTCGGCAGAGAGATCAGGATCATGTGGAGCATTTGACTTGCAGGCTGCGTGATGGCATCTAGTTGCAGGGTGTTTAATGCTGCTATTGCTACTGGGATTATAATTAATGCAAATAGTAAGGTTCCGATAATGCCGGACAATTGTTTACTGTCAGAGCCCTGTGTTATCCCGAGTTTTTCACTGAATGAATCAATTCCTGCCGCTGCAAGCAGATTTGCTGCTATCTGACATACAAGGCGTGCAACAAACCATCCAATTGCAAAAATAACTCCCGCAGTCAGCACATTCGGAAGTGTGCTGAGGATTTTGTTAAACATCCCCTGAACCGGCTCAAGCAGGCCCTTCATTTCCAGTGCTCCAAGAACGGCAGGCAGGAAGATCAGGAAGACAAGCCAGTACACAGTATCAGATATCGGTTTAGTTATATTTACCCTGGCACCTTCTTCTGTCCCGGCGCTGCTGCCAAGTCTTTCATCAACCTTTGCAGTTGTCATCGCTTTTGAGACAATCATTCTAAGAAGAGTTGCTGCTACCCAGGCAACGAGCATCAATATACCCGCACCTATTAATTTTGGGGCAAATGCGAAAAGTGAATTCAGAAGACTATTCAGCGGATCTGTAATCAGAGTAATCCTCAGTGTCTGGAAAACAGCGGCAAGCACAAAAAGCATTAAGAGATAAAATACCCCGGTTGATACACCACTCTCAATATCTATCTCTCCATCTTCTTTGTTTTCCTCTGTCAGGCCTGAGATCCGGTGATTCAGGCTGATGCTGTGCAGGACTTTCCTCAGGATTGTCCGGATAATTAAAGCAATTGCCCAGCCGATGATAAGTATGATCAGTGCCCCCAGAAAATTTGGAAGGTACGAACCTATCAGGTCTCCCATTTCATTAAAAGCATTTTGCATGATTTTCTCCTTTTAAATTTGTGATGGATGACATCGCATGTGCCATAGGATTTAGAGTAAATAAAATTGAAGATAATTTTAGCCGCATTATGTCTAGTTAATTAAGGCATTCAGATATGGTATTGATATGATTCACATCATAGGATTTGTCGTGGAAGTCTGTATTAATTTATATCTTTGAATTAGGGGGTACAATGAATATTAAGGATTATAAAAATGTCTTAAATAGTGACATTGCAAAGCTCAGGTTGTTGATAAGTCGGGACTGGTCAAAGAAATATTTCAGTATCTTAACTATGGATGACAGGTTTCAGGGATCGGTATACAGGCGATAAATAATGATATCAGGCAGGAGATTCTGGATTTTGCGGGGTCAGTTTCTATGAGAGGGGAGTTGAAAGTCCATGCCAAAAAGAGTTCAAAGGAAAAAGATTTTCGGCATGAGAGATTCAGTCTTCATTACTGAAATTAGGCCTTAAAACAAGGCTGAACAGTCTAAATCTTGAACTTTTTAATGAATCCTGCCAGACCTATAAGTCCGATACCTAAGAGGAAAATGGTGCCTGATTCGGGGACTGGATTGGCTGCTTTTGCCTCAAGTTCGGGATTTGAAATTGTTACTGGCATTGTTGAAGTTATATTAGAAATGCCGAAAACAAGCAATACAGATAAAACAATTTGAATTAATATACGTCTCACTTTATTAATCTCCCTGATCAAGGTGCAATGAAATTGATAAGGTATAGTTTTTAATATATATCAGACAAATCGTGAGTCGTCAATTCTTTTTTTAAGGCTGTGGTACCTGAAATTTAAAAATGTATGGGGTGTATAATTAATCTATGGATTTTAGAGCTGTTTTGCGCAGTGTTCTTGATGGGTTCAGATCTCACAGTATTCGCTATGCCCTTATTGGCGGATTTGCGCTGGGAGCATGGGGTGTGCCCCGTGGTACCGTGGATTTAGATTTTCTGGTTCACCATGACGATATGGATAGTGTTGATGAGGTCATGAAAAGTCTTGAGTATGAGTGTCGCCACCGGTCAGAAAATGTTTCTCAATATATCTCACCTCTTCAGGTCTTTGGAGAAATTGATATTCTGCATGCCTTTAGAACCCACTCCTTAGAAATGCTTGAAAGGGCTGTAGTGAAGGAAATATTTAATGGTGCTGAGAGAATACGGATGGTTACAATTGAAGATTTGATTGGTCTTAAAATTCAGGCTATAGTTAATGACCGCTCCAGAATGAGTATAGATATGGCGGATATAGAAGCATTGATGGAGCTTGGCATACCATTAAACTGGGGGCTTGTTGAAGAGTACTTCACTATTTTTACGATGGATGATATGTATAAAGATTTAAAGGGGCGGTATACAGGTGATCAGTAAGGATAGCAGGCAGGAAATTCTTGATCTTGCGGGATCAGATTCATTGAGAGAAGACATGAGGTTCATTGCTGAGAACCGGCATAACCCGGTGATGGAAAAGGGCGAAGTAAATCTGGATCGCCTGCTTGAGTTTCTTAATGGATATAATGAGTTTATAAGTCATAAACCTAAGACGTTTAAGCGGATGTTGGAAAAGGTTATGAAGTTGTAGGGTTTGGATTAACATATGACGGGGATGATTCTGTTTCCTTGCCTAAACCCCCTGGGAATTCGTATAATATCACGCTTACAAAAGCCCCCTTAGCTCAGGTGGATAGAGCACAGGTTTCCTAAACCTGGTGTCGCATGTTCGAGTCATGCAGGGGGCACCACTTAAACAATTAAGGTTTTCTGGCAGTTGACGCCAGAAAACCTTTTTTTGTCCTTTTAAATGTTTCCGGTATCTACTGGTTTTTCCCTGTTCAGGTCGTGAGTGCTGTCTGTAGCTCAGGCTTCAGAACCTCATTTTGAATGAGCAGGAAAAGACCGAGATGCCCTTCATGCGTATAATCAAATTTCAGTGTCTCCTGCAGTAGCAGTGAGATCGTATATTCCAGTTCCCGCAGCTTCTCTTTCAGGTGAATTGATGACTGTTCTTCCAGATCGTACAGTTCCAGAATGTCTACTATATCTTCGATATCATCGGTGTTATAACTTTCCAGTAAGAATCGATCAATGTTAATCTGATGAACATTCATCTGCTCTCTTGCTCTCCCTGTCTGGTGTTTCAGTCTGTCAAGGCATAGTCCGTAAATTTTCACATCTTCCATTAGTAATTCCTCCGTTAATTTAGTATTGCAACAGATAATGCAAGATACGTACCATTGGTATAATTCGTGTGTTATTAGGCGGTTACAATTGTAAATGAGTTTTGTATTGATTAATAAATAACCAGTATGTATATAATATAATCAATGAAAATCACGGATATCATATTGCAGACTAGTGATGATACTCTTGTAAAGGAATTATCAGATGTCCTGCCTGAGGGGTACAGGATTTCCGGTAAGCTTACTGCGGGCAGTTCCGCTGTGATCTTCTATGACCTGGACTCTATGAAGGCCGGTCCTATCCGGCAACTTAGTGATCATAATATCGTGATCGCGGTGACGAAGCAGGAGAGGACTGATACTGTCATGGAGGCAGTGGCGCTTGGGGCATATGAAACTATACAGAGGCCGCTTAGAGCGGAGATTGTAGCCCGTCTTGTTCAGGAACTTTATGATTTCAGTGAAGAACTAAAGAAGGTTCATATTATAGATGTGCCGCCTTCTTCGGCTGTGACCAGCGTGATAGTAGGACATTCGCGTGCGGTGATGGATGTATGTAAAAAACTGGCGCGGCTCTCACAGGTAGATGTTCCTGTGTTGATTACAGGTGAAACCGGGACGGGGAAGGAACTCATTGCTGAATCCATTGCGCAGCTTTCTTCCCGGTTTGGTAATCCTTTTGTAGTTGTTAATTGTGCAGCGATCCCGGAAAATCTTCTTGAATCAGAACTCTTTGGTTTTGAGAAGGGCTCATTTACCGGGGCAACAGCATCGAAGGAAGGCATCGTGAAGATAGCTGATGAAGGTTGTGTGCTGCTGGATGAGGTAGGGGAGATGCCGCTTTCACTTCAGGCTAAGCTGCTCAGATTTTTGCAGACACAGACATTCTATCCACTTGGCAGTACCCGAGAGGTTCGGGTCAATGTCCGTGTGCTGTCTGCTACCAACCGGGATTTGGCCTCAATGGTTCAGGAGGGGAAATTCAGGGAGGACCTGTTTCACAGGCTCAGTGTTACTACCATTAATGCACCTCCTTTAAATGAAAGGAAAAAAGACATTGTCCCTCTGGTAAATTTCTTTATAAACAGATATCGGCAGACTGCTCCCAGGGAAATCAGGGGAGTGACAGAGGCATTTATGAAGAAGCTTATTGCTTACGATTGGCCCGGTAATATTAGAGAGCTTGAAAATACAATTCGCTCAGCAATTGCCCTGAGCAGGACGCATTACCTGACTACTCATGAGCTTAAGGGGCTGCATGGCGGGCGTGTGAAAAGGAAGGTGGCAGGTTTTTCTGAACATCTTTCCTCTGCTATTGTTCCGGGCTTACGGGATGCTATTGAGCGGGGGGATGAGAATATTTATGAAGCGATACTAAGTGAAGTGGACAGGTCCATTATTGAGTATGTGCTGTCTTATACGAAAGAGAATAAATCAGAGGCTGCGAGGATTCTTGGGATTAACAGAATTACTCTGAGGAAGAAGGGCGGTTTTTAAACAGTTCGTCCAGTTTTTGCTCAAGCTCATGATAGCCGAGATGTTCATAAAGCTCTGCTCTGGTCTGCATAATATTTAAAGCACTTTCCTGCGTACCTTCTGTACGTATAGTCTTAAAAACATCTAAGGCAGCTGCACTCATTGCCCTGAATGCCGAGAGGGGATAAAGCGCAAGTCTGACACCCGCTGACCGCAGTTGATCAGTGGTGAACAAGGGAGTCTTGCCGAACTCAGTTATATTGGCAAGTATCGGGACTTTTACCGCCTCGGTGAATTTGCGGTACTGCTTTAGATCCTGAAGGGCCTCGGGGAAGATCATATCAGCGCCTGCCTCAACACACATGCATGAGCGTTCGATAGCGGCATCCAGACCTTCGACAGCGAAAGAGTCGGTTCTGGCCATGATAACAAATCCTGGGTCGGTCCTGGCATCTACTGCAGCCTTAATGCGGTCTACCATTTCTTCTTTGCTTACGATTGCCTTGCCCGGTCGGTGTCCACAGCGTTTCTGCTGAACCTGATCTTCCATGTGAATTGCTGCAGCGCCTGCCTGTATCATCGCCTTGATTGTCCGTGCTATATTCAGCGCGCCTCCCCAGCCGGTGTCTATATCTACGAGTACTGGTAATTGCGATATGGCAGTGATGCGTCTGAGATCTGTCAGGACATCATCCATGGTTGTAATCCCGAGATCCGGGACACCGCATGAAGATGCGGCCACTCCTCCGCCTGATAAATACAGGGCCTTAAATCCGGCTGCCTCTGCAAGGCGAGCTGAGTATGCCGTGGCCGTTCCGATGACCTGAAGAGGATTTTCGTCCTCAACCGCCTGTCTGAACTTCATACCGGGTAAATTGTTATTCATGACATATATTATATACGATAAATAGCTATTAAATAATAGGGGATAGGGGTTAGGGGTTAGTTTGCTGCTTGCTTTGATATCTTATTGACTTATATTATAATTGTATTGATTTAGCCGCCTGTATCCGCATTCATATTTTGTCATATGTTGTTATTAACTGATTATCTGCACTTTTATGGTATTTATATAAATTTTATAATATATCGTTTGTCAGGAGGTTGGAATGGGAAAGTACGAAGAGCTGTTTCACAGGAGCATTCATGATAGAGAGGGTTTCTGGGGTGAGGCAGCGGAGGGAATCTCCTGGTATAAAAGATGGGACAGGGTGCTGGATGATTCCAATAAACCTTTTTATCGATGGTTTACGGGCGGTGAACTTAATACCTGTTACAATGCACTGGACCGGCATCTCGAAGACGGCCGGGGCAATCAGACCGCGCTGATATATGACAGTCCAGTTACTGACCAGAAAATAAAATATACATATAGTGAACTTACCGATGAGGTCGCAAGGTTTGCCGGAGTGCTGAAAGATCTTGGGGTCTCCAAGGGCGATACCGTAATTATCTACATGCCCATGATTCCACAGGCTGCAATGGCTATGCTGGCCTGCGCTCGTCTTGGAGCCGTGCATTCGGTAGTGTTTGGAGGGTTTGCTCCTCATGAACTTGCGATCAGAATTGATGATGCCAGACCTTCTGTTATAGTGACGGCCTCCGGAGCAATAGAGGGGAAGAAGACCATTGCATATAAGCCGCTAATCAACAGGGCCATTGAGCTTGCTGAATATAAGCCTGACAAATGCATTGTCTATCAACGGTCATTTGTTAATGCTGAGATGGTTGAGGGTAGAGATTACGATTGGGACGAGCTTATGTCTGTGGCCTCCCCTGCCGAATGTGTGGCGGTCAAGGCGACTGATCCGTTATATATTCTTTACACCTCTGGTACCACCGGCAAGCCCAAGGGTATTGTGCGCGATAATGGGGGACATGCGGTCGCATTAAAATGGAGCATGAAGAATGTATATAACATTGATCCTGGAGATACGTTCTGGTCTGCCTCTGATGTCGGCTGGGTTGTAGGTCATTCTTACATTGTTTACGGGCCGCTGCTGCATGGCTGTACTACTGTCTTCTTTGAGGGAAAACCTGTGGGCACACCTGATCCAGGGGCCTTCTGGCGTGTAATTTCGGAATATAAGGTAAAGGCGCTTTTTACCGCTCCCACCGCCTTCAGGGCAATAAAGAGGGATGATCCTGACGGGAGCTATCTGAAGGGCTATGACCTTTCGCATTTCAGGTGTCTTTTCCTGGCAGGAGAGAGGCTGGATCCTGATACCTACTATTGGGCCACGAGGCTGCTTGACCGACCTGTTATAGATCACTGGTGGCAGACAGAGACCGGCTGGCCTATTACTTCAAATTGTATGGGAATCGAGGAATTGCCTGTTAAGCCCGGCTCCTCCACAATGCCGGTTCCGGGTTTTGATGTAAAGATTCTTGATGCTGCCGGCAATAAAGTTGAGGCCGGAAAAGAGGGTCTGGTCGCTGTGAAACTTCCTCTGCCGCCGGGTACACTTCCTACGCTCTGGCAGGCTGAAGAGAGGTTTTTGCAGTCATACATAAATCCATTTCCCGGATATTATTTTACAAGTGATGGCGGATACATTGATGAGGACGGCTATGTTTTTGTAATGGGCAGGGTTGATGATGTGATCAATGTTGCGGGGCACCGGCTTTCTACCGGCGAGATGGAAGAGATTGTTTCTACTCATCAGGATGTTGCAGAGTGTGCGGTAATTGGTGTGGAAGATCAGCTTAAAGGTCAGGTGCCTGTCGGACTGATGGTGCTTAAGGCTGGTGTGGATCTAAATGAAGAACAGCTGAAGCAGGATCTTATAAAAATGATAAGAGAAGAGATTGGAGCTATCGCAAATTTCAAGCAGGCGGTTGTGGTAAAGAGATTGCCGAAGACCAGATCCGGAAAAATTCTGAGGGCCGTTATGCGCAAGATAGCCGACAGCAAGGAATTTGCCATGCCTTCAACTATTGATGATCCCGTGATCCTGGATGAGATAAAAACAGCCTTGAAAACTATCGGCTATGCACAGTAGGGGCATGATGCGTTACGCCCTTAAAGCGGCTATATATCTGATGCCCGGTCGGAGATCCGGTTTATTATGAAACCGGAATTTAATATTTCTTATATCGAGGCAGTCATTGAGTCTGCTGCGGATGCCATATCCATAGCCGATGAACAGGGCAATACTATTCTTGTGAATTCTGCCTATACCAAAATTACAGGACTTTCTAAAGAAGTTGTACTTAACAAGCCCGTTACTGTGGATATTGCCGAGGGCGAAAGCATGCATATGCAGGTGCTGCAGTCAGGTCGGCCGGTGCGCAATGTGCATATGAAGGTCGGCCCAGCTAAAAAGGAAGTGGTCGTTAATGTGGATCCTATAATAATAGATGGCCGGATAAGGGGCAGCGTGGGTGTTATTCATGATATTTCAGAAGTTGTAGCCTTAAATAGAGAATTGGCCAGAGCGCAGAAGATTATCCGTAATCTTGAGGCCAGTTATACCTGGGATGATATTGTCGGGGACAGTCCGGTTATGAAACTTGCAGAGGAACAGGCCCGACGTGCGGCTGAAACCCCGGCGACCGTATTGTTAAAGGGAGAGAGCGGCACGGGAAAGGAACTTTTTACTCATGCTATACATAATGCCAGTCAGCGTAGCGGCAGGCAATTTGTCAGGGTTAATTGCGCGGCAATTACAGAGAGCCTGCTTGAAAGTGAGTTGTTTGGCTATGAAAAAGGAGCCTTTACCGGGGCGTTGAAAGGTGGGAAGAAGGGTCTGTTTGATGAGGCCGACGGAGGGACTATTTTTCTTGATGAGATCGGTGATCTGGGATTGTCAATGCAGAGTAAATTATTGCGTGTGCTTCAGGAAAAGGAGATCGTCCGTGTCGGCGGTACGCACCCGGTACATATAGATGTGAGGGTTATAGCAGCCACTAATGTAAATTTAGAACAAAAAATAAAAGACGGAAGTTTCAGGAAAGATCTGTATTACCGTCTGAATGTTGTCCCTATACATATACCTTCCTTGAGGGAGCACAGAGAAGATATTCCGGAGATTGCGAAAAATATTATATTGAAACTTAACCGGGAATACGGGCGCGAGGTGCGCAGTATTGCGCCTGAGGCCATGCAGCGGCTTATAGATTACAGGTGGCCGGGAAATGTCAGAGAACTTGAAAACATACTGGGACTTGCTATGGTCACGATGAGTCCGCGGGATAGCCTTATTAAGGCAGAACATCTCTCTGTTCTATATAATGAAGAAGTTTTAAAAGAGTCTGAAGTTAAGGTGTCTGTTCAATCCCTAAAGAGAACTCTGCAGGATTCTGAGCGACAGGCCATTAATGCCGCGCTGAGAGAGTCGGGCGGTAACCGGACAAAAGCTGCCGCTTTGCTGGGGATTTCTATAAGAAATCTGTTTTATAAAATTCAGAAGCACGGCACGCAGTAATTACTGATCCTAAAGTTCTCATCTTTATCCCTCTTGCCTTTTTTATTTTCTGAAATCACTGAAAAATCAAGTACTTTACTTTATGTTTTCTCTGGTTGTGCTTTTCGCTTGACTAGTACTCTGAGTTGTGATATTTAGGTAATATAAGTCGAAGATGGATGCGGGAGGTGAACATGAAGATGGGTAAGTCAGGTAGTAAATAGTATAGGCAGTAATATGACTGAGAGATGTGAAATGGGAGGTCACTATGAAACAGAAAACAAAAATATTATTGGTAAGTATGGTCATTTCAGTGTTCTGCGTTTTGCCGGTCATGGCTAATGCAGAAATGATGGGCATGTGGGATGGACAGGGACTTAGCAGGGCGAGTTTTATAATCGGAGCGAGTGTTAGTAATCCGGCGGGCGAGAGACTGGGAACCATCAGAGACCTGACGATTAACCCCAGAGGAAAGGTTAATTATGCAATAATCTCTCAGGGTAAAATGATGGGGGGAATGGGGGAAGAGTTAGTTGCAGTACCCATGAGAGCACTGACCTTTACAGGTGATAGTCATGCTATTCTCAACATTAGTAAGGCGAAACTGGCTTCAGCTCCAAGTTTTCAGAGTGATAACTGGCCGAATATGACGAGTCGTCAGTGGATGCACAATACTAATATTTTTTATGGCATGAGCCCTATGTGGAGGGAGCGAGTCGATGACGATGATGATGACGACGATGATGAGAGCTATGAAAGAATGGAACCTGCTCGGAAGTACAAGATGGAGCAGGAGAAAATGAAGAATAAGGCTCCGTCTGCAGGGTATGGATATTAAATATCTTAATATATCATTGTGCAAGGCAGCTGAAGACCTTTTCAGCTGCCTTTTATTTGTCCTCTGTCGGTCCGCTGCAAGAAACTAATAATGAGTGTGGTTCATGAAAGTATTGCTGAAATAGCGGACGAAGGGGGCGTATTGATTAATACATGAGCAGGACTGTATAATATATAGATCAATAAGTTCTGCTAATACTTAAGGTTTTTGCAAACAACTCCGTAGAGATATATGATTTTGACAAGGCATAAACAATTCAATGGATATCAAATGCATATCCTTAATTAGTCGCAGTGGAAAGGGGTAATATCTATGAGTCGTGTTTTATTTGTAGCCCATATTGACAGAACAATGTTATTAAGCGGAGGATTTGTTACTTTCGGCCCTATGTGGTTGTCTGCAGTGCTGAAAGAGCGTGGTCATGAGACTATGATAGCCGGGGTAAGTATTAGCGAAGTTGAAAAGACGGTTGAGGAGTTTAAACCGGATTTCATCGCTTTTACGGTTTTCAGCGGCGGCGAGGATATGTATCTCGATTGGAACAGTCAGCTTAAGAAGAAATTTAAATTCGTTACATTATTCGGAGGCCCTCATGCTACATTTTCGCCTGAGATAATTGAGTCTGAGGGTGTAGATGCCGTATGTCGTGGTGAGGGTTTTGAGGCTTTACCTGAGTTTATTGAAAAAGTTGCAAAAGGCGATGACTATACTGGAGTTCTGAACTGGTATGTCAAGAAGGACGGACAGATATACAAAAATGAGCAGCGCCCACTAGTAAAAGACCTCGATGTATTGCCGGCACCTGACAGAAATCTTTATGCAAGGTATAAGGATTATCGTATTGCAAGAACCGCTACGGTCATGACAAGTCAGGGTTGCCCCTTTAACTGTACTTATTGCTTTAACCATCAGCTGCACAAGATGAGGGTTAAGGGCGATCCTATATTCCGCCAGAGAAGTGTTGATCATGTTATAGCGGAGTTGAAGCAGATGAAGAAGGACTATCCTAAAATTGAATACTTGATATTCAGGGATGAAATTCTGACGGTCAATAAAAAATGGATTAAAGAGTTTTCTGAAAAGTATCCCAAAGAAATAGGCATACCTTTTTACTGTCTGATGCGTCCTGAAATTATCAAGGAAGAGGTTATCGATGATCTTATCACGGCTGGTGTTTACTATGTAGGCATAGGCATGGAGTCTGGAAATGACTTTATACGAAACAAGGTCTTAAACAGAAATATGTCCAAGGATCAGATTAGAAAGGGCCTGAAGATTCTTCGCGATAAGAATGTCAGATTTTCCATGTACAGTATTGTCGGTGCGCCTCATGAAACACTGGAAACTGCTATGGAAACCTGGGCGCTTACGGTCGAATGTAAGCCGACTTTCTGTGATGCCTTTTTACTGACGCCTTATCCGAAAACTGATATATACGATTATTCAGTAGCAAATGGTTTTTTTGATCCGAGTCTGAAGCATCCTGAATCATATCATGAGCGCATTGTCCTTGAATTGAAGGATCGGAAAGAGCTTGAAAATTTCATGCATCTTTTGGGAGTAGCGGTTGAGTTTCCATCTATGATGCCTCTGATTAAAAATGTATTGATTAAGTTGCCGCTGCGTCCTCTCTATAATCGCATTAGAAAGTTCTGGAAGGGGTATGTTTACCGGTACCGTATATATCCATACAAGGTTTCTGCTATAGAAAGTGTACGTATTATCTACAATGAGATGTTTGTATCAAAGGTGTAAAAAGCTGAAATGACTTGCTGTATTCTGGAACCCTGCAGTTTTTCTGCAGGGTTCTTTGCGTATAAAGCATATATCCGCTAAAATTATAGCTGGTTACAGTCACATAACTGCATGAAAATTCTTAATGATTTCATAGGAGAGGACACGATATGAGTTTAAACAGTTCAGTGAAAAAAGTGGGTGATCGAAGGTATAAGAAGGTTTTAATGATAGGCATGGATGGTCTTGATCATAAAGTACTCTCAGCTTTGATGCAGAGTGGGGATCTTCCGAATTTTACCAGACTTGCCGAGACAGGCGGATACACTTCTCTTGCCACAAGTAATCCGGCACAGAGTCCTGTTGCCTGGGCGACTATCGCAACCGGGCGTAATCCCGGTTATCACGGTATTTATGATTTTTTAAACCGGAGGATATCTGATTACATGCCGGTTCTGGCTATATTAAAACAGAACCCTAAGAATATATTTGCAAAGAGGGAGGCTATGTTTCTCTCGATTTTGCATGGTGATACTTTCTGGGATCTTACTCAGGCGGCAGGTATTCCTTCAACCGTGCTTAAATGGCCTATGACCTTTCAGCCAAAGCAGAATGATGCAAAACTTTTTTGCGGACTTGGCGTTCCTGATATTAAAGGCGGACTCGGCAGGTATGCATTTTATTCAACCAGAGATGTCCCAAAGACAGAAGAGGGGCATGAAAAGGTGATCAAAATTAATGTAAGTGGTGGCAAGGCTAAAACCCATGTTGCGGGGCCGAATATATCAAAGCTTTTATCCCGCGATGAGGCGAAACTGGATATGCTTATTACTGTCAAGCAGGATAATACCGGGGTGGAGTTGGAGATTGATGGTTACAAGGCTTTGCTTGCCATTGGTCAATGGAGTGAGTGGATTGCCCTGAGTTTTAAGATGGGCAGAAATAAATTTACTACAGGTAATGTCAAGTTCTGCCTTAGCAGTATTGCTCCTGATCTTGAGTTTTATATGACCCCGGTGCAGATTAGTCCAAAGGATCCGGCATTTGTTATCTCAAGCCCTGATGACTATGTAAAGGAGCTGGCAGCGCAGCAGGGTGATTTTTATACGCTTGGGATGCCGGAGGACACCAAGGCACTTGAGGAGAAAAGAATCGACGAAGAGGCGTTTATTGCAATGTGCGATGAAATAGTTGATGAGCAGGAGAAGATGATGTGGTTTGAAATGGATCGGTTTGAAGAAGGCCTGCTAGCCTCTACCTTTTTTTCAACTGACAGGATTCAGCATATGTTCTGGGAGACAAAGGATCGTGACCATCCTTTGTACAGCGAGGAGTATGAGCGTAAGTATGGGCATGTAATTGATGATTACTATAAAAAAATGGACAGGATTTTGGGAGATGTAATGCAGAAGGTTGATGATCAGACAGCGCTGCTTGTATTTTCTGATCACGGGTTTTCCACTTTCAGAAGAACTGTACATATCAACACCTGGCTTGTACAGCAGGGATATATGCAGCTTACACAAAAGGTTGAGGCAGGAGATAGTGAAGGCGGTACACTATTTCAGTATGTTGACTGGAAAAATACTCAGGCTTATGCTGTGGGATTTGGCAGCATATACCTTAATATTAAGGGGCGTGAGAAGACAGGCATAGTGGAGCCAGGCGCAGCTGCTGATGCATTGGCGGATAAAATTGTAAGGGAAATGAACCAGATGAAGGATCCTGCTAACGGGGTTGTGGCAATAAAGAAAGTTTATAAAAATAGTGATATTTATTCTGGCAACCTGATCTCGGAATCTCCTGATCTAGTAGTTGGTTTTGAGGATGGGTATAGGGCTTCCTGGCAGACTGCGATTGGAGGCGCTCCATATGAACTCATGGAGGACAATCTGAAGAAGTGGAGTGGAGATCATATTGTTGATCCGTCAGTAGTTCCAGGGATCCTCCTGAGCAATCATAAAATAAAGATCGATGACCCAGGTCTGATGGATATAGCACCTACAGTCCTTTCATGCTTTGGAATGCAGGATGAAAGTATGCAGGGCAGAGTTTTAATCTGATCCAAACGAAATAGAGATGAGAAAAGGCCTGCAATGTATGTTGCAGGCCTTTTATATTGTAATTAGCTGAAATCAACTTCCATCTCATATATTTTGATATAAGATTATAAGAGCAGTGTGAAATTTATTGTTTAAACAGGAAGCTGATCTAGAAGGATCAGCTTCCTAAGCAACAACTGCGTTGTTTACTCTTTCATTATTATGATTTGAAGATATTGCCTGATGGCCGTTACCGTCAGAGTTTCTGTAGATATCACAGGTACTGTAATCGTAACTGCAAAGATTAACAGTTTTCTCTATATCCTGGCTGGTCATTTTTAAACAATGGCAATCATCAAACGGGTTCGGAAGATGTGGGCATAGTCTGTGATTAATCGATAGCTTTAGCATTATATTCCTTTCTTAGAGTTTATTTACTCTAATATATGCAAGACGCATGCCAGGAATAAATTGATTTGCTTTGTGTTGTTTTATCGTTATAAAACGGGCTGTTAAGGATGTGATGCTTGATGCGGCAGCTTTATTGTAAAACAGTATGTGCAAATGGCACAGTACTCTAGTGGCACATAAGTGTGACGTGGCACAGTCTCAGGCTTCAGTGATATCCTGTTCAATATTAAACTCTTTGATTTTTCTGTATATAGAGCGTCTGCTTACCCCGAGTATTTCTGCAGCCTTTGTTTTGTTCCATGAGGCCTTTTCAAGGGCATCCATTATAACTTCCGGATTGTCGATTTCCACGTCATTCAAAGGGGTTCTGTTGATCTTTACAGAGCGGATTTCCGGGGGGAGATGCTCCGGTAAGATGGTTTGCTGTCTGCATAGGATAAGTGCATGTTCAATGGCATGTTCCAGTTCTCTGACATTGCCACGCCATTCATAATTCATGAACATCTTCTGAGTATCCGATGAGATACCAATTATTTTTTTATTAAACTTCATATTGAATTTATCGAGAAAATGGTCTACAAGCAGTGGAATGTCTTCTCGACGATCTCTGAGCGGTGGAATAATGATTCTCATAACATTGAGACGATAAAACAGGTCTTCCCTGAATTCCCCTTTTTTTACCTTTTCGCTCAGGTTTTGGTTGGTGGCAGTAACTACCCTGACATCGACCTGTCTGGTTTCTGAATCTCCGACCCTCTCAATTTCTTTTTCCTGTAATACCCTTAAAAGCTGCACCTGTATCTTAGGTGATATATCAGCGATTTCGTCAAGGAAAATTGTCCCGCCGTCAGCAGATTCAAAGCGTCCGATCTTGTCTCTTATCGCCCCCGTAAAGGACCCTTTTATATGGCCGAAAAGCTCACTTTCGAGCAGACTCTCAGTAAGCGCAGAGCAGTTTACCTTTATAATGGGTTTCTCACTGCGAGTTCCTTTAAAATGAAGGGCCTCAGCAACCAGTTCTTTACCCGTACCGCTTTCGCCGTTTATCAGTACCGTAGTTTTAACATCAGTGAGAAGCTCAATCAGCGAGTAGATTTCCTGCATTTCCTCGCTTCTGCCTATTATTTTGTGGAAGCGCTGACGCTCGTTCAGTTCACGCTCAAGTCCGCTAAGGCGTGTTTCATCGCTTATAACCATAATAGCCCCTGAGAACGTATTGTGTCGGTCCAGGAGGGGTGAGGTGTTAAGTGAGACTATCTGTCCAGTCTTTCCATTAGAACTGCATTCAAGACTATGGAATTCAACAGTCTTTTTTTCGGAAAGAGTTTCAGTTAGAACGTTGAGGCATTTTCCGCTGCAATTGCTATGTGTAGAGCTGAATTTTTTGCCTATGGAATCTCTTGTGATTCCGCATATTTTTGTTGCTGACTCATTTACTTCAATGATCTCAAGGTCTTTGTTTACGCTAATTATTGCGTCTTTGACACTTCTGAAGATAGCCTCAAGATTTGTGCGGTATTTTTCTCTTTCATCAATTACGGTCTTGTATTGCAGGGCTACATCAATTGCATGGAATAGTGCATCTTTTTGTATAGGCTTTGGTATGTAATCGAATGCTCCAAGCCTGATAGCCTCTGATGCAGTGTCTATGTTCGGATATCCGGTTATCATTATGACAGGAGCGCTGATACCCCTGCTTTTTATTTCTCTCAGTACATCGATTCCTGTTTTGCCCTTGAGGATAATATCTGCGAAAATAACATCGAAGTCTGAGTCAGTAATGCAGATTACCGCTTCATCAAAGCTCTCTGCGGTTACCACTTCATAACCGGCTTTAGTTAGAAATTTATTAAGTGTGAATCTGATTCCTTCTTCATCATCTACAATCAGTATTCTGTTTTTCATTTTCATCAAAGCTCTCTGCGGTTACCACTTCATAACCGGCTTTAGTTAGAAATTTATTAAGTGTGAATCTGATTCCTTCTTCATCATCTACAATCAGTATTCTGTTTTTCATTATATACTCTCGTCTTCT
>JADHUV010000052.1 GCA_016784355.1 Nitrospira sp. | reverse complement strand
GGAATCAATGTTTGGACTATCTGTATTTCATGCCATTTTGACATGGCTAATTGTCATTTTGGCATGGATGATGTGTTTATCTCGCCTGTCATTATTTCTTATAATCTTGGCTTTGCAATGACCTCCATTACTTTTAGATCTAAAAATCTCTTTGATGGTGCTGCTCTTAATACTGCAACTGTATCTGCCCCATATCCGGTTCCGGCAATAGTAATAATCTCTTCTCCTTCCGGGATCAGACCTGCATCTGCTGCTATCATAGCAATCTCGCAGCACACTTTAATGCCCTCTCCGAAACGTCGTAATGTCTGTGCCACAAGAAGGGTAGGGTAGGAACCGCCGAAACTGGATGCAAGTGCGGTTTCAAGGCTGTGAGTAATCATCGTGCCCGTGTATATCTTTGCACCTGCCTTTTCCATGGCCTCACGGGCAGAAACGGTAAGTTCTATGGTGTTTGGCTCTTTAAAACCATAGGAGTGTGTTACTGCCACAATATTTATCCCGCTATCCTTCATAGCCTCGGCAAATAATTGTCCGGTACTTCCTGTGGTGGTTGCTATTACGAGATGCCTGCAGCCCTGTTCTTTTACAGCCTGTTTTGTGATCTCCAGACATGCACTGGTATTGTCACGTCCTGGTTTTTCAAAGTAAGTAACGGTTCTCTGCATTGAACTGCCTCCATTGTGAGTATTCTGTTCGACTCATTTATAACTGAATTGATTATAAAAGCATAACACACAGAACACCTTGATCTGCTATACTCTGCAGATGAATTTTCAGGATTTTGTTGAGATTGTGGCGCGCCTTCGCGGGCCTGACGGTTGCGCCTGGGACAGGGCACAGACTCGGGAGACCCTGCAGCCTTTTCTTGTAGAGGAGTTTTATGAGCTGATAGACGCGATGGAAGAAAAGGATTCTGCGGGAATGAGGGAGGAACTGGGTGATCTGCTTTTTCAGATTGTGCTTCAGAGTCAACTCTCAAAAGAAGAAGGTATCTTTACTATAAATGATGTCATAGCGGGTATCGCAGACAAGATGGTAAGGCGGCACCCGCATGTATTTGGTAACCATACCCTTGATACCCCAGAAGATGTTGAGGTGTGGTGGGAGCAGAATAAAAAGAAAGAGAAAAAGCAGGCCTCACTTTTAGACGGTGTGCCCCGGACCATGCCGGCATTGCTCAGGGCCTATGAAATTCAGAACAGGGCTGCAAAAGCAGGGTTTGATTTTGAAAGGCTTGAACAGGTTCTTGATAAGCTTCAGGAAGAGACTGAAGAGTTCAAGGCTGCAGTTAAAGAAGGTGATAGCCGTGCTGTTGATGAGGAATTCGGGGATATGCTGTTTGTTATGGCTCGTGCTGCACATTTTGCGAATATTAATCCGGAGGATTCTTTAAACAGAGCGGTGAAAAAGTTTGGGGACAGGTTTAAATATATGGAACGCAGGGCAGAGGCAGCGGGCAGAACGCTTCAGGAAATGAAGATTGAAGAGATGGAGCTATTGTGGAATGAGGCTAAGGGTTCTCTGTGAAGGAATTTACATTTCTCGTGCCGAATGTGCCGATACCGGTTAGTTCTACTGCAAAGAGTATGCTGTAATCATCGGGCTGTTTAATGAATTGTGTAGAGAATGCCCAGCACTGACTTCTGTATGTAGACTGTATCCGGAATTCCTGCACTCCGTTACCGTTGAGGTCGTACCAGAGTATAGAACTAATATCGATCGGTAAATCATGACCTGAAATAGATATGGGATTGTAAAGGCCTGCCTCAAAGGTAATCTGGTCGAGAGAAGATGCCCGTCTGTAGTTTTTACCGCCTCCGATATATCCTTTCGGATGTTTGAATCTTAAAGATGCAATGGTCTCACTCAACGTCTTTTCATGGACATCATAAGAGGCATTAAAGTTCATATCGAGCTTTCCGCTGTTGAGAGTGGTTTCCACAAGTACGGGCGTAAAAGGGCTGTCCTTATCCGTTTCAAGCAGGCCATAGCTTTGTGAGACCCGGAAACGAAGGGCCAGATTATTATGCTTTAAGCCTGAGACTCTGTTAGTCAGTGCGTATGTTATAAGACTTTTTTGAGGCAGAGAATCGACTGAGCTGAAAAAAGGTATATTGTCATGGTCAGTGGACGGGGCATGATCGTATTTTATTACAGGCTCCATTATGTGTACAAACGAGTCATAGGATCTGAAAAGTTTCGTAGATAATGTAGTGGTCAGGTCAGCCGTGAACCTGTGTTTGGTAAGTGTCGGGTCACTGATGAAGTAGGATGTTTCCCTGAGGCCGACCTTTTGAGAGATATTAAATAATCTTCCATAGCTGAAATATATTGCGGGGTTCAGATCGATACGAGTACCTTTCTGCCCTTCATCTCTGTAGTAGTTAGTACCGGTTATATTCATACTGTAAGAGGTGTACTGGTTCAGAGCCTTAGTATTGATTACCATGGCTATCTCTGGCACTGTCTGCGGGATTGTACGGGAACTGCCCTCAAGGCCCTGCCTGCCCTGTGCAAGTAAATAAATTCTGCCGGGAGTAATCAGCTTTGATATATGAAGATTTGATTCGAGATATTTTTGCAGTTTTTCCTCAGAAGTTATACCGAAGGGTGTATTTGTCCCTGAGGTCAATCCAAAACGGCGTGAGGATGTAGAGTCCATTTCGGTGTAGTAGTCAAACTCATTTACGGTATGAATTTTTAAAAAGCCGGTTGTATCATACGGCAGAGCCTGGTTGTGATATGCCTTCAGTTCAAACAGGTTTCGGTCAGGTTCATCGTCCCGGACATGGTACATCCATAATTCTCCGTTTGTTTTCTCGTCAATAATATACCTGTAGTCGATACCGCCGGCAGGCCCCTTCTCATTGTAATAATCCAGGTAAAACGTTGCATCCAGGTTTTCGCTGATGGCCCAGAAAAACCCCTGCTTGTAGGATGAGCCCTTGTTGCTGCTGTAGCCGAAGGATGGAAAGAGCAGTCCGGTATGGCGATCATTATTTATAGGAGCCCAGAAGTAGGGTGTATATAAAACAGGTATATCTCTGATTCGGAATGTGTTATTTAAAGAAGAGATACGCTTATTTTTCTCTGCCTTTACACTGCCGGATGCTATGCTCCAGTGTGGAGTATCCTGACTGCATGTCGTGAGAACAGAGTCTTCCAGTGAAAAAGACCTTTCCCCTGTCTTGGTTGTCTGGCTGCTGTTTAGGTGTATATTGCGTTCTTTGTAAAAGATGTAACTCTCATACATCGTTCCGAGTTTTGTATTGAAATTTAATTCTATTTTTTCTGCTGTTATTTTTGCATCAGGATCTTCATATACGACATGGCCTGTAATAAGAGCATCTCCGGTATTTCTATCAAGCTGAAGTTCATCTGCGGATATTGTTAAGTCCTGAAATAATATCCTTACATTGCCTCGGGCTGAAAACAGATTATCCTGAAAAGAATATTCCATATTGAGCGCCGAAATATCCACTTCCTCAGATGCGAGGGCAGGGTATGCGTAGAGCATAATTATGAGCAGTGATATTATGATTGCCCACTTTTTTTCTATATTTTTCAGAGAGTCCAAAGGCTATTCTCTGAGCCTTGAAAGCACAGCCGTATAACCAAGCGCTTCCTTGGCCTCTCCTGTCGTATAAAATGAGCCGGTTATCAGGATTATACTGTTTGAGGTGCAGATGGATTTTGCGGTCTCCAGAGCCTTTACAACTGAATCGGTGATGGTGCTGGATTGGGATTTTAGTTTGACACCTGATTGTTCAATTATTCTCAGAATTTGACCCATTTGTTCGGCAGTGGCCGCCCGTTCGTACTGGGCTTTTGTGAGTATTATGGAATCAGCAATCTGAAGAAGCGGAGTCAGGATACCTTTAATATCCTTGTCTCCCATAATGCCGGTTATAAGGATTATCTTTTTATCCGGGAAAAGATCATTAACGGCCTGTGCAAGGACATCTGCTGCTGCCTGATTATGAGCCCCGTCAACATATATGGCAGGGGTATCGCTGATCTTCTCAAGGCGTCCTTCAAGCAGTACATTTTTTAGTCCTGTTCGTATAGAGTTTTCGGTTATCTTATGCCCGGCCTTCATCAGGATTTCTGCAGTCCTGACAGCGGCAGAGGCATTGTAAGCCTGATGTCCGCCAGCAAGGGGGATTTCAAGGTTATCATATTTGCTGTAACCGCTGTAGTCTATGAGGGTCTTCCCCAGTGAGACTTCTTTCAGTTCGCTCCTGAAATCATGGCCGTAGACATGAATCTCTGCACCCGAGCGCCCTGCCGCATCCCTCAGTTGAGTGATTACCTCCGGCTCCTGCGTACAGGTGACAAGGGGTATCCCTGGTTTTATGATCCCGGCTTTTTCATGTGTAATGTCCTGGATAGAACTGCCAAGAAACTCGCAGTGATCCATGCTGATATTTGTAATTACCGTGACCTCTGGCATAATTATATTCGTCGCATCTAGTCTTCCGCCCATTCCTGTTTCCATGACTGCCCACTCAATAGCATGTTCCGCAAAATAATGCAGGGCCATTGCTGTGACTACCTCAAAAAATGTTGGATTAAGGCCGGCCTCGTCGATGTGCTGTCGTACAAAGGTTGCTGTATCCAAAACCTCCTGTTCACTTATCTGCTGGTTATCAATCCTGATTCGCTCGGTAAAACTGATCAAGTGGGGGGAAGTGAAAAGTCCGGTACGATACCCGCTATGCTGAAGTATTGAGGCTATTTCAGCGGCAGTGGATCCCTTGCCGTTAGTCCCTGCCAGGTGAATGCATTTGAAGCTCTTTTGAGGATTGCCGAGGGCAGCGGTCAGTTTATTGGTATTGTCAAGGCCGAGTTTGATCCCGTGCTTTTGGAGACCGTACAGGTAGTTGACAGTATCATTGTATGTATTAGATTTTTCGGGCATGAGAATCTTGTATGGCTGGGAAGCCGTTATTAACTGGTGTAAGTTACAGAAGCAGTCTTTAATGCAACCATGGATAATATCTTCCCTATGGTCTGCTTAAGATCTTTTCTGTTGATAATCATATCGATCATACCGTGCTCCAGCAGAAATTCTGCCGTCTGGAAATTTTCAGGAAGTTGCTGTTTTATTGTCTGTTCAATTACCCTGGGTCCGGCAAAACCTATAAGACTTTTGGGCTCCGCTATTATGATATCTCCGAGCATGGCAAAGCTTGCGGAGACACCGCCGAAGGTAGGATCGGCAAGTACAGAGATGTATGGAATACCTGCCGTCTTTAGTTTGGCTACTGCAGCTGATGTCTTGGCCATTTGCATAAGAGAAACTATGCCCTCATGCATGCGTGCACCGCCTGATGAGGCGACCGAAATAAGAGGTATGTTTTCAGCTGCTGCACGTTCTGCCGCAAGGACAAATTTTTCTCCCACGACAGATCCCATGCTTCCCCCCATGAAGGAGAAATCGAGTACTACGATATATACTTTTTTACCCTCTATGGAAGCAGTGCCGGCTGATGCTGCCTCATTGATATTTGTCTTCCGCTTCAGTGCACTTAGTTTTTCCTTGTATATCGATTGTACCTTGAAATTCAGGGGGTCTTCAGATTTCAGATCCCTGCCCAGCTCGATGAAGCTTTCATCATCTATCAGTAAAGAAATGCGCTCTTTGGCTGATATTCGGAAGTGGTAGTTGCACTTGGGACAGATCTTAAGGTTTCTATCTACCTCTTTGCGATAAATGATCTCTTTGCAGGAGTTGCATTTTACCCAGAGACCCTCAGGGACCTTGACTGTTCGTGACTCTATTTTTTTACTTTTCTTAAACCAGGCCATTATTTAACCGCTCTGTTTTTTGAAATTGCATTTTTCAGTGACCTGACAAATTTTTTTATATCTTTACCTTCTGCTATGCGTTTGACAATAGCACTGCCAACTATTACCCCATCAGCAAGGACTGCTACTTTAGCTGCTTCGTCCGGGGTGGAGACTCCAAAGCCGATTGCTACCGGTTTTCCTGCATCCTTACGAATAGAATTTAAGGTATCTCTCATAGCCTTGCCGGTTGTAAGGCGTGAGCCTGTGATACCTGTCATAGAGACATAATAAATAAACCCGGTTGCGGCTTTTGTTGCGATAGCAATCCTGTCTTTGGTGCTGGTAGGAGCGAGCAGGAAAATGGTGTCCAGTCCGTATTTACGCGCAGGAACAATAAGTTCATCCGCCTCATCCGGAATAAGATCAGGTATGATAACTCCGTCTACGCCGGCCTTTACAGCATCCTGAACAAAGGTCCTGACTCCATAGTGGAATATCAGATTATAATAGGTCATTAATATAATAGGTATCTCGGAAGTCTTGCGGATTTCAGTTACAAGTGCAAGGACTTTTTTCAGCGTTGTGCCGTGCTTAAGCGCCCTCTCAGATGCCCTTTGAATAGTAGGTCCGTCAGCCAGCGGATCGCTGAAGGGAACTCCGAGCTCGATAATATCCGCGCCTGCAGCTTCGAGATCCGATATGTACTTTTTTGTGGCCTCAAGACTGGGATCGCCAGCCATTATATAAGGTATAAGTGCCTTGCTGCCGGTTTCATGTAAATGGCTGAATGCCTTGGAAATTCTGCTCATTGCTATAGACTGATACCTTTAATTTTAGCTACTTCCTGTACATCCTTGTCACCTCTGCCTGAGAGGTTGATGATTATGATAGATTTATTCCCTAGTTTTTTGGCTGTTTTTATCCCCTGCGCAATTGCATGAGATGACTCCAGTGCAGGGATGATTCCCTCTGTCCGGCTGAGAAGTTCAAAGGCTTTAAGGGCTTCATTATCTTTTACAGAGGTGTACTCTACTTTATGCATATCCCGCAGGTAAGCATGCTCAGGTCCGACAGAAGCATAATCCAGTCCCGCTGAGACTGAGTGAGTGCCCAGAACATTTCCGTCATCGTCCTGTAGCAGGTAGCTTTTGCAGCCCTGAAAAACTCCTAGAGATCCGCCGGCAAAGCGTGCTGCGTGCTTTCCTGATTTCACTCCAAGTCCGCCTGCCTCTACCCCTATCATCTTGATATTATCTTTTAAGAAAGGATGGAAAAGTCCGATCGAGTTGCTGCCGCCTCCGACACACGCAATCAGGCAGTCAGGCAGTCTTTTTTCTTTCTGCAGGATCTGTCTGCGGGCCTCCTGTCCGATTACTGACTGAAAATTTCTGACCATCATCGGGTAGGGGTGGGGACCAAAGGCTGTGCCCATAACATAATGCGTGTTTCTCACATTTGTGGTCCAGTCTCTGAGAGCCTCATTGATAGCGTCTTTCAATGTTTTAGAACCAAGGGTAACCTCAATTACCTTTGCCCCAAGCAGTTTCATTCTGAATACATTTAACGACTGTCTTCTTACATCCTCTGCTCCCATATAAACGTCACACTCAAGACCTGCCAGTGCAGCACCTGTCGCTGTAGCGACTCCATGCTGACCCGCGCCTGTTTCTGCAATTACTCTTGTCTTTCCCATTTTTTTTGCAAGAAGGGCTTGTGCAAGGGCATTGTTTATCTTGTGAGCCCCAGTGTGGCAGAGATCTTCTCTTTTAAGATAAATCTTTGCGCCGCCAATTTTTTGAGTCAGATTTTCTGCAAAGTAAAGGGGAGTAGCTCGACCTATAAAGTCTTTTTGGAGCTCTTTCAGTTTTCGAAGAAAAGTCTTATCTTTCTTTAAGTTAAGATATGCTTCTTCAAGTTCAATAAGAGCCGGCATTAGTGTCTCCGGCACAAATCTTCCTCCGTATTGCCCGAAGTGCCCGCTACTGTCTGGAACATTAAAAAATTGTTTTTTCATGATTATTACTGAAATTATTGTAAGTTAAAAATAAGTGGATATTATATCACAGGGGTTATTAATATCAACACAGTGAATGCTTGCCCAAGATTAATTGTTTCGCATAGCAGCAAATCCTTATTATTTAAGTATTTTCATATTATTACCGCAGTGTGTTTCTTTTATGAATAGCATGCCTGCCATTACGAAAATTATATATAATGGTATAATTTCGACTTTTGCACCATATTGCAGCGAAATGAAAAAATCAGCTTATTCTTTTTCAGTGCTCTATAACTTTCGCATAACAAAATAGCAGAGTTTCTCAAGGATTTTTTCATGAAAAGGCCGGGTTGCCCATGATTCAGCGTCTATTTTTATAGAGCTGCTCAAGTCTTTTTTAAACAGATCTGTCATGTTTTGGCTTATTTGCTTGTCCAGTATTCCTACATTGCTTTCCTCGTTTCGCCACATAGACTGCAGGTCAAGGTTGGACGAACCTATGATGCTCCAGGAGTTGTCAAAAACAGCGGTTTTCGCATGAAGTACGGCCTCTCGATAGTTGTAGATTTCGATACCTGCTTTAAGCAGTTTGGAGTATAGGGACCTACCAGCATAGTAGGCTGATTTTATATCAGACTGGCCGGGAAGCAGCAGTACAAGTTTTACTCCATTTCCTGCTGCTGCGATCATTGCCCGTCGAATTTTTCGCCCAGGCATAAAATACGCATTGGTCAGAAGAATACTTTTATCTGAATGTCTTATGCTGTATTCAAGTAGCTTTCTCATCTTGCGTCGTGAGCGTCCGGAGCTGATGAAGATAGGAATGACTGGTATGCCGGGATTGCATGCGACTGCAGGCGGTTCCCATGTTATCCTGTTTCCAGTCCAGGTGGCCCAGCTGTTTTTAAAGATAGTGAGTAAGCTTTTTGCAATAGGGCCTTCGAGACTTATGCCAGTATCCCTCCATGGGTTATAGAGACTTTCGGATTTATGGTATTCATCTGCTATATTAAATCCTCCGGTAATGGCTATTGTCCCGTCTACAATAAGAAGCTTTTTATGGTTGCGATATTGGTAACCTCTGGGTGCTGACCATCTGAAGGGGTTTGAGACCTTGACCTTTATGCCGTGCTTTTTTAGATCAGACCAGAATCGGGTAGAAGTAAGGAAGGACCCAAAGTGATCATAAAGCAGATAAATGTCTACTCCCTCTGAAGCTTTTTTTTTGAGTGCTTCCGCAACTTTTTTCCCGGTGTAATCGTCTTTGAATAGATAAAATTCAATACAAATTATATGTCTGGCGGAAGAGATGGCATTAA
Source organism: Nitrospira sp. (assembly GCA_016784355.1). GTDB lineage: Bacteria > Nitrospirota > Thermodesulfovibrionia > UBA6902 > UBA6902 > JACNKH01. The sequence goes on along the minus strand of JADHUV010000052.1, from coordinate 7,849 downwards.
TTATGCTGGTAAATGACTCGTTTCCATGCGAGAGAATTTTGATTCCGGATCCGTTTACAAAGGTTGTTTTGAGTATTTTTTCAATGTCGGATTTTTGAAACGGAGCCGTGCTGATTGTATCTGTGTGATGGGGAATAGGTTCATTCATAGAGTACAGAATCTTTGGCTTTTCCTATAAAGTCTCTCAACTTTTTTATATCTTTAATGCCCTTGCGCCTGCTTTCAACACCTGAGGACACGTCTACTCCGTATGGCCTAACCTGTCGGATAGCGCTTTCTATATTGTCCGGAGTAAGACCGCCTGCAAGGACTATATTGCCGAACGTGCCTGCCTGCACCGCCAGTTCCCAGTTGAATGTTGTTCCGGTCCCGCCGTATACATCCGCTGAGTATGTGTCCAGAAGCAGTGCCGATGCTTTCGCGTAGAGTTTAATTCCGTCAAGTGCTGTATCGTCTTTGACCTGAAATGCCTTGATAACCGGCCTGCAGGCAATGCACCGTTCCGGGGGCTCGCTTCCATGTAATTGTATTACATTAATACCGGTTACATTTACCAGGCTTTCTATTGTTTGGGCATCTTCATTTACAAATACTCCAACGCTTGTTATAAAAGGCGGAAGTGAAGAAATGATTGTTTTTGCATCCTCTGGAGTTATGGATCGTGGACTCTTGTTGTAAAAAACAAATCCGAGTGCATCTGCACCGAAATCAATGGCTGCATATGCATCTGTTTTATTGGTTATGCCGCAAATCTTCACTTTTGTCATAGGCGTGTATTTTAGCATAGTATTTTTATACATGATTGGGAATTGATCAGCGTACTTATAAATCAGATCTATGATGAGCTTAGAATTTATAAGGTATTTAGAATATCTGTGTTATGAAAAAATAGATATACTTTATTCTTTAAGCAGTTATGTGACAAAATACTAATTCATAATGATTTTGGCCGAGGCTTACAAAGGAGAAATTGCATGTCATTTATGAATGAAATGAAAAAAAAGGTCGCTGTCAGATCAAGGGAAAGTAAACTGAGTCATTTTTACTCTTTATGTAAAGAAGGGATGACAGTCCTGGATGTTGGGGTTTCTAATGAAACGAAGAGGGTAGAGCCTGAGACTACTAATTATTTTCTAAAAAGTTTTAGATATGATGCTAAATTTTATACGGGCTTAAGCATAGAAGATATTGATGGTATGGATAAACTCTTTCCTGGAAAGCGTATCGTGCAGTATCCTGGCGGAGTAATGCCTTTTCAGGACAAAGAATTTGACTGGGTATTCAGTAATGCCGTGATAGAGCATGTAGGTGATTATGCAAGTCAGTTACAGTTTCTGAATGAGCTTCTTCGAGTGGCGCATAATGTGTTTTTTACTACGCCAAGTAAATATTTCCCTGTAGAATCTCACTCAAACCTGTTTTTTTTGCATTGGAACAGTGCGCTTTTTTATCGCTACTGTGCAAGTAAAAATGTCTGGTGGACATCGATTGAGAGGTTGAATTTATTATCAGGGTATCGATTGCGTCAGCTGGTGGAACAGTCTAATTCAGACTCGTATGAAATAACCTCTAATCGAGTCCTGTTAATGCCAATGACTTATACCGTTGTCTGTAGTCAGGGTAAAACTGGGTGATTTGCAGTTTTTTATCTTTGTCATGTACCAGGATTTCTGAAAAAACAGTGAAATATTGTGTTTCATACTCATAAGCGGCATGATGTCAGCAGTTAAGTGAATTCGCACTTATATCGTGATTATTGAATGAATATTATGTTATATTACTAAGCTGAAAATTACTTTTATCTATAATTCCAATTTAATTATTTTGACTAAATTTATTGTGACAGGCAATCCCGAGTGGTTTAAGTATATGATGGCAGGCTTTATCACTGTTCTGCTTTCATTGACTCATGTATCAGCTAATGCTTTTCTATATAAAGGTATAGAGCTAAAGGTTCAGACTGAGTTAACCGAAACGTATGATGATAATTTAAATTTTTCTAAAGATGATAAGAAACAGGATGTTACTTCAAAATTGTCAGCGACATTGAGTGCAAAGATGGAAGGGAAGAGACGAACTATGGAGGTCAGGGGGAGTGTTGCTGAAGGGATTAATGCGAAATATAGTGATATCAAAACTTCATCACATAATATTAATGCCAGGTTCAGTAACCATTTTTCGGAGACCGATGGAGTTACATTAACATATAACGCAGGAGTTTCTCATTCTCCTGCTAGTTTTGATGAGGAATTTGGAAGGGTGACAACAAGACGAGAAACTTCTGTTCAAAGGTTCAATGCCAGTTATCTAAAAGAGATCGGCGAGCACCTTCGGTTGACCGGGATATATGCATATTCATCCAATCGTTTTACAGAGAGAGCTTTGCAGGGGTCATCAAGTACAACTATTGGTATAAACGGCAGTTATAATTATAGTTCTGCTGTGACATTGACCTTTAACAGTCAATATTTGAAAAGTAGTACCGGTGCGTCGACCACAACAAATCGTGTAGGATTTAGAAGGTTTATCACGAAGAGTTTATACTTTGATGGGAGTGCTGGAGTTGCTGTTAATTCTTTGCCGTCCGGAGGTAGCGATGGCAGATCAATCAGTTATGACGTATCCATGGTAAATGAAGTAGACGAACGTACTGTGGTGCTGATGAAATTCAGTACAAGCGAAAGGTTTGCTGATGAAAGTGGAAATTTATTCAAAAACTGGAGGATAACTGGTGAGTTGCGCAGGCAGATGTGGGAAAAACTGAATGGAAATCTGACAGGGTTTTACGGGGAAGGTGAGTTTAAGAGTATAGCTGTTACAGATATTCTTTTAGGTATTGATACTTCCATTTCATATGAATTCAATGAAAATTGGAGTGGCAGCATTTCTTATAGTTTTTCAGATTTAAATTCCACATTTGATTTTAGAAATTATACAAGAAGTACCGCTAGTCTCAAAGTAATGAATATTTTTTAATTATGGTAAACGAACAAAATATATTATTTCGAAGGATTTTAAAGATAACTGATATCAGTTTAGTTGCATCATCTTTTTTTATCGGTTATTTCTTTAGAAATCAGATGAATGATACATACTGGCTGGGATTTCTCGGTGCAATTGTCCATGAAAAGGCTGAACTGTTGAATCCGATCAGCTTTTATATAGGTTATTTGCCTGTATTACTGCTTGTGTGGTGGGTGCTTTTAGGTCGCTTTGGTATGTATAAGTCCAGTCTTACCAAGCCGGTATTTGAGGTGTTAGGTATAACTTTTAAGACTGCATTAGCCGGTTTCATTGTTTTTGGAGGATATATCTTCATGCTGCGTCTACATGAAGATGTCAGCAGGCTGTATATAGGCATAGTGTTTGTTATTGCCTCTGTGATGATTATTACTGAAAAGGCAGTATTGTCTTTTGTATTTCGATCTATAAGTAAAAAAAATACAAGTTTCAAAAGTGTGCTTATCAGTTTTAGAAGTATATTAGTTATAGGCACGGGTAAAAGGGCTGAGGAATTTTTGGATTTAATTAATTCTCATCCTGAGTGGGGGATAAGGGTTATAGGTCTTGTAGACAGAGATGTTAAGAGGACAGGCACTATGATAAAAAACCAGGAAGTGCTTGGTTCATTTAGTGATATTCCTGATATTATTCATAGAAGTGTTGTAGATGAAGTTGTATTTGTGATTCCTCGATCATGGCTTGGTGAGATAGAAGAAATAATGCATTTTTGTGAGAGTGAAGGTATAAAAGTGAATTTGGCTGTGGATCTGTTTGATCTAAATTTTACCAAAGCAAAACAGACTAACCTGGATGGTTTTCCACTTTTGACATTTGAAAGTACGCCGGACAAATTGGGGCATATGTTTGTCAAAAGGTTGTTTGATTTTATAATATCTTCTGTAGCTTTGCTCATGTTATCGCCGATATTCCTTTTAATCGCAGCGATTATAAAGGTAACTTCAGATGGTCCGGTCTTCTTTAAGCAGGCAAGAAGTTCACTTTACGGGCGGCAATTTCAGTTTTATAAGTTTAGAACAATGATTGTGGATGCAGAATCGAAGTTAAAGGATTTAATGCAGTATAATGAAATGAGCGGGCCTGTCTTTAAGATGACGAATGACCCACGTGTTACCCGTATCGGAAAATGGCTTAGAAAATTAAGCCTGGATGAACTGCCGCAGTTGTGGAATGTATGTAAGGGGGATATGAGTCTTGTTGGTCCCAGACCTCCGTTGCCGTCTGAGGTAGAAAAGTATACTCCATGGCAGAGAAGGCGTTTAAGCATGCGCCCCGGTATTACCTGTATGTGGCAGATAAGCGGTCGAAATGAAATAACAGATTTTAATGAATGGATGCAGCTTGATCTGAAATATATTGATTCATGGTCTTTATGGCTGGATTTTAAGATTCTCTTTAAAACTATTCCTGTTGTCTTATATGGTAAAGGGGCAAAGTAGCTTGAATTATAATGGTAGATTAGATCATGTTTAATAAGTATATGAAGAAAGGCGTTTTCACTATTAGGAGGTGTACTAATTTGAAATATCAATATATCCTTGCCGCTGTTTTTTTTAGTTTTATTGCACTTGCATCATCTGGGGCAATGGCAATTGAGCCAGGGGAGAAAGCTTATGAAGTTGGAGTTAGTGATGTTCTTGAAATAAGGGTGCTGGATCACCCTGAATTGCGGACTATATCAACCGTTTCTTCTGACGGTTCAATTACTTTTCCTTATATTGGTGTCACACAGGTGAAGGGAATGACATTAGCTGATATTGAGGCGGAGATTACTAGATTGCTGACAGCAGGTTACCTTAAATATCCTACTGTAACTGTCTCTATTGTAAAGACAATGAGCAGAAGATTTTTCATTTATGGTGAAGCGAATCGGCGCGGGGAATTTGAATTTGAGGATAATATGACGGTTCTGACTGCACTTTCTATTGCAGGCGGGGTGAGTCCAGAGGGCTTTTATGGAGAAATAACTCTGAAAAGAAAAAAAGAAGATAGTTCCGAATATGAGGATATTTATCTGGGCTCTAAAGATATGATCGAGAAGACGGGTAATGGAGAAATCTATTTGCAGCCTGGTGATATTATTGTAGTTGGCAGAAATGATACTTTTTTTATTCATGGAGAGGTCAGCCGGCCGGGTGAGTATTCGCTGACAAAAAATATGAATGTTGTAAGAGCGATTTCATTAGCTGCAGGCCTGCGGGAAGATGGTTTATATGGTGAGGTTGTTCTGAGGCGTGCTATTAAGGGAACTGAGGACTTTCGTGATATTAAGGTGGACATGAAAAGTATGCTTGACGGGTCAGCAGAAGATTACATCCAGCTTCAACCCGATGACATTCTTATTGTAAACAGGAATAAAACCTTTTATGTTAATGGTGAGGTTTCAAGACCCGGGCAGCATGTATTGCAGGAAGGGACGACTGTTATGAGAGCGTTGTCATTGGCAGGCGGTGTCCGGGAAGACGGTTTGTTTGGGAAAATGAAAGTACGGCGCAGACAGTCTGATGGTAATGGATTTACGGATATTATGATAAATTTGAAGGGATCGGAAGGTGATGCAAACGGCGATATGCTGCTGCAGGCGAATGATATGTTTATTGTAGAGAGAAATGACACTTTTTTTATGCATGGTGAAGTAAGGAAACCTGGACAGCATATACTGCAGAAAAAGATGTCCGTGGAACAGGCGATTGCTATGGCTGGAGGCATAAGTCCTGACGGGCTGTATGGAAAGATTTTTTTAAGACGGGCTTTACAAGGGTCGGACGAATATGTTGAGTTTGAGATCGATTTGGATAAAAACGATGCAAGTAAGCAGGATGGAGATATGCTGGTCGAGCCTGATGATATTATACGTGTTGACCATAATGATCTCTTTTCTGTATTTGGTGAGGTAAACCGGCCTGGAGAATTTGTTTTAAGAAAGAATATGACAGTGTTAAATGCGTTGTCTACCGCAGGGGGCTTAAATAAGTGGGGATCATCTAACCGGGTTAAGGTTCTGAGAAGCAAGGATGAACTTGAATCTTCTATTATTACCATAGATGTAGAAAGTATTATCAAGGGTGATACTACTGCTAATATTAAACTGCTTCCCGGCGATACACTTATCGTTGAACCCGGGCTGTTTTAGATATAATTAAGGAGGATGCATGGATTCGGGAAGTTCAATAAATGATGCAACATTACGTGATTATCTGAAAATCATGTTTAGGCATAAGTTGCTTTTCGTGGCGATATTGCTGGTTGTCATGACAATAACATATATAAATTTACAGATGGATACTCCTAAGTATGCTGCAGTGGTTTCAATGCTGATAAGTGCTAAAATGGATACAGAAGCTGATTATTATCAGGGCATTGGTACAAACATCAGTATTACAACGAACCATACGCTTAAAGTTAAATCAACGCCTGTTTTGGAGCGCGTAGTTGATGCACTTAAACTCTATCAGTTGCCGCTTGATTATGAAGCTAAATATGCAACAAATGTACGTAAGTATTTTATGAAAGGCCAGATAGAGAAATTGAAGATCAGACTTGAGGGCATAACACCTGAACAGCGTATGAGTATCAAGCGTGAACTGGCACTTAATCGACTTCGCAGCAATATTAACGTATCTCTTATTCCTGATTCCGACATACTTACAATTATGGTGAAGGATTATGATCCGGTATTTGCTACAGTGATTGCAAACTCTGTCAGTCGATCATATATTATATTTGATATGGAGCAGCAGATAGCCGAGCTGAAGCTTAAGTATGGTGAAAAGCATTCTACCGTAGTGCAGTTAGAGAGTTATATCAGAGAATTTGAGGAAACGCTTGATGGCCGACTTCTAAGCGGGATAGATGCAATTGGGCCAGCTTCAGTTAAGATTGTCGAGCAGGCAGTTGCATCATCTGATCCTATAAATGTACAGCAGAAGGGAGTTTTGTTAGGTGGTGCTTTTTTTGTCAGTATGGTGTTGGGGGTCCTTTTTTCATTCGGATTTGAGTATATGGATCAGACAGTCAAGATGCCAAAAGATCTTGAGCAGTTCTTTGGAATGGCTTTTCTCGGCTCTATTCCCAGAAAAAAGAAAAAGGATAGTGTACTTGCTTGCAGTCCTGATTCAGTGGATTCTAATTATACCCGGGCCTTTCATGATTTGACGGACCGGGTATATCAGATGGCTAAAGAGCAAAATTTAAAGACAGTACTTTTAACTGATGTTGAAAGGTCTGATACGACAGAGTTTATAGTCGCTAATCTTGGGATGTGTCTGTCTCAAAAGATGAACCAGAAAGTAGTTCTGGTAGATGCAAACTTTCGAGAGTCAGCGGTATCGAAATTTTTCAATATATCTTCAGATGTTGGTCTTGTAGAAGTATTGTCTGAACAGGAAAAACTTGATTCCATTGTTCAGAATCCTAAGGAAAAGCTCTATGTTTTACCTCCAGGGAATACGGCTGGTATGAGTAATAATATCATCAAGGGTGATGTTATGAATGACCTGATTAATACTGCAGCACAATCGTATGATTTGACTCTTATAACTTGTGAGGGCATTAAAGATTCTCTGGATGCATCTATTATTGCTCCACATGTAGATGGGGTCATTCTGGTAATAAATGAAGGGCAGGTTCGACGACAGACAATGAAGAGCTTATTAATGCCGTATACTCGTAAGAAAGTAAATTTTGTAGGTGCCATAATAACAAATCGCAGGTATGAACTGCCCGAATTTATTTATCGGTTTACTTAGAACCTGGTAGACCATTTGGGAAAACAGTTGCCGATTCTTGCTTTATATATTGCACATAAGCGAATAATCAATGTATTGCT
>JADHUV010000051.1 GCA_016784355.1 Nitrospira sp. | reverse complement strand
GGATCATGTTGAGCCGGGTGTCAGCTGTACAGCTGACACATTAAAGCCGCTTGAACATCCTAATATATCGCTACAAATATATGCCTGCATTGGAAATACGGCTCGTGTCATTTCAGGAGAAGCAAAGGGTGCTGCCGGTACGGTTATTGGTCATCACGGAGGATCTGAGCATGTGGTCGTTGATTTTCCTGAAAAGATAAAAAGGAAGCTCTCCTACAGTGACAAGATAATTATTACAGCAAAAGGGCAGGGGTTGCAACTCGTTGATTATCCGGATATATTTATGTTTAATCTTGATCCTGAACTGCTTAAAAAAATGCATATAAAAAAGTCAGGCAAAACCGCTTTGAAAGTACCGGTCACTACGATCGTACCTGCCGCCTGCATGGGTTCCGGCGTAGGGGCAGCACACGTAGCCAAGGGTGACTACGATATCATGACCAGTGATCCTGCAACAGTAAAGGAGTATAAGCTGGATAAGATCAGATTCGGGGATTTTGTAGCTCTGATCGACCATGATAACAGGTACGGCAGGGCTTATCGGCAGGGATCTATTACAATCGGGATAGTGATCCATAGTGACTGTATGCGCGCCGGTCATGGACCGGGAGTAGCGACGATAATGACCTGTGAAACCGCACTTATAGAGCCTGTGATTTCGAAGAATGCTAATATTGCGGATATAATGAAGATTGGGACACATTAACAGATGCCAGGGATTAGGTGTCGGGTCTTAGTAAAGAACCTAACACCTAATCCCTAATCCCTAATCCCTAATCCCTTCCCCATCAAAAGAGATAGTCACCTCATCCCCAACCACTAGACCACCTGCCTCAAGCATTTTACTGTAATTCAGGCCGAAGTCTCTTCTGTTGAGTATGCCGTGAGCGACCAGTCCAGTCCTGGTATTACCCCATGGGTCTTTAATTGGCCCGAGGATTTCCGCTTTTAAGTCAATACTCTTTGTGACCCCATGCATTGTCAGGTTTCCGGTTATTGTGTATTTTTGCTCTCCATTAGACTCAATAGAGGTCGTGGTGAAGGTAATCTCAGGATATTTAGCAGCATCGAAAAAATCAGGGTTTTTAAGGTGTGCATCTCGTTTTTCGATATTAGTATCAATGCTGTCTACGGAGATTACAGCACTGGCATCTTTCAGGTTATTATTGTCATCCAGTTCAAACTCTCCGGTAAATTTGCTAAAAGTGCCTTTAACATTACTTATGACCATGTGTTTGATGGAAAATCCGACAGTTGTGTGTGCAGAGTCAAGAGTGTATTTTACCGCCTCAGCAGGTGATATGCTTAGTATTAAGGTTAACAGGAAGATTGTGATTAGTTTTTTCATTAGATTCTCCTTGAGAGTTTAATAGGGGTTAGGGATTAGGTTATAGTAAAAGACCTAGCACCTATTCCCTGTTTTTCAATGTTAGTTAGGTCGATATTAAGCTAATTAATCAAAAAATATATTACTCCCTTCCAAGTTTCACACAAAGACGACCAAGTTCCTCCTGTTCTGCATTGGTAAGTTTACCCAGTTGTTTTTCGATTGCCTGTATCTGGTCAGGCATGATCTTTTTAAAGAGAGTCTTACCCTTAGCAGTGATATGAATTGTGAAAAACCTTCGGTCTTTTTCATTGCGAACCCGCTGCACAAGGGTATTTTTTTCCAGGTTGTCGATTACCATGGTTATATTTCCGCTGGTCTTGAGTATTTTTTTCCCGAGTTCCTTCTGAGACATTGGGCCGAGATGAAAGAGGGCATCAAGTACTCCAAACTGACTTACAGTGATATTGAACTGGTTCAGATGACTATGCACTCTAGACCGGACGAGGTCTGATGCCCACATAAACTGAATAAACGGTTTAAGCGCCTTACTGCTGAACTCGAAGCCTTTAAATAAGCCCTGTTTCATAATTGGATAACCTTCATTAGGTTAATGTTAAGCTAGTGTGTTGTATATGTCAAGTGGTTGGCTTGTTTTAAACATAAATCTAAATGTCAGAGGATTATTCCCTTTAGAAACTATAATCTCTGCCTGAGAGCCTCAAAGATAAGTATGGAAGCAGATTGGGCGACATTTAAAGAATCGATCTGTCCCTTCATCGGAATTTTTACGATATCTTCTTTTAGCCATGGCGCAGACAGGCCCTCGTGTTCAGCGCCGATTGCTATTGCCGAAGGCCCTGTAAAATCGGCCTTAGTGTATAGCAGTTCAGCATAAGGCGAAGCAGCATAAATATGTATATCGTTATCTTTTAACCATATGAGTGCTGCTTCACTCGTGGTGTCGGCTATCGGAACGGAAAAAAATGCGCCCCTGCTTGCACGTATCACGTTTGGGTTATAAATATCCGTTCGGCTGTTGCACAGGAGCAGACCTGTTACACCGGCTGCATCGGCAGAGCGCAGGATTGCCCCTAGATTTCCGGGCTTTTCAATGCCTTCTGCTACAAGGTAAATTGCATTTTCGGGTTGTGACATGTTCTGTAGCGAAAACTCAGGTTGTGAAGCGAGGCCGATAAAATGATCAGGTGAGCCGCCGTAGCTTATTTTTGAAAACACATCGTTTGAAACCGGCTGCAGCAAAATTTTTTTCCCGGCTGTTTCTTCAAGGAGATCAGAGCTACCTGCCTCCTCCTTGAAAAAGATGCTTTCTATCTTCACGTTGTTCAGCATTGCAAGTCTTAAGGCGCGCTCTCCATCAATAAGCATGAGTTTTTGCCTGTCTCGCGCGCTGCGCCGTCGTAATTTTACAAGGTTTTTAATAGTAAGATTTTGCAGACTTGCGATACGGGAGCGCATTCTATTTTACACCGTTGTACCAGCGGGCCATAGTGCCGCTCGGCAGTACCCGCTTGCTGCTCTGTTCAGGGATGATCATTTCAGAGCTGCTCATGGTACCGCTGAATGGTCCTGTCAAATCAGCGAGAAGATTTTCCAGTGTCAGCGGGGTTATCCCCGGCGTATGCGCGCTTAGTAACATAAAGACTGGTTCAGGACTGATTATCTGGCTGCAAAGTTCCAGGAGGGAGGGGAGATTGTCCTCGAATTTCCATACTTCACCATTACTTCCCCGGCCAAATGAGGGCGGATCCATTATGATCGCATCGTAGCGGTTACCGCGTCTGATTTCACGATTGATAAATTTGGTAACATCATCAACCAGCCAGCGGATAGGGAGGTTATCCATTTTGCTGAGTTTGGCATTTTCTCTTGCCCATATCTCCATTCCTTTGGCTGCATCCAGGTGTACTACCTCTGCCCCGGCAGCTGCAGCTGCAAGTGAACTGCCTCCTGTGTATGCAAAAGTATTCAGTACCTTCACTGGACGGTCTGCCTTACGGATCTGATCCTTAATCCAGTCCCAGTTTGGCCCCTGTTCCGGAAACAGTCCCAGGTGTCCGAAGTCGGTCAGCTTAATTTTCATGGTCATGCCGTGATAATTAATGGTCCAGTTTTCCGGCAGTTTGCTTTTGTATTCCCATTTCCCGCCGCCGGAACTGCTTCGATGGTAATAGGCATGGGTGTCAGCCCATTTTATTTCTGTCAGGGCCGGGTTCCATATAGCCTGCGGAGCCGGCCGATTCAGCCGATACGGGCCGACCTGTTCCAGTTTTCGGAAATTGCCGCTGTCTAAAAGGGTGTAACTGTTTTGAGCGTGGGACATATTAGATCACCTTATTTTTTAATCATCAATTATCATTGGTTAGCTGTTATTTGTCAACTTAGACAGAGAGCAAAATGGTTATCATAAAGTTATGAGTTGATTTCTTATAATAGCACTGATTTTGTTACGGGGTAAAAGTCAAACATCCGGCCGAGTTGCGAGAAGTATTGCATGAGGATAATGTATAATCTACCGTAATATCACTGCCGCGAATGCTGAGCTCATGTGCGATCCGGCTGATGATGGCTTTAAACAGAGTTCAGATTATTTTTGTAGTTATGGAATATATATGCAAACAGATTTAGGAGAAATAGTGCCATTATGGAGTACGATTCCTTTTGTAGGAATGCTGCTTTCCATTGCACTTTTTCCGCTTTTAGCCCCAAAATTCTGGCACCATCATTTTGGAAAAGTTTCTTTTGCCTGGTCATTAATAGTAGTCATTCCCTTTTTGGTTGTTTATAAAGGGCAGGCTCTTTATGAATTTATGCACATAGTGATGGCTGACTATGTCCCTTTTATTATTATTCTCATCGCGCTTTACACTGTCTCCGGTAATATTCTTTTGCGGGGAACTTTGATAGGAACACCGGCGGTAAATACCTTGATACTTCTTACCGGAGCAGCTCTTGCATCCTGGATGGGCACGACCGGGGCCTCTATGCTCTTGATTAGACCATTTTTGCGAGCAAATAGCTTTCGTAAGAACAGAACCTTTATGGTTGTATTTTTTATATTCCTGGTTGCTAATGTAGGAGGTTCTCTTACCCCATTGGGAGATCCGCCTCTTTTTCTTGGATTTCTCAGGGGCGTTCCATTCTTCTGGACCTTCAAATTGGCAATACAGATGCTCTTTACTTCTGCAATCCTTCTGCTTGTATATTATATGCTTGATACTTATTTTTATAAAAAAGAGGGGCATCAGGTCCATAAACAGCAGACAGACAAAGAACCTCTCAGTATTGAGGGTAGTCATAATTTTCTCTTTTTGGCAGGCATAGTCGGTGCTGTATTATTCAGTGGAATGGTGAAAATGGGGGATTTGAACATTCTTGGAGTGCACAGGGCTGCTCAGGATGTTATAAGAGACGGCACCCTTCTTTTTCTGGCCTCACTTTCTCTTATTACTACGAAAATAGAGGTGCGCGAGGCAAATGAATTCAGCTGGTTTCCCATACAGGAAGTTTCGATTTTATTTATAGGCATATTTCTGACAATGATGCCTTGTCTTAAAATACTGCAGGCAGGTTCTGACGGGGCGCTGGACTTTGTGGTGAAGGCTGTGGAGGAACCATACCATTACTTTTGGGTTACAGGTATACTATCGAGCTTTCTTGATAATGCTCCTACCTATCTGACATTTATGAGTTCTCTTCTTGGAAGATTTTCTCCAGGATTAGAGGGGCAGGAGGCTATGGCAGTATTATTGAACGAAAAAGATTTGTATTTGAAAGCAATATCTGCCGCGGCTGTGTTCTTTGGTTCCATGACATATATTGGAAATGCCCCGAACTTTATGGTCCGTTCAATCGCTGAAGAAACAGGGACTCCCATGCCAAGCTTTTTCGGGTACATGTTAAAATATTCAATACCAATTCTCATACCTGTTTTTATATTGGTCACAGTAATATTTTATTTATGAGAGAGGTCATATAATGCTTATAGAGAAGATTCTTTTTCCGACAAAATTTCGCGAGCTGTCTTTTAATTCACTGAGAACACTATTGCCTTTGAAGGCGTCAGGATTAAAAGAGATTGTATTTTGCCATATTATCGAGAGAGATGATGTGGGTTTTGTGCCCTTTGGCGGGTATATGAAGGAAGAGGAAGAAAAACTTCGGGAGCAGGCCAGAATCAGATTTGAGGACTGGCAGAAGTCATGTGCTGAATACGGCATAAAAAGTAGCATTATTATTGAAGTAGGTGAGGCAGTTCCCCATATTCTGGGTATTGCCAAGAAAGAAAAAGTTGATATTATGATAGTCGGGCGTAAGAAGAAGGTTGCTATGGGAAATTTATTTGCCGGCGATCATACCCTGCAGCTTATCAGAAGAAGTAAGGTTGCAACTCTGGTAAGCAAATATATGGTTAATTTTGAGATTGACGGTTCTCAATATGAACGCATCAATGAGAATATTTTCGATTTGCCACTTATTGTAATGGATTGTTCCGAGCACTCAGAGCGAGCCTTAAATGCATTGATTTCATTAAACAATACTGTAAAAAAAGCGGTTATTGTTCATCATCTTAGAGTTGCAATCTCAAAGAAACATGATGCCGGGGAATTGCATGCTGCTGAGGAAGCGGTGAAGGATACTTTCGATAAGTTCTGTATGAGACTTAAGGAGGCCGGGATTCAATGCGAAACACATATCGGTGCCGGTGAGATTGTTGAGGAAATTCTGCGGATCTCAAGGGAGCGGAATGCCACTATGTTAATAATGGGTACAACTGGCAAAGACCGTCTGCATGAATTTTTTCAGGGGAGTATTTCTCACGATCTTGTTAAACTTTCTGAACTTCCTGTATTGCTTGTGCCCTGATTATGCTTTTATTGCATTCCTCGGTTTAAGACCATTTATTGCGGTTAGTGTGCTATGAGTATCGTTGTTTAGTTCTGCTGTTTATATTCTTTTAGTAAATAGATATCCTGCAATAGACACAAATATTATAGATGCTGCTATCAGCACGCCAATATCCATGGCTATTGAAAAATCAGTGAAACGGCTGTCCTGAAGCAGGGCATGTTTGAGGGCATCAACGCCGTAGGTGAGGGGGTTTACCTTGGATACTCCCTTAAGTATATCTGGAAGTTTCTGTACCGGATACATCGCGCCGGACAGGAAAAACATCGGCATCACTATAAAGTTCATAATAGCGCTGAAGCTCTCGAAGCTCTCAAAAAATGTTGCAATTATTATCCCCAGTGATGATATGCAGAAGGCCAGGAGGAATGATACGGCAAGGGCATATATAATTTGCTGAAGTCCGAGGTCAATCCCGATTATAGGGGAGATAAGCAAGATCATGGTAGCTTGCAGCAATGAGATAAGAGAGCCGCTGAGGGCCTTGCCTATGACAATAGAAAAACGGGATACCGGGGCAACCAGTATCTCCTTCATCAGACCGAACTCTTTATCCCATATTATTGATATGGAAGAAAAAATAGATCCAAACAGGATAGTCATACCTAAAATCCCGGGGAATATAAATTGAATGTAGGGCATCCCCATACTGTCAGAGACGAGTCTAGACATGCCTCCGCCCACCAGAAACAGCCAAATGACCGGGCGGGCTAAAGTAGAGAGAAGCCGGCTTTTTTCACGTACAAACTTTTTCAGGTCCCTTGCGATAAGGACATATACTGCATTAATCTCTGCCAAACTTCCTCCTGTGTGACCTTACATTTTCCTTCAGGGTAGCTCCCGCAGAAATTTCCACGTCCCGGATCTGTTTGCCCGTCAGCTGCAGAAAGACATCATTTAAAGTAGGGCGCTGAAGCCTGACTGAAAGTACAGATTCTCCGAGAGTCCTTATCAGTTCAGGAAGACAGGTGTCCCCTCTTTCAACAGTTACATAAATTTCGCCGTTTTTAATGGTCGGCTTCAGGTTCAGCAGTTTTTCTATATCACTTGCTGCTTTTTCATTATCAGAAGTTTTTATATAAATTATATCGCCGCCAATTGATTTCTTCAGCTCATTAGGAGTGCCTTGTGCGATTATGCTGCCCCGATCTATAATTGCGATCTGGTCACACACTTCCGCCTCTTCCATATAATGAGTCGTCATAAATACTGTTACACCCTGCTTTTCAGGAAGCTTCGTTATAAACTCCCAAAGGTTGGAACGTGACTGGGGATCCAGACCCAGTGTAGGCTCATCCAGAAACAAAACCTCCGGGTCATGAATAAGTCCCCGTGCAACTTCAAGGCGGCGTTTCATACCGCCGGAGAATTTCTTTACCAGGTCATGTCTTCTTTCATACAGGCCGACAAATTCCAGCGAGTCCTCAATCTTTTTTTTGCGGTCTTTCCTTTTTACACTGTACAGGTATGCATGAAAAAGCAGATTTTCATATGCAGTCAGGTCTTTATCCAGAGTGGTATCCTGAAACACTATTCCGATATGGTTTCTGACACCCGAAGATTCTGTATTGCAATCATAGCCGGCTATTGAGGCCGTACCGGAAGTGGGTTTCAGCAGGGTGCAGAGAATATTTATCGTTGTGGTTTTCCCTGCACCGTTAGGGCCTAGAAAACCGAATATAGAGCCTTTGGCTACTTCAAGCGAGACATTCCTGACAGCATGAATTTCACCGTAGGATTTTGAAAGGTTATTTATTTTAATTACAGGCATTAAAAAGTTTAGCAGATTGATGCAGTAAGAGTGAAGGCGGCGGATATTGCACTGTAGGAAGTGCAGCAATTTCTGCTAAGATAAGAAGCATGCCTTCTATTTTAGTAACAAATGATGACGGTATTAATTCACCAGGGATCAGGGCGCTGACAAAAGCGCTTAAGTCAATTGGTGATGTCTATGTTGTTGCTCCTGAATCTGAGCAAAGTGCAGTGGCACACGCACTTACGATGCACCGTCCTCTCTGTTTTGAAAAACACTCTGCGAAGCATTATGCGGTCAATGGTACGCCAACAGACTGCGTAATTCTGGGTGTCCATAAATTGATGCCCGTACGGCCCGACATTATTGTATCCGGTATAAACAACGGGGCTAATCTTGGTGATGATGTCACCTATTCCGGGACTGTGGCAGCTGCAATCGAAGGGACACTACTGGGAATTCCCTCTGTTGCGGTGTCTCTTGCACTGGGTCATCGCAGGGGTGCGGGAAGACAGGAGGCAGTTAATCGTTATCGTGAGGCAGCTGATATTGCAAAAGAGGTTGCTCTTATGGTTATAGAAAAGGGTCTGCCTGCAGATACACTTGTTAATATAAATGTACCGGAATGTGCAGATATTAAGAAAATGCTGGTTACGAGACAGGGACGGCTTTCTTATGATAATGCAATAAAGGAACTGAAAGATCCGCGCGGGAGGCAGTATTTCTGGATTGGCGGCGGGACGCCCAAGCGGGGGCCTGGAAAGGATACCGATATTGAAGCAGTTCAAAATGGATTTATATCTGTTACGCCCGTGCACCTTGATCTTACAAATTATAAGGCTATGAAATTTCTTCAGGAAAAATGGAAGCTTTAAGATGCAGAATAATTTTTTGTTAATGTCGTATGTGCTGCATTGAAAAGGGATAAAACTTTATGAAAGATTATGACGTTATTATTGTTGGTGCCGGGCCGGCCGGTATCTTTGCCGCTCTGGAAATAGTGGCTTCCGGCAGGGGGTTGAAGGTACTGATGATTGAAAGAGGCAAGGATATTGATCATCGTTTATGTCCTTCAGTCGTGACTGATACCGCGTGCAGGAGCTGCTCAGAGTGCGGTCTTGTATGCGGCTGGGGAGGTGCCGGTGCGTTCAGTGACGGCAAGCTTACTTTATCGCAGAAAGTCGGGGGTAATCTGTCCCGCTATGTTGATACGGAGACACTGGATGGGTTGATTAAGTATACAGATGATATATATATGAAATACGGTGCACCCGATGAAGTTCATGGTACGGATGCCGCAAGTGTTGCGGTGATAGAAGAGATGGCCCGGCAAAACGGCTTGACTCTTGTTCCCTCTCTCATAAGGCATATCGGGACTGATCAGTGTCCGATTGTTCTGAAGAACATGAAGGCAGCGCTTAACGGCAGTGTTGATATCAAGTTTTTAAGCGGCGTAAAAAAGATATTGAATGAAAATGGAGCGGTGGCCGGCATTGAGAGCGAAGACGGACAGAAGATTAATGCGGAATATGTAATCGTTGCCCCGGGAAGAGAGGGGGCATTATGGCTTGAGAGGCAATCTAAGTTAATGGGGCTTACACTGCTGAATAACCCGGTGGATATCGGTGTGCGAGTGGAACTTCCGGCTACTACCCTTGAGCCTCTGACCAGAGTTATGTATGAGCCTAAACTGGTTTATCATTCAAAAAAATTCAATGACAAGATCAGGACTTTTTGTGTTAATCCCTATGGCGAGGTCGTCAAGGAATACGTTAAGGGTGTCTGGATAGTGAACGGACACAGCTACTCAAATAAAAAGACGAAGAACACAAATTTTGCATTGCTTGTAAGTACACATTTTACAGAACCATTTAATGAGCCTCATCTTTACGGCAGATATATTGCCAGGCTTGCAAATTTGCTGGGCAGGGGCGTTATTCTGCAGCGACTGGGTGATCTGCAGGCTGGCCAAAGATCAACACCTTCAAGAATTGCAAAGGGCAAGGTCAGGCCGTCATTGAAGGATGCTGTGCCTGGTGATTTGAGCTTTGCCCTGCCGCATCGGTATATAGCTAATCTCCTTGAGATGCTTAAGGTCATGGATAAGCTAGCGCCCGGTGTAAACAGTCAGCATACGCTGCTTTACGGTATTGAGGTGAAGTTTTATTCCAGGCAGCTTAAACTGGACAACAATCTTGAGACGGAGATGAAAAACCTGTTTGCAATCGGAGATGGGGCAGGTGTAAGCCGGGGTCTGATTCAGGCCTCTGCCTCCGGGGTGATGGCGGCAAATGCAATATTAAGCCGTAAATAATGCAATTATTTTTTTATCCTGATTATGTATGAGAAATTAAGACAGGAGATGGTCCGGCAGCAGCTTATCCGGCGGGGTATCAGTGATTCCAGGGTGCTGGAGGCTATGGGCCGTGTTGAAAGGCATTTATTTGTAAGTGAGGATCTGCAGCAGCAGGCTTATAATGATTGCGCGCTGCCAGTGGGGGGGAAACAGACTATTTCTCAGCCTTATATGGTGGCGCTAATGACGCAGTTACTTGAATTAAAGGGGGATGAAAAAGTCCTTGAAATAGGGACCGGTTCAGGATATCAGGCAGCGGTACTTTCACAACTGGCAGCTGAAGTCTACACGGTGGAAAGGATACGGGATTTATCTGAACGCGCGGAGGCCTTACTAACCGGTCAGATGGGAATTGATAATATTACCTTCACGGTTGCAGACGGAAGCATCGGGCTTTCCCGATTTGCCCCGTATGACTGTATCATAGTCACTGCAGGGGCTCCCTCCGTTACAGAAGGGCTCATAGAGCAGCTGAAGCCCGGAGGACGCCTGGTTATACCTGTAGGAAACAGGACTTCCCAGATTCTGTATCAGATAAGGAAAACGGACAGTGGTGTTGAGGAGAATTACTCGACAGGATGTATATTTGTTCCGCTTATCGGGCAGAAGGGGTGGGATGCTGAATAAAACATGCTTTAGCGGTATTTTAATACGGGGCATGTTTATTTTATGATATAGAACATAATTTCAAATTAGTTGATTTTATTTTTATCAATAATAAGGCTGGAGGAATAATGCTGACTGAATCAGAGAAGATATGGATGGACGGGAAATTTGTTAAATGGGCAGATGCCAAGGTGCATGTGCTGACACACACCCTTCACTACGGAACTGGTGTATTTGAGGGTATAAGATGTTATAAAACGGCAAAAGGGTCTGCCATATTCAGGCTCAAGGAACATGTAGACCGGCTTTTTGATTCCTGTCATATCATGAATATCAAGGCACCATTCTCAAAGCAGGAGATAACTCAAGCTATAATTGATACGGTAAAGGTTAATAAATTGAAGGAGTGTTATATCCGCCCGATAGTCTATGTGGGTTATGGAGCAATGGGGCTTTATGCGACCAGTAATCCTATCAGTGTTTCAATCGCAGCCTGGCCCTGGGGTGCATATCTTGGAGATGAAGGTATTAAAAACGGGATCAGGGTTAAGGTGTCCTCCTTTGCGCGGCTGCATGTAAATGTAAGCATGACAAAGAGCAAGACCTGCGGTGATTATGTCAATTCTACTCTTGCCAAGAACGAGGCAATAAGCTGCGGCTATGACGAAGCGCTTATTCTGGATACGGACGGACTTGTTTCTGAGGGTACAGGACAGAACATATTTATTGTCAGGGATGGCGTGCTTAAGACCCCGCCTCTGCCTTCAGTGCTTGAGGGGATAACGCGCAGGAGTATTATGGAGATGGCGAAAAAATTAAAGATAGCCGTCCTTGAGACAGATATTACCAGAGATGAGGTATATATAGCTGATGAGGCCTTTTTTGTCGGCACGGCTGCTGAGGTCACTCCTATCAGAGAGGTTGATAACAGAACAATTGGCACAGGTAAGCCGGGCCCTGTTACTAAAAAATTGCAGAAGCTTTTTTTTGAGATAGTAAAAGGTGAGGCAAAGTCATACAGTAAATGGCTGACTAAGGTTTAATTCTGACGAATAATCCGAAATAACATAATGTAGGGGCGTACCCATGTGTACGCCCTGAACTTTCAATACTAACACAAACGGTGCCATCCCCCAATGTATGCCCTGAACTGTAATTAACCTCTACTAAATCGTTATATAAAGAAAGTAAATCCCCCCGTATTCGGACACTAAAGTTTCTTTTCTTAAAAGACGACTTAATATCATAATCATAATTCCATTGCATTGAGGTGGACAAGGTGGACATATCTAAAGTGATTGATGAATCCGGTGAGATGCCGGGGAAACGGGCCAAAGTATGGAGCGACGGCAGGCTGAATATGAGGCTTGAGCAGCGTGTTCATGAGCGCTATTCTTCCAGGCTTGAGGCAAGGTTTTTCTATGGTAACAGGGTCTATACGGGTAAGGTTACCGATATCTCTGAAGGGGGTGTCTTTATCAATTCAGAGATTAATTTTCCCAGGGATTACGTATTTGACATTATTCTTTTATTAAATAAAAAAGTTGTAAAGATGAGTGCCAAAGTCAGCCGCAGAGTGGGCAACGGTACTACCGCAATATTAGGGAAAAAAATGGGCATGGGCGTTCAATTGCTTGCCCCATCTGAGGAATATCGTCAGTTGATAGATGTCTTCAAGACCGCCAGTTGCTGATTCCGCTTTACGGCATAGGCTTTGAAAAGCTAGCTAAGATCCCGTAAATAAATAAAATCCAGTATTTTTTAAGATGAAGTTACGGTAGTATATTTTAAATACTGGTAATAGTCTGTATAATTTACTGGATACATCTGCCGACCATCCGGCCTCAGGTATTAAATAATTGGAGTGCCATGTCTGAACTGACCCCTTTAATGCGACAGTACAATGATATAAAGCGTAATTACCCGGATAGTATCGTCTTCTTCCGTCTTGGTGATTTTTATGAGATGTTCGGACCTGATGCAGTTACTGCGGCGCGTGTTCTGCAGATTACCCTGACATCGAGGGACAAGGGTAAGGAAAACCCGATGCCGATGTGCGGCATTCCTCATTTTACTTCTGAGGGTTATATTGCAAAGCTCGTCAAGGCAGGTCATAAAGTAGCCATATGTGAACAGGTCAGCGATCCAAAGGAATCAAAGGGCATTGTAAAGCGTGAGGTGGTTAAAGTCGTCACCCCCGGCACACATCTTCCGGATAATCCCAAGGAAAATAATTTTATCCTGAGTTTTTTCCGTAAAGACAATATTTATGGTATAGCAGTAGCAGATATCACGACCGGAGAGTTTACTGTCTATCAGACAATTGATAACCTCTCTGATGAGGTTAACAGGTTTCAGCCTCGTGAAATATTATACCCCGTGAGTCTTAAGCAGCAGCCGGTTGTGTTGGAACTGGATGACTATTATCTGACAGCTCACGATGACTGGTATTTTGATTATATAGAGGCCTATCGCAAGCTTTTGAAGCACTTTCGGGTCACCTCCCTTGAGGGCTATGGTTGTGAGGGCATGCTGGTAGCCATATCTGCCGCAGGGGCATTGATTAATTATCTCGAAGAAACTCAAATGCCTGCGAATGCTAATGAAGGTGCATTTACGTTTAAGACTATCAAGGTGCTTAGGCGGGATTCAAGTATGCTTCTGGATGCGGCCACGATTAGAAATCTGGAGATTGCATGTAATATGAGGACGGGCGGCCAGGAGGAGAGTCTTTTGTGGGTAATGGATCAGACCCTGACACCCATGGGCGGCAGGCTGGCCAGATCCTGGATTCTCAATCCCCTTATTAATGTACAAAATATAAAGAAGAGACAGGATGCCGTAGAAGCCGTACTTGAATACTCTGAAAGCATTTCGTTGCTTCAGGAGGACTTAAAGGGTATATATGATATAGAGCGCCTCACCTCCCGCATTAATGGCTCCACGGCTAATGCCCGTGATCTATTGGCACTGCAGCACTCGATTGAGGTGCTGCCGGGACTTGTTGAGCACATTGCCAAATATCAGGATCCAACTTTGCAGTCTATTAGTGAAAGGGTAGACTGTATGCCTGAAGCAGTCGTTATGATTGCGGACGCCATAGCCGAGGCCCCGCCGGTTTCTCTGAAGGAAGGGGGACTTATAAAAGAGGGCTACAATGCCGAGATTGACGAGCTTAGGGAGATAAGGAATCACGGCAAGGATTTTATAGCATCCATTCAGACAAGGGAAAGAGAGCGCTCGGGCATATCCTCTCTTAAGGTCGGATATAACAGGGTCTTTGGTTATTTTATTGAGGTGACCAAGGCCAATATCACTCAGGTTCCCGAAGAATATATTAGAAAGCAGACGCTGGTAAATGCGGAGAGGTTTATAACTCCTGAGCTTAAGGAGTATGAGGCAAAGGTACTTGGTGCTGATGAGAGGCTTAAGAATCTTGAATATGAGATATTTGTTGAGGTCAGGGAAAAGGTCGCAGAATATTCAGACAGGCTGCAGCAAACAGCCTGTGCTATTGCTGAGCTGGACGTACTATGCAGCTTCGCCTTGATTGCAAAGCAGCATAGTTATGAAAGGCCTCTTATTGAAGATAGTGACGTTATTCAGATAATTGATTCCCGCCATCCAGTGGTTGAGATTTTGTCTTCAGGGGACAGGTTTATACCCAATGATGTACTCATAGATTCTGATAAAAATAATATTTCTATTATTACCGGTCCCAATATGGCTGGTAAATCTACCTATATGAGACAGGTTGCGCTGGTTATTTTGATGGCCCAGACAGGTAGTTTTATTCCGGCAAAAGAGGCAAGGATCGGAGTTGTAGACAGGATATTTACGAGAATAGGTGCCTCGGATATGATTACCAGGGGGCATAGTACATTTATGGTTGAGATGATAGAGACCGCTAATATTCTTAATAATGCCACGGACAGGAGTCTGATCCTGCTGGATGAAGTAGGCCGTGGAACAAGCACCTTTGACGGCATTAGCATTGCATGGGCTGTTGTGGAATATATTTCGAAGCAGCTTAAATCACGGACTTTATTTGCGACCCATTACCACGAGTTGACCGAGCTTGCGCTGACTCTTGACGGCATTAGAAACCTGAATGTAGCGGTGAAGGAATGGGGAGATGAGATTATCTTTTTGCGTAAGATAGTAGAGGGCGGAGCTGATAAGAGTTTTGGTATACAGGTGGCGCGGCTTGCCGGATTACCTGAGACAGCACTTACCAGAGCAAGGGAGATCCTCTCTAATCTGGAAAAGTCGGAGCTGAATGAATTAGGAGCACCCAAGCTGGCCTACTCAGAAGGTCAGGAGACATCTCAGGCATCAGGCGCAGGGCAACTAGATTTATTTGCAACTCAGGCCGATCCAGTGATGAGGGAACTCCTCGGGCTTGATGTGATGAGTATGACGCCTATTGAGGCCTTGAATACACTTTATGAGATGAAGAAGAAGCTGGACAGGGCGGAGAAGGCTGCAGCAGGGGATTCATAGGATTTGACATCTCGAGTCGAATTTTATTTTAACTCTCATTCTGCGACCTGGAGACTGTATCGTAATACAAAAAGAATGTACTGTCATTCTGAATTTAGTTCAGAATCTGGTTGTACTGGGGATCCTGAATCAAGTTCAGGATGACAGGCATGGCTAGGAAGTGATTTGAATTAACACTTGATCGAACTATGTCATTTTGAATTTAGTTCAGAATCTAGTCGTTCAGGGGATCTCGACTCGAGATGACATTCAAGCCTAGGCAGTTGTTTTAATTAATACCTTCGTACGCATGTTCTACTGACCCTGAATGTTACAATATGCCATGGATCTTCTTCTGAGTTTATTAATAGGTATCGGCTTAAGTGCGGCCTGCGGCTATCGAGTTTTTGTTCCCTTACTGGGTATGAGTATAGCTGCCATTACTGGACATATTACCCTTTCTCCTGAATTGCAGTGGCTTGCTACAACAGAGGTAGTTACTGCTTTATTTGCTGCGACTATTCTTGAAGTAGGAGCCTATTATATTCCGATGCTTGATAATCTTGCAGACTTGATTGCGACCCCCACTGCCGTTATTGCCGGGACAATAGTGATGTCATCTTTTGTAGCCGATGCCAGTCCTTTTATGAAATGGAGCCTAGCCTTAATTGCAGGCGGAGGCAGCGCAGCAATTATGCAGGGCTCTACCGTTGCCTTGCGCAATGCTTCGAGTGCAGTTACTGCCGGTATGGGCAATTTTGCACTTAGTACTGTGGAAACAGTAATTTCTGTTGTTTTGACAGTGCTCTCAATTCTTATTCCCGTTGTATCTTTAATTGTTGTAATTCTTATAGTTATGGTGCTGCTAACGTTTTGGCGAAGGCACAGGGTGCTTTGAAAAAAAGTTATTTCACTCCGTTCTCTTGCGATTTAGCAATGTGGATATGCACTTATGATCCTGCGCTAGCCTATCCAGATTTTAAGAGACTCTGCCAGATATAGTCCAAGTTTACCAAGTGACGATACAAGTATATAGCCAATCATTATCGTGGTTCCGATGATAATACTGGACAAGGCTATCAAAGGGCTGATTTTATCCTTATCTATCTTGACGCGGACATTCTCGAATTTTTGGACTTTTCTATTTGTAAATATTGTAATACCTAAACTGAGCAACACCAGACTTATAAGTAACCAGATCACGTGGAAGTACCTCCTGAAGTATTAGTGTCCTGTATTCTAAGTCGGATTCAATGGGGTAAAACTTTAGGGTTCAAACTGGCGGGGAGCATGTACTCAGTCAGGTAATGATTAGGTGTGATTATTGATAATAATTGAACATTGTTTTACTTGTTCCCGTCAGAAACCTTCAGTGAAGAGATGGAAACCGCAGTTTGGGGGCGGAACCCCATAACTTAAAAAGCTTTTTGTCAGCTTAACTCTTGATCTGTAAGAAGTAAATTGAACTTTGAAGCAAAGTGGAATTATCTATTTACATGCGGGGTCCCGCCCCCGCGGGCGTCTTCTTTCTTGCATGCCCAAGAAAGAATCAAAGAAGGGCACCCCGCGGTAGACTTCCGAGACGGATTTTCATTCAGGAAAAAGGGAAATGATTAAACTCGGCCGTCCGGGCCTCAGACAGTAATCATTTCTCTTTCCTTTTTCCTGAATGAA
>JADHUV010000050.1 GCA_016784355.1 Nitrospira sp. | reverse complement strand
GACATTTCGTATCACCTTACGTTTGCCGTCACTTGGCGTAGCCCGAAAATAATGCAGTATATTAGCTGCTATGAAATGTGATACAAAAAAAGGGAATGCATATGATTTGCAGAAGTATGCAAAGGCTCCGATTGCACCGGCATAGATGGCATTAGAGACTCTGAGTTCATAATCACTTTTCAGCATATAAGACAGATAATAAATCAACAGGCAAAGAAGCAGGAAGTCCTGTGTCTCAATAAGGGAAGCCTGAAGGGTAATCG
Source organism: Nitrospira sp. (assembly GCA_016784355.1). Taxonomy (GTDB): domain Bacteria; phylum Nitrospirota; class Thermodesulfovibrionia; order UBA6902; family UBA6902; genus JACNKH01. Next base: position 17,052 of record JADHUV010000050.1, on the reverse strand, counting down.
GTAAGGCGCATAGCAGTGCTGCGGATCTCGCAATATCAGACATTTTAAATCTGAATGACAGTCTCCGAATTCCTATCAACGTGAAAACTCCGATGACAGCACTGAGCAGATTCATTGTAAAAAACTTGTCGATTTTGAAATGTACAAAAGGAACAAGAATCCATGAAAGAAGCGGTCCCCAGAAACCATTTACCGCATTCTTGTAATCTCCTGCCGAATATTTTTCAGCTATATCGAAAAATATTGAAGCATCTCCGGTTACTCTTTCATGCTGGTAAAGTGACATGCACATAGTCACATAGATTACTGAAAGTATTACCAGTAGAATTATGCCGCGTTTTTCTGAAGAGGTATTGTAGTTTTCCATTAAGTTGTATCATATTATTGCTGACGTCAAGTTCTGATGTCAATTATGCTGCAATGTTGCCGGCAATTAACGGGTTCGGTTAAGAAAGGTAATAATTACAGAAGATATGTATAATAAATAAATATAATTAGCTGAAATTAGAGCTTAAGCAATTATTAAAGAAAAATGTCTGATAAACCGCATAGAAACGCAGAAATATATAGTAATATTGAGATGTAATTATCTAGTAATCAGTAGATACGGGGATTTAACTTTTTTAGTTTAAAGGGGGCTTATGAAAAAGATTATTGTTAGTGCAGTTGCAGTTGTCTTATTGTCGTTTGGCATTGCATATTCACAAGGCGATCTGATTGTCAATGGGGACCTTGGAATTGGTACTGCTGCGCCGGCAGCTAGATTGGATTTGAAGCAGACAAGCGATGCTGCGGGTGAGGGTATACGGTTAACCAATGCCGCAGGGGATACGAGTGTTGAGTTATTTATATCTTCTAATAAAGGTGTTGCTCTCGTGGCAAGTTCCAACGTCATTCAGTTTGCATTTAATAATGATTTCAAATTGCGTCCGGACGACAAGTTTATTTTTGGCGGTGACGAATATTCTTTTGGATCCAGTTCTGGAAAGTTGTTTATAAACCTGTGGGATGAGTTTGGTGAGACGATCATGTCATTTGACAGCAATAAAAATGTAGGTTTTGGAATAGATAATACGATCTATCCCCTTGAGATGGCTAGCGGTGCACATGTGACTGCCGGAGGTGTGTGGACAAATGCATCGAGCAGGCAATTGAAGGAGAATATTACAATATTTTCGTCTGACAGGGCATTAGAGACGCTAAAGGGGCTTATTCCTGTTGAGTATAATTACACTTCAGAAAGTGAAGAGAAGTATCTGGGGTTTATAGCTGAGGATGTTCCCGCAGCTGTTGCTATGAATGACAGGAAAAGCCTGAGTCCTATGGATATAGTTGCGGTTCTTACAAGTGTGGTAAAGGAACAGCAGGGCACAATAAATAAATTGTCTGAAAAACTTGAGAGACTTGAAAAACAATTAAATCATTAACCGATATTTCAGCTTTTTGATAGGGAGTATGCGGTTTGACGTAGTTGTGTCGCGTCGGACTGTTCCCTGTTTCTGGCTGTTTCAGTAGCTTTTTTAATTTTTGTCCATGCCGTTTTTTATAAACTGAATTCAGTATGAGCTTTGTACTACTGGTGAAGCTGAAAAAAGATAGTTGCTACTTTTATAACCAAGAATTACAATTAAATTTTGAAAATACATTTTATAACTGTAACAGATAGGACTGTTATGCTCCTCGTACGATTCAATTATAATGACATCTGCTAAGCAATCTGCATTTCTTGTCACCCGCTTGACATTCGTTTTTTTCTCTGTCATGTTTGTCGTGTCTGCCTTTGATAAGTGGGATGGGTATTCATACTATATGCAGTTTGCTGATTTTTTACCTGATTTATCAGCAGCGTATGTGATATGGATTCTATTAAGTATCATTCCAGCCCTATTTCTATGGGCGGTGCTGTATTTTACGCTACATATTACGATAAGGCTGGGTTTCTCGCTTACCATCAATCACTTTCTCGTTTTTATAATTGGTTCAGTTGCCCTGAAAAAAATAGCGAGTTTTTTAATTGCCAGCTACTTTTGGGAATATGGTTTTCTTGAGGGTTGGAAGATATGGTTTATATGCCTTACGGTAGTCGCTGTGTTAGTGATGGTAATCCGTAGTATATGCGACCGACTTATAACTGAAATTAATACACGAATTACTCCTCTCGTTTGGCTTTTTTTTGCATCTTTTGTTTTAGCAGTGCCGCTTTCATTTATTCAGACAGGCAATTCAGAAAATGTGTTTGAATCAGATCCTGCCATAAAGAAAGAATTGGAAACGGCTAAAGGACGGCCTAATATTGTCTTGGTTGTAATTGATACTCTTGCGGCGCTAGATATGCAGTTGTACGGTTATAACCGTGATACAACTCCTTTTATATCTGAATGGGCGGAAGGTTCCTCCGTATTTTCCAATCTTTATGCTTCAAGCAACTGGACTACCGCCTCAACGGTGAGTATCTTGACAGGGCAGCGCCCATGGACGCATAAGGTCTGGTATCAGGCCCTGTACCGAGGTTCTAAAGAGCAGCATCGTAGTCTTCCCTATTTACTTAAAGATCAAGGGTATGATCTTTATAGTTTTGTACAGAATCCCTCAGCACATCCTGATGTCCTTGGATTTGAGGGAGCTTTTTCAGTCAGGGAGAAGTATTATCGATACTGGTCTGAAAATGCTTGGTGGTACGATCGATTTGTCGAGGCTTTTTATGACCGTCCGGTTCTTGAGAGATGGATTTTCCGCGAGTATAATCATATTGCATTACGTGTGCTAAACTTGTTTCGACCGGCTTTGGCTGAGACATTTTTTCCTGCAGATCTGGTTTATGACGATGTGTTGAAGACGGTTGCTGGTGACCGTGATGTGGAGAGGCCTTTTTTTGCATGGATTCAGGTATTGCCGCCTCATGATCCATACTTGCCGCCTGCACCATATCTGGGCAGATACGGCAACGGAGATGTTTTTAAGACTGATGAATTTCAGTCGGGACTAATCCACATAGAGTATGAGAAATCGGATCAGCCTAAGATCGATGATCTCAGGCGGCGATATGATGAGTTTATACGTTATTCTGATCATGAATTTGGCGAATTCATGACCCAGCTTGAGCATACTGTAGATATGAATAACACGGTCGTTATCCTTGTGTCAGATCATGGGGAGAGCTTTTCTAGCGGGTTTCAGGGGCATGGCAGTGATTTTATGTATGAGTCTGTAATACATGTGCCTATGATAATTAAAATGCCTTCTGTTGGTCAGGGTATCAAAATTGATACGCTTGTTGAACACATTGATATTATGCCGACCATACTAGATATAGCTGCCATAGATATTCCGCTCTGGAGTGAGGGTCGTTCATTGCTCCCAGCTATTAAAGGTGAGGAAATTGTGACAAGGCCTGTCTATTCGATGCAGCTTATAAAAAACCGCATATTGCCTGAACCTATTATAAAAAAAGGTGTGGTTGCCATGAGGAGCGGTTCGTTGAAGCTTATATATGACATAGGCATGGAAAAGTCTGTACTGTATAACCTCGATGTAGATCCAGAAGAGCAACTGGATATTGCATCGACGCTTCCGATGGTCGTTAACGAATATGAATATTTGATTAAGCAGGAACTGAAGATGGCTAATGAGCTGAATGAGCGTGTTCCTTAGCCCTGCGCTTTGCATAACATTGCGTTTGTGAGTCTACATTGTTAAAATTCAAAATACTTATGCCGGCTCTTTATATTTCAGTTAATATTTACATTTAACTTTTTTCAGGTATTATGGTAAAAAAACTTTTTTTGATGATCGTGACAGTTGTTGTTATGGTTGTAATGGCTGAAGCATTACTTCGAGTGATGGGTTACCACCCTTGGTCTGCTCACAGTAAAGATCTGGACGAACCTACGATGCACGAATATGATGCTGAAACCGGATGGCGCAATAGGGCCGGTAGCTATTCTTATATACCGACAGGAAAAAAGGTTTCTGTTACTTTTCTCCAAGACGGCCTGAGAGCATCTGAGGTGAATGACAAAGGTATTGCTGATCAACGCAGGAAAATTATTGTTATCGGTGGCTCCTTTACGCAGGGATGGGCCTTGTCAGATGATGAGACATATCCCTGGCAGCTGCAAAAAATTTTTCCGGACTATGAAGTATTAAATTTTGGTACAGGAGGCTTTGGAACTTACCAATCGCTGCTCATGCTCGAACGAGCATTAAAAACTACGGGTTCTCCTGCACTGGTAGTTTATGGTTTTATTGAACATCATGAGATCCGTAATGTTGCACCAAGGTACTGGTTAGAGATGCTTTCACGTTTTTCCAAACGGGGTCATGCGCTTGTACCATATGCGACACTTGACAGCAGTGATAATATTGAAAGACATCCTCCCGAGTCATACCTGGCTCACTGGTTTTTGCATGACAAATTAGCACTGGTGGCCCTAGCCGAAAAGGCACATATGCGATTCGTCAGCCGCAAAAGAGAAAGTATGAGGGGGAAGGTGACTGAGGACTTGATGCTGGAGATGAACAGAGTAGTCAAAGATGCTGGGGGGGAGTTTGTGGTTGCATTGCTTTGGTTTGAAGATGGAAGTAAGAAAAATAATTACATCAATTTTCTTGAAAAAAATAATGTTATGGTCATTGATGTTGTGAAACCGATGACTTCTGATATGCGGATAAAAGGCGAAGGACATCCTAATGGTAAATTGAACCGTATATGGGCAGAAGAAATTTCAGGCTTTGTATGGGAGCAGGGAATTATTGCCCGTTGAAATTGAAAATGGATTTAAGATGAATGATATGCTGAAAATAAGTGTAGTGATACCGGTTTTTAATGACTGGGAGTGTCTTGTTCTTCTATTGAAACAGATAGATCAGGAGATGAAGGATTATGCTGCGATATCGGTATTTGTTGTCAATGATGGTTCAACTATTGCTCCTGATGAAGACGATTTTATCGGAATGCAAAATCTTTATTTTATTCATCTAACGAGAAATCTTGGGCATCAAAAGGCAATAGCTGTAGGGTTGTGTCATGTTGCAGAAAATGTAGATTGTGATGCTGTCATGGTGATGGATGCGGACGGAGAGGATCGACCTGCTGACCTGCTGCAGCTTGTTCAGGTTTTTCAGAAAGAAAAAAAGATAGTTTTTGCAAAGCGGCAGAAGCGAAATGAAAGTATTATGTTTAAGATCTTCTATCAATTATATAAGGTATCCTTTTATCTTTTGACCGGTGTCAGGATATCTTTTGGTAATTATTGTATTCTCCCGATTAATACATTGAAGCAGCTTGTACATGTGTCTGAAATATGGAATCACTTCTCTGGCGGGGTTATACGCTCTAAGTTGCCATACACGTCTATTCCACTGGATCGAGGAAGTCGTTTGGTCGGATCATCTAAAATGAACCTGGTCTCTCTTATCATACATGGAGTGAGTTCATTTACCGTGCATTTGGATACTGTAGCAGTTCGTCTTTTGTTACTATTAGGAGGAATGATACTGGCATCTATTATTGGTGCTGTATATGTAACAGCTGTCAAATACTTTACTGCGCAGGCTATTCCGGGTTGGGCTACCTATACAGTGCTGGGACTTATTATTATTATATTGCAGGCTTTTTTCGCTTTGCTGAACCTTACATTCAGTATTCTGTTTGCGCGGACTCAGAGACTTTTAATTCCAGCACTGCACTATAAAGACTACGTTGAAGCTGTTATAACCAGCCATAATAATGACCAATAGTAATGAGTACATAGGTAATGAGCTGGAACTTTTTGAGAAAGCGGTTAACTGGAAAACCTATTATGGGCAGTTTATAAAGCAGCATTTGAGAGGCCGTATTCTTGAAATAGGGGCAGGGATTGGCGGTACTACCGCAGCCCTTTGTGATGGGACGCAGGAGGACTGGACCTGCCTGGAAATGGACGGTAATCTGTCTGAGAAGATTAATGAACTCAGGCAAAATGGCAGTATTCCCTCCATCTGCAGGGTTGTTACCGGAACAGTGGATAGCCTGTCTGAAAACGATATATATGATGTTATCATTTATATTGATGTCATGGAACACATAGATGATGATAGTGCTGAAGTAATACGTGCATTGAATCACCTGAAGACGGGAGGGAAGTTAATTGTATTAGTGCCTGCTCATCAGTGGCTTTATAGCCCCTTTGATAAGGCAATAGGACACTACCGAAGATATAATAAAGAAATGATGAAAGCAATTGTTCCGGATATTATGACTCAGGAACAACTATTTTATCTGGATTCTGTCGGGATGGCTGCATCTGTGGCTAATATGCTTTTTCTGAAGCAGTTTTATCCGACAGAAAAGCAGCTGAAGTTTTGGGATGACGTACTTATTCGGGCATCGAGAGTTATGGATATGCTTTTGCGATACTCAGTTGGAAAATCTTTAATGGGAATATGGAAAAAATAGCGAGGCACAGCATTCATGGTAAACACTAGTAAAACAAATTCTATTATTTATTTATTTTTGATGGGGCTGAACCTGGCTTTAGCTGGTGTAATTGTATTTTCTAACAGTACGAATGTTCATGCTCTGGAGTTTAATGTGCTTTATACGATTCAGGCTGCCATTATGGATAGCGCTAATCTGTACACAAATCCAGAGCTATTGCCTTATTCCGTTACCCAGTATATGCCCTTTTATCACATTGTATGTGTTTTCATCTCAAAGATCTTATCCCTTGAGCCCGGCGTTGATTATTACGGTATATATCTGGTTGCAAGAAGCGTTGCTTTTTTTGCGACTTTGCTCACCGCAGTTTTTCTAGCAAAAATATTGCATGATATTTTTGATTGCGATTTTAATCGATCTGTTTTACTTGGGAGTCTCACGCTGATTATTACAGCGCCGTGGAATTATCTTGTGAGACCAGATTCATTCTTAACTTTATTCATTGTGTCTGCTTTGTATTTCTTTTTGAGATATCTTAAAGTTGGCATTGGCAGCAAAACCATGTCTCTGCTGATCGCTGGATTTTTGTGTTTTCTTGCGATTTTTTCAAAGCAGACCGGCATTGTTATTCTATTAATTTTATCAAGTTTTCTAGTTCTAAAGCTAAGGTTTAAAGATCTGATTACACTCTTTTTAGGTGTTGCCGCAGGGATGGCCGCAGGTGCTCTTATGTATATGCCTTTTGCCTCCCCTTTTGTATATGCCAATATTATTGCGGGTGTAGATAACGGTATTCATATAGCAGGAGCATTTCATAAGCCGTTTATGGGTCTTGTCACTAAGTTTGGGGCCATATTCTTTTTTGATATCGCTGCGATTTATTATATTATGAAAAATATCAAGTTTAAGCAGCTTGATGATACGATTCAGTGTGTACTTTATTGTTTTGCTGCTTTATTTGCATACTCCTTTTTGTCGAGTTTTAAAAAGGGTGCAGGCATTCATTATTTTAATGATTTTTATTTAATTTCTATTATTGTGTGTGCATATGTTTACAGTATGGTAGAGAAGCGGAGTATGATGGATAAAGCATCTGTTACAGGTAGGGCATTTCATCAAATGTCTTTTATCGTTATCGTGGCACTAGCCTTGTCAGTTACATTTTCAAACGTTTATCAGTTTGGATATCCCAATTTTAAAATATTGCAATATGGAGGGAAACTTGATAACCATACAGTTGTAAAATTTATGATGTCTGAAATAGAAAAAGATCCGGATCTTCTGATTATTGATCAGTCATCTTATAGGATTTTTATTAGCAGGTTTCCTGGCAACATAGCTTTTTCGCATCCTCATATAATTAAATGTTGTTCTTACCCCAGGAAAGTATATGATTATTCTGGTGTTCATGACATAGTTCAAAGAGGTCGCGTAAAATACTTAATTACCGAGTCAGCGATCAAGAATTTTATCGATATTGATTTAGTCGGGGAATTTCCTTTTTATAAGAGAATATCAGGTTATAATGTCTATATGCATAAGAGTTACAGTTTAAAGGGGTAACCCTTATGTTTTATGGGTTAACGTTCAATCTATTGATTGAGTTCGCTTCTGAGGCTGAATAGCTCTTTAAAAGCCCTTATAATTACAGTAATATTGGCACCGGTCTGACTTCCCCACTGCCTCGGATAGTGGTTTACACCAATTTCCTTCATTGATGCACCTTTTTTCATGGCACGGATTAGCAGTTCTGCATTTATCATTGCACCAGTTGATTTAAGTGGAGATTCTTTGATGATATGCTTTTTAAAAATTTTAAATGCACAGTTCATATCTTTTATCTGCAGGCCAAATAAAACCTGAACCAGCAACTGAAAACTTCTACTGTTAAGCCATCTTATTAAATTGTCGTTACGCTTGATTCTGAATCCTGCAACAATATCATAATCTGCTATATAAGGAAGAAATTTTGATATTTCGGAGATGTCGAACTGGTTATCCCCATCAGTGAAGAATATAAAATCTTTTTGTGCAGTATCGAAACCGGTTCTTAGAGCAGCACCGTATCCTCTGTTGGCTTCGTGCTGTACAACACGAAGGGTTGGTACTGTTTCGGAAAGCTTTATGGCCTCCTCGTAAGTACCGTCGGATGAGCCGTCATCAACGATAATAATCTCGTAATCATTGGAAATGCCTGACAGATAATTGTCTGCAGTTGTAATCAGCGTCTGAATGTTATCTTTTTCATTAAAGCACGGGAAAAAAACTGATAAACTGATATTGGTCATTTGTTTCCTTTTAACATTGGCTAAGGGTCTTCGGTTGTTAATTATTATTATATTTTAATTTATATATGCCTGATAAAGCAAAAGCTTTTGGTTCTGATGATCTGCATATTATATATTTACGGTTTATCTTTCGATCTCGATTGATAAACTTTTGTGATAAATGATATATTAAGATTCAGGATTTTTAATAATTATTTTATTCAAACATTGAGAGGTGTAAGTGCACTCATTCTGGAAAGCGTTTAGGGTGGTTTTTGTTATTTTTTCTGCATATCTTCTTAGAGATGTGTTTTTCCGCTGGGATGGATTCAGTTTCTACGCAACTTTTTGGGATTTTATTCCTGCTGTAGCGCTGGTTATGGTGCAGTGGTCATTTCTTGCGCTCATGGCTACTCTATTGGTCTGGGGGGTGTTTATAGCGATTGAGTTTGTGCTGTCACGATTTCAGCTTAGCTTTGGCATGGACCAGTTACTTCTCGGGTTGCTTATCTTTACATTACTGAGTGGGACAGCAATGTTTGTAATAGGAATATCAGTCCTGTCTATAAAGTGGATAGCGGTATTACTGGTTATTTCGTTAGGAATAACACTTGCATTACGCAAGGATGCAGGACAGTTGCACGAAAGAATCACACCGCTTGTATGGTTGTTTGGAATATGGCTGATTTGTTCAGTCCCCGTAGTAGGGTATAAGCTAATTACTGCGGATAATATGAAAACGTATGTTGTCAATAACGATAACGTGCAGCCTATTGATCACAAAAAACCTAATATAATACTTGTTACGTATGATACGTTGACCGCAAAAGACATGTCGGTATATGGATATCAAAGGGAAACCACACCCTTCATCAAGGATTGGGCTGAAAATGCTTATTCATTTAGTCAACTTATCGCGGAAAGTAACTATACAACACCGACAACTGCAAGCCTTATGACTGGAAAACATCTGTGGACCCACCGCCTGTATCAGCCTTTTGCTGATACGCCATTTAAAAGCAATATAGAGAGTCTGCCTCTGGAACTGAAAAAAGCGGGCTATTACAACATGGCATTCGTTGCGAATCCCAAGGCTTCAGTCAAGACACTGGGGCTGACCAATGCCTTTGATGTTATGCCTGATACCAGTGAATTCTGGTCCAGGAGTTTTTTTGATTTCAACCCCAGAAACATTGAAATGATTTTGTACCGCTATTTTGGTGGAACAATTAAAATGTCCAATTGGATAATCAAAGAGGATTTTATAGTATTTAAACTTATTGCACTAATAGCAAAAGATTCACCTCAGATTCCGGCCCCCCCTGCTGTGGTGTTCAACAGGTTCCTGTCTGAATTGAATAATACGGCACCTGAGCCTTATTTTGCGTGGATTCATATCTTCCCGCCTCATTATACATATTTGCCGCCTGATCCTTATATGGGCATGTTTGATGACTCTAAGAAGTTCCGTACGCTTAAGGCGCAATTGCCATGGCAGGAAGTGCTGGAGTATAAGCCGGAGCAACAGGAAGATGTAGATATATTCAGAGCACGGTATGATGAATTCATAAGATACTGCGATGAGCAGTTCAAAGAATTTATAGAAAGTTTTAATACTCGGGCGGATGCTGGCAATACTTATATTATTTTATCTTCAGATCATGGTGAGAGTTTTACTCACGGGTTTTATCGTCATGGGGCCGCAAGAGATCTGTTTGAGCCGGTAACGAATATTCCTCTAATTATTAAAGCGCCGGGACAGCAGAAAGGTTTAGTCATTAGTGATCCGGTAGCGCAGATAGATATTACATCGACCATATTAGAGATTGCTGGAGTGGAAGTTCCTCAATGGATGGAAGGTAGATCTCTCATGCCGCTTATGGCGGGGGAGCGTATGGATCTTCACAATATAATATCAATGGTTCTGGTTAAAAATCAAAGTAGGGGGCGTGAACTTAATAAAGGGTCTTTTTCAGTGAGAAAAGGTGATTATAAATTGATTCATTATCTGGAGGATAATGAATCATTGCTTTTTAATATTCGTAGTGATCCAGATGAGCTAATAGATTTGTCTGGAAAATATCCAGATATTACAGATGAGCTTCGCATATCATTAAAACGGGAATTGGCAACTGCTAATAACAGGATTAAGAGCGGTCAATAGCTCGAATGGTTTGATGAATATTCTGTTTAGGTCATGCGAGTTGCTCTGCTATAATTCTATATGTTATAGTTAAATCTGTCCTCAAGAGATAAAAAAATATGAAAAAAAGCCCTTCGAAAATTCAAGTAATTTCATTTATCTGTATTCTTCTTTTAACTGCTTTGATAGCCTATAACGGGTTGCAGCGCTCTAATAAATATTCTAATAAATTGATGCTGGAATGCTCTGAGGCCGACACGATCAGAGGCGGAGAAGGATATGTACGTGAAGGATTTTTAGTTGATTATGGTTTGCCGGATATTTGTTATGGGGAAAAATATGAAGGGTTAGGGCAGGACTGGTACACATTCCAGTCTAAGGAAATACATGCCAAGCTCGGCACGGCAAATGTAAGCAAGGAGAAAATTGACTCGATGATGCCGGTTAAAAAACCGGGCGATAAATGTGTGTACACTCACTATCCTCAGGCCTCATTTCTCATGATTGCCTTGTCTATAAAGATTTGCGGCGAAGACAATATTAGCTGCTTTAGAATATTCCCAACTGTTGTGGGTATTGTGGCAATGCTAATCTTTGCTTTATTAATGTATTATGGCCTGGGTCCAGTGCGGGCAATTTTAATGATGGCAGCCATAGCATATGTACCGATTTCATATATTCTTATGCCTTCACTTTACTATTCAAGTTATGCTCATTCTTTGTTGATTATTCAACTAGGTATTTATCTTATAATATTTAGAAATAAACTTCAGGTTACACCAGTATACTGTTCTGTCTTATTTGTTATCGGTTTCTTGCAGGGGTGGTTTTCGTATGACTACGCATTTATGGTTATTTTTTCGGCCATTCCTTTTGCTTTTATGTATTCAGGAACTCAAAAAGAGGATCGTAAGAGATTTTTATTGACATTTATAATGCCTGCTGCTGGTTTTTGTATTGCTCATGCTCTGCACTTTGCTGAGATTATTGCATATTTTGGAGGTTTCACAGCTTTTTATAAAGACCTTGCTTACACTGCTTCCTATAGGTTTGATGATAGCGCAGGAGGGATGGATTTTATAATTGTACGTTTAAAGTTAATCGAAAAATACTTATTCACATATGCGTATGCTAGAGGATTTTTCAATGTAAATTTGCCCACGATGCTTGCTACCCTGTTTGTTTTATCATGGATTAGGAATATAAGGATAGTGATACCATATTCGGGCTATACACTACATTGGAATTCTTCCATAAGAACATTCCTGACTTTGGGGGCGGGCTTTTTAGTCTCATTCTTGTGGGTTATTATTATGAAACAGCATGCAACACACTTTTTTATTACGCTTCATTTATTCCCATTATACTTCTTTAGTGTCTTAGTGGCAGTAGAAGGGCTTTCAATTAGTAAAAAAGACCGTGAAACGGATTTGACTACGACTATTTAGTATTGTTTGCTGCAGGAGAGAACTTGATATTTTGGTTGTTATCGGGTTTTTATATGTTCAATAACAGACTTTATATCACTTGCAATATCATGTGAGGGACTGTAGTTAAGATTGTTCTGGGCCTTAAGAATGTCCGCAATTGATATTTTGAGTTCACCAACTTGTTCTGCGGCATATAAGGGTGTAATGTCCGGGTTGATATGTGCTATGAGCATACTTGCTATATCATTTACTGAAGATGCCTTTCCTGTCCCAAGATTATATGTTCCCGGAGGGCCGGCAAGAGTGGCCATAGTGCCTGATACTATATCATCTACATGTGTAAAGTCTCTTTGCTGCTCTCCATCTCCAAAAATTACAGGCTGTTCACCCTTAAGTAATTTATTGATGAAAATTGTGATTACACCAACATATGGGGTTAGCGTCTGTCCTGGTCCGTATGTGTTGAAATAACGTACAACGGAAAGAGGAATGCCTTTCTGTCCAAGTATTTGTTTGCCTATTATCTCAGATGCAAGTTTACCGACACCATAAGGTGACTGCGGATCAATTGTGTAGGACTCAGCAACCGGAGCAGTAGTAGGTGAATCAGCATAAATCGCCATTGACGAGGCGAAGGTGAATTGCCTGACATTAGCGCTGTCGACACATTTCAGCAACATCATTGTTCCCATTATGTTTGTATCTGCATCATCATAAAACTTGTCAAAGCTAGCTCGAATCGTCACACATGCAGCAAGGTGGAAGACGCAGTCAACCCCTTCCAGTGCGGTCCTTACATCTTCTTCATTTCGGATATCACCCTCAATGAAACGTGCTCTTGTGTCAACCGAAGACTTTGCTCCCATAGACAGGTTGTCTATAACGGTTACACTCATTCCTTTATTAAGTAAACATTTGACCAGGTTAGAACCTATAAAACCTGCCCCTCCGGTTACTAGGGCATGGGTGAAAGTATGTGACATAGCAGTATCTCCTTAGCAGGGTATGGTGTTGTCTTCGTGAATGATAGCCCGGTTTATGTTGCTTTTGCTTTTTATGACGGAGTCCTTGAAGACTAGACTATCGCGCAGTGTAATGGGGTGCTCTATTACAACATTATCTCCAATTACAGAGTTTTCAATTATAGTGCCGCTGTGCATTTTCACCCCATTGCCGATAAGGTTAGGCAAGCCATGTCTATGTAGATCCATCAGGTTTATTAATAGTAGATCCTCTGGAACAGTCAGGTTCATATCTTTATTCACTGCCGGACTATGATAGACACTGTATCCGTCATTAATCATAATCTGGATGCTCTCCGTAATTTCATACTCATCGCGCATTGCCGTACGAGGTGTACGTCGAATAGCATCAAAAATGTGCTGGTCAAACAGGTAGAGACCACAGCCCTTTATATGGTTGCGAACGTAGCGAGGCTTTTCGATAACCTGTCGTACCCTATTGCCTTCCCCTTCGATAATGGCAAAGTTTCTTTTTATCATCTCTGGATCTTTTTCGATCTTGCTAACAAGATAGGCATTGGCTTCGCCAGAGAGAACAGCATCAACCATAAAGCTGATTTCCTCAATAGCAAAATATATATCTCCAAGCAGAAGTAGAAATGGTGAGTCAATGTAGGGTTCCAGTTTTCCAAGGGCATGTGCAATGCCTAGTGTTTCGCTTTGGTCTACATATTTAAGAGTTACGCCCATGCGCGAACCGTCTCCTAAAGCATTAACTATTGTATAGCCCATATACCCGATTACAATTATAATTTCATTGATACCGTACGACTTCATAATTTCAATCTGGTGCTCCAGCAGAGGCTTATTGCTCACTGGAAGTATAGGTTTTGGCAAAGACTGTGAGAATGGGTAAATACGGGTTCCCTTACCTGCAGCGAGAATTACACCAAGAAGTTTATCATTAGATTTGGACATATTCAGGCCTTGTTGAACTTGCAGGATATAAGTTTTTGTATGACATATAGGGCGTCTGTTGAGCGAATTTTTTTGCCTTCTTCGAATGTACGTCCTATAAAACTTATCGGCGCTTCCTTAAACCTTGCTCCGCGCTGTGCCAGGCGGGCCGTAAATTCTGATTCAAAATTAAATCCATCGGCCTGAATATTAAGGTCTTTCATAAGAGTTGATTTGTACATTTTATAGCAGGTCATAAGATCAGATATATCGATACCATATAGCATTCTTGACATGATAGTCATTGTCCTGTTGCCAAGATTGTTAAGTGTTCTCATCTTCTCAATATTGCCCTTAAAGCGACTTCCGTAGACGGCATCGGCGGAACCATCAAGAATTGGATCCAGCAGGCCCTGGTACTCATTAGGATCATACTCCAGGTCAGCATCCTGGTGAATAACTATATCGCCGGTCAGTTTTTTCCACAGGTGCTTAATTACCCCGCCACGGCCTACATTTTTATCCATGAATTCAATGTTCAAAGCTGGGTCATCCATCATATTTTCTAAAAGTTTACGAGTTCCATCCGTAGAGCCATCATCAGCAATAAGAATTTCTTTATCGATACTAATTTTTGATGCTTTGACTTTCTCAACCAGGGGAACAATGGTATGCACTTCGTTGTAAACCGGGATGAGTATACTTAAAGTTGACATTCAGCCTCCGAAAAAGGACATTCAGTTTTTTTGCTGCAGAATGGATAAGTGATATATTGTATGTTGTTTATTGACAAGTTATTAATATTGTACTTTTAGCAATTTAACTGCAAATCGACAAATATTTAGATTGTTGAAACTATAATCTATTCTGGCTAGTCATAGTTGTAAGCCCACTGAATATTATATACGGAATTATTCTTAAATATCAAAAAATCCTTTATAAAAACGGGACATGTCAAGTATTTTGTGTAAACGCCTTTTTTATTTATGTCATGCCAAAGGCATTCTTCCTTCAAATAGTATAGCAAATTGATTCAGGGCTGACTTCCAGTCCCTTACCGGCATCGTCCATTTTTTCGATATATTCCGTAAGGCCAGGTACCGCAACTTAAAGGCGGATTCATCATTGGGAAATGACCCGCGATTTTTTGTTACCTTCCGCAGAGACATGTTAAGAGATTCAATCGCATTGCTTGTATATATTACCTTCCGGATTGACGGGGGATATCCAAACAGCGGGCTTACCCGTACTCAGTTGTTGCGCCACGAAGAGCTTATGCCCGGATACTCACCGTCCCCTGACCTCGTGTTTACCATAGCCCAGATGATGCGACAAATCCCCCTGCAGACACCGCTCTAAAACCGCTTTCGTCAACTGCTTTAACAGTCCATTCTCGCCGAGTATTTCTTCTGGATTCTGGTACCCTTTTATCAACTCGTCGATATGCTCGTCTTTGATTTCCATTTCTTCTCCTTCATTGTGATAGGTTTCTGAGCCTACCCTCTGAAGTCTATTTACACAAATTATTTTATACCCTCGAATTTCTCTATTTTCAATTTTAGATATCATGCATAAAAAATATCTACATTTCCTGATTCTATCTCAACTCATAGTTATAATATTAATTATGGCCCTTAATTATATCGTTGATCCTCTTCTTTACTATCAAAGGATTGAACGGATCTTTCCTATACTATATATTGAGGAAACACGCTATCTCGTGCCGGGGTTGATAAAAAATTCTCCCGATATTGATACTACGATTATCGGAACCTCAATGGCAGGCGTTATGAGGTCCTCTGAGGCAAGTGAAATTCTTAATAAAAAAACTATCAAGTTAACAATAAATGGTGAAACACTATTTGGACAGATGCATGTGCTGTCTAATTTTTTGGATAAAAATCAGAGTGCAAATACAGTTATCTGGGGTTTAGATCCGTTTTATGTTGATTTCAGACCCGATGGTTTTGAACAGGAATATGATTATCCTTTTTTTCTCTATGATGAAACTACCTTAAATTTGAAATATCTGGTGAATTATGAAGTGACCGTTCACAGTTTGCAAACTATCGCCAGTGCTTTATTAGGAATGAAATTTCCAGGGAAAACCAGGAACCTTGATGATATACATACGAGTCCATTTATAAGACCTCCTGGATGCAAAACTGTTATGGCGAATTTCAATGGATTTGCAAAAATGAATTCCAGGGGATTGGAAAGACATAATATTAAGGAATTCAACCCTGCTGTTAACCCTGTCACGATGTTTGATCAAAAAAATGCGAAGATTAATTTGATTAATATAGTAACGTTGGCTGAAAGCAGGAAGGATGTACAGTTTTATATATATTTTCCACCTTACTCAATTGTACGCTACTTTTTTGAAGAAGAGTATGATGGCTTAGATCGAATTTTTCAAGCAAGGGAATTCTTTGCTAAGGCAACAAAAGATATCAGTAATATAAAATTAATCGATTTGCAGGCTTCTGCAGAAATTATTACTAACCTTGCTGATTATTTTGATATGACCCATCACACTGAAATTGTTAATAAACAAATTCTTAATGCAATTAAATATAAACAGTTTGCTGGATATGAAGATGTTCTTGAGAATTCTCAGAGACTAAGAGAACTGATTAAGTCCAGTGATTTTAAAGAAATCAGGAAGTGTGAAGTCTCCTCCTCTCAATTATAGGTCTTCATGGATAATATCTTAAAACGCTGCGGATTACACTAGGAGATATAATCAAAAGTAGTGTATAAGGGGTTGAAAAAAAGCGGCGTATCTGGTTGATTTTAATTAGCGAAATTAAAAATAACCTAAGGAGATACGCCACTATGAAAAAGAGTAACGTTTTTGAGAGTGAAGGTCAAG
>JADHUV010000012.1 GCA_016784355.1 Nitrospira sp. | reverse complement strand
GATCAATATTAGCACGGAAAGACGGGTTCGGACTGTCTGCCGTGATATGAATATCCTCCTCAATCACATTATAGGAATCCACAATAGCCTTATCTATTTTACACCCCTTACGCAGGGTCACGTAATCCATAACAATCGAGTCCCGAACTTCGACATCATCTTCAATCACAACACCCCGCCTTATGACAGAGTTTATTATTTTTGCTCTTTTTATCTGCGTTCCTTCAGCAATTATGGAGTTGGTTATCTCACCGCCCATTATCTTGGTAGCAGACAGGTTATTCCGGGATGGCCGGATAGGCCACTGTTCATTTTGAATATCAAATACCGGTTCCTCTCCAAGCATATCCTGATGAGCATCCCAGAAGGCCTTTATATTCCCGACATCGCGCCAGTATCCTTTTTCCTCATAAGGCTTTGAACCGGGGATAACGTTTGTAGAAAAATCATAAGAGAACAGCCGTTTGCCCTCTTTTAAAAGATTAGGGATTACATGCTTTCCAAAATCATGCTCTTTATTACGCTCTGCCTGTATAAGGCCTCCCATCAGGACCTCTGCATTAAATATATAGTTTCCCATAGAACAATAAGAACGTGTCGGATCATCAGGCATAGCTGGCGGATTCTCAGGCTTTTCAAGAAAGGCCTTTATACGACCGTCACTCTCAGTATCAATAATGCCAAAGTCACTGGCCTTTTCTATAGGAACAGGCATCGAGGCCACGGTACAATCCGCATTATTTTTCATATGAAAATCCACCATCTGCTGAATATCCATTTTATAAATATGGTCTGCCCCGAATACTATCACAAGATCCGGCTTGTGCTGGCGAATCAGGTTCGTGTTTTGAAATACCGCATTGGCAGTACCCTGAAACCAGTCTTTGCCATACCTCATCTGCGGAGGCACTACCGTCACAAAATGCTCGGTCATCAGCGCAGAAAGCACCCAGTTTTCACGGACATATTCAATCAGTGACTGAGACTTGTACTGCACCAGCAGATATATAGAGTAAATCTGCGAATTAATCAGATTGCTCAGGACAAAGTCCACAATCCTGTACCGCCCGCCAAAAGGGACAGAAGGTTTTGAACGTTCAAAAGTCAGAGGAAACAGCCGCTCACCACGACCGCCCGCCATTATCATTGCAAGTATTTTAGGATTTTTCATGTCTTACAGTTTACTACAAAGGGGAATACAGTTCAAATTATTTTTATCAATCCGGGCCGTGGTGATTATTTGCTCTACATTTATATCGCCCAATAGTCGAATACTATTGCGTCTAATTATCGGTTAATCATCTTTTCTTCCCTTCAGGTTTTAGGGGTAACATCTTTTTTGATCCCGGCGGGAGAAAGTTTTCTCCGGTAATAACCTTTTTGCCAGTTTTTGATTCAAGCTCGCGTCTTGCCTTTTTAGCAATCCCACCGCCATTTTTCCCGGCATCTTTATTTTCATCCATTCCAGTGGCATTCATCGTCTCCGCTATTTGCCGTGTAGATAATTCTGCCAGTGCGGTAAAAATCAGTTCAGCCTCACTCATATGGTCTCTTAGGTTTTGCGTCTTCAGTCCCTTAATTTGCTTATGTTGTTTTATAGATACATCCGCCCATTCCTGATGAATAATATTGGTAAGAATTGCGAATTCATCTTCTTTCTTAATTTCATGATCTTTCCAGTAGTCTGTCAGCTTATTGCGGGTTTCCTGCCCCATCATTCGCTGCTGGATCCATTTTTCGCTTCTCCCGTGCTGCTGCCAGAATTCGCGAGCCCTGTCTAAAGAGCGCGCAGGGTCTGCCATGTCCTGCATCCGTTCATAGCCGACTTTGGCCAACCATAGTTTGATCGGCTCTGCTTTGGGGCTGGGAACGGACTGTATCAGTCGCAGGAGCATTTCAGGATCGGCAACATCTGTAAGATACTTTTTGCCGTCCGCAGCCTCCAGTTTCAGTCGGTGACAATTTGTCACCGACTGACTCCCTTCCTTTTTTAATCGTTCTTTCAGCTTGTTCCAGTATTTACGGGCCGTCTGATAATCAGGCTGCTGGATTAAGACCTGAATAATGTCCACCACTGAGAAATACCATTTTTCAGATTCTTCATCATATATTCTTCGGATGTTGTAATCCTCAAATACGGCAAGTGAATTTTTGTTCATGTTAAATCCCCTTTATATCGAGTTGATGCAATTGTTTTTTCAGGTGAAATAAAAAATTCACCACTACCTGAACCAGCCGCCGCTTCTCAGCATTGAGGTAACGATTCAGCTCGTGCGGGCCAAGGTCATAAAGTTTTTTTAAAATAAACCCTCGTGACTCTTCCTCTGAAATTTGACAGCCTATGGCAGTAATGATTCATTTTTCAAATCAATTTTAGATACACTTAAAAAAAGTGCCAGTCCCCATCAACGAAGATCCTGTATTTTAGTGATAAACTGAGAAATCAGCAAGGAAAAACTAGCCGCTTTTTGAAAAAAATTATGGCCACTCTGAGTTCATTTGTCTGCTCACCCTACAATCAGTAACAGGTACACAATACCAAATTATCAATTCACCAACTTCATGCACCCTCTCCCCCTTGAGTTCAATCTCCCATATCATTACAATAATATTTTTCATCAGACCGTTATACATAAATTAAGGAGAATTATATGGCCGATACCAATGAACATGCAAAAAAAACCATCTATTTTGTACGCAACCTCTACCTTCCCCAAAACGCTACGGATAAATACAAAGAACTTTTTTATCACTACTGGGATGAGGTAGAGCAGCATATTTCCGAGCTTGAAAAAAAACATAAGGTTGCGAGGATATTCTGCGAGAGCATATACATGCCCTGGGAGGATGCCATGAAGGTATTGAGTTCCATGAATCCGAAACTGCAGCAGTTAATGCAAAAGCGGATTGATAGCGGAGCAATTTTTCAACCGCTTGAGGATCAGGAGATATTCGGTACTTATGTAGACTGGAACAACTGCATGATGCTTGTACGTACTGCCTCGGTGTATGAAAAGATCTTCGAATTTTTCAATGAGGCAGTTAAAAAGCGGGCTAAACAAATTAAAACACTTCTTCAGGCAGAGATAAAGGATGGCGAGGCAGCGCTTATTGTCATGCGAGAATCCGATCTGGATGAGATTAAACTGGGCAGTGAATTTCAAATGGTGCAAATCAGCACACCGGCCTATGATGCACTATTGAAGTTTATTGAGGAAAGCCGCGATGAGAAGGAGTTTTGGAGGAGTTAATTAAAAAAAGGGGCATAGGCACTGAGGCACTAAGTGTGCCGCCTTTCCCTATGTGCCTATATGCCTAAGTGCCTAAGCCACTGAGTAACAACTACTTATGAAACATCTTGTACAGATCTTTCTGAATTACATATAAAGCCGGGGTCAGCAGCAGTATTACAAAGGTTGTAAATAATATACCGTAGCCTAAAGAAATTGCCATTGGTATCAGAAATCTCGCCTGCACAGAGGTCTCAAAAATCATGGGAGCAAGCCCTATAAAGGTTGTCAGCGCTGTCAGAATTATAGGCCTGAAGCGTCGGGCGCCGGCATTGATCGCGGACTCCTCATCGGATGAACCGTTATCACACATTCGGTTTGCTGTAACAGTAAGCACAAGGCCGCCATTTATAACAATACCGCACAGGGCGATCATACCGAACATACTGATAATGCTAAGTTCATACCCCATAAGCACATGCCCGACAACTGCGCTGGCAAGACCAAACAATATACTGACCATAACAAAGATCGCCTGCACATAACTTCTAAACAGGGCCGCAAGCAGCGTAAAAATGCCTAAAAGAGCAAAACCCAGACCCGCCAGAAGCTGTTTAAAGGCCTTGCGCCTCTCTCTCTCCCTGCCCTCAAAAGAATATTTAAGCCCCGGATATTTAGAAATAAACTTGGGCATAAACTCGGCCTTCACACTTGCCAGAACCTTATTTTCATTTGCCATACCCTGAATAACATTGCCCGTCACATTCAGCACGCGCCTTCCATCTACACGGTTAATCTCTGTATACGCCCTGCCGGATTTCATTGCGGCAGCCCTTGCCAGAGGAATTTCTCCCCCTTGAGGCAGCCTTATCATCAAGCCCTCAAGATCATATAGAGATACCCTTTCCGTCTCAGGCAGACGAACCTTTACCCTGACTTCATCTCTTCCGCGCTGTTTACGAAGAGCCTCTGCACCATGAAATGCATGCCTGACCTGTGTGCCGAGTTCACGCGGCATCAAACCAAGACTCCGGCCCTCAGAGGTCAGAGAGAAATCAAACTGCGTTTTACCTCTTGCATATCCATCATCAATATCAGTGACACCGTCATAATCGCTCAATGCACCCGCAAGCTCGGATGCCGCAGATTCAAGTGTCACCGGGTCTGGATGTGTAAGCTCGATATTTATGGCAGACGATCCCCCGGGTCCGATGAGATAATCAAAGAACAGACTTTCCAGCCCGGCAATTTCCCCGACCTCGCTCCTCCAGAGAGTACTGAATTTACGTGTAGTGATGGAACGTTCGCCCTGAGGCACGAGAAAAAAACTTACCTCTGCAGTATTCGCCCCACGCCTTCCGATCTCAGTCATTACTCCCTCTAAAATATCTTTCCCTCCCGACTTTTCAATTGCCCTCAGGCCGCCCTCCTCAATTATTCTGGCAATACGCCGCACATCCTCTATCGGAGCACCAAAGGGCAGGGTAACTTCCGCATCTATCCTGTCAGTCTGAATTTTAGGCCTGAAAGAAAAGTCAATCCTCCCGCTGTCCCAGTATGCATATACCACAGACAGTACGGCCATGAAAATAATTGTTGTGAGGTACCTGTTTTTTACAGCAAAACTGACAAGCGGCCTGTAATATTTCGCTATAAATCCGGCAAGGACCTTCTCAAACCATTGAGGTACTCGGTCAATAGTCGCCAGTATACCCCCCGAAACCTTACGACGATGATACGCAAGATGAGCAGGCAAAATGAAAAGACATTCCACTAGTGAAATCGAAAAAACCGCTACGACAACAGCCGGAAGAATCGCAAAAAACTTACCGGTAGATCCAGGCACAAACATCAATGGCAGAAACGCTATTATATTTGTGAGAACTGCAAAGAGTATAACGGTGGACATCTCTCTCACTCCGGCAATTGAGGCATCTAAAGGAGACAGTCCCTGTTCCCTCTTGTGAAAGATATTCTCTCCCACCACCACGGCATCATCAACCACAATACCCAGGGTAATGATAAACGCAAAGAGAGAGACCATATTGACACTGCCGCCGATATACTTAAGAATCAGAAAAGATCCAATAATTGAGATCGGAATCCCCATTGACACCCAGAAGGCAAGTCTGGTTTCCATAAAAAGCCCCAGAGTGATCATCACCAGCACGAGTCCAAGTATTCCGTTGCGCATAAGAAGGTTCAGACGATCCTGGTACAACTCAGAGCGGTCGTTATATATATCCAGATTGACCCCTTCCGGCAGGGCTGTTTTAAAGTAATCTAAAAACTCTCGTACATCTGCAGAAATCTGAATGGGAGTCTGTTCCCCTGTGCGATATACATAAACAAGCACCGCCCTCTTACCATTGAAGTAGGCCTCCCTGTCTGATTCCGCAAACTTGTCCTGTATCTGCGCAATATCACCTACGGTAACAACGGTCCCGTCAGGCTTACTCACAAGAGGAATATTAGCGAACTCACTGGCAAAATCTCTGCCCTCCGAGGTCCGCAGCAGTATCTCTCCCCCGCTGGCTTTTATACCGCCTGCCGGCAGGTCAAGGGAACTCGTTCTGATTATCCCGGCTATCTCCTCCAGCGTAAGACCATGCGCCCTTAAAAGAGCCTGGGGAACTTCAATACTTATCTCAGGCTCCCGAACACCCCGAAGCTCAACCTGCGTCACCGATGGGATATCAAGAAGTTCCTCACGTAAACCCTGTGCAAAATAAAATAAAGGCCGTTCCGCTACATCCCCATACAACGCTATTCTGAGAACCTCCCGACGGCGCTTCTGGAGACTTATTACAGGCCGTTCCGCATCATCCGGCATAGAGCTGATGCGATCAACACTATTTTTTATATCCTGCACAACCTTATCAGCATCTACACCGGCCAGGAGTTCAACCACTACCGAGGCACGTCCCTCAGAGGCCTTAGAGGTCACCCTCTCTATCTCCTCAAATTCCCGTATCTCCTCCTCAATGGCAAGGATAATCCCTTCCTCAACCTCTTCAGGACTAGCACCGGGATAAGACACAGAAACATTCACTATATCCAGATCATACTCAGGGAAAACCTCCTGCTTGATCCCGGACATAATAATGAGACCGCCAATGACCAATACAAACATAAGAATGTTTGCAGCCACACTGTTTTTTGCCATCCAGGCTAAAATGCCTTTTTTATTTATATCCATAATTATTCAGGTGTCAGGTGTCAGGGGTTAGGATTCAGCCCTTTGTGCCTCTGCTCCTCTGCTCCTTTGTGCCTTTGTGCCTTTGTGCCTCTATGCCTTTGTGCCTTTGTGCCTTTGTGCCTCTATGCCTTTGTGCCTTTGTGCCTTTGTGCCTCTATGCCTCTATGCCTCTATGCCTCTATGCCTCTATGCCTCTGCGCCTCTATGCCTCTATGCCTCTATGCCTCTATGCCTCTATGCCTCTGTGCCTGCTTCTATGCCTCAATCAGTCAATTCCCACCACTTTCATCCCCGGTAACGGCGACTGAAGTCTGCTCGTAATAAGAAGATCCCCCTGCTTAAGCTCTGCTTCTACAAGTAATCTCTCCCGCATACGCCACATTATTTTGACTTCACGCACCTGCAATTTATCTTCACTGTCTTTGACCCATATCAAATCACCTTCACGAAGTGCCGATCTTGGGATTGTATAAATATCCGCAATACTTCCTGCCTCTATCTCGACCCTTACATAACTTCCAAGAAGAAGTCTTCCGGCTGGAGCGCTGCCGTTTAAACGAAGAGGATCATCAATAACAACCAGAAGCCGTGCCATCCTGCCTTCAGGATCCAGATCCCCCATCACACGAAGGACATGCCCATTGCGCTGCACTATTTCTCCATTTACCGGCTCAAAATAAACCTTAACCTCTGAGCCCTTTTCTCCTGCACTATCCGGCAGCCTGACTCTCTGAAGCATACTTACCGGAACAGATATCTGAACCCAGAAAACATCGGTTCCTGCAAGCACTGCAAGCGGGCTTTGCCGGCTTACAAGCTGTCCCATATCAACTAATTTTTCAATGACAATAGCATTGAAGGGGGCCGTGACCGTTGTCTTGCTCAATGAAAGATTTGCCGCAGCAACCCTGCTTCTGGCCTTCTCAATCCTGGATTTCACGAGTCTGAGCTGAGGCTCTCTAAGAGCCAGAATCCTGCCCTGCTCGGGTATTTTAATATCCGCCTCCATCAGTTGCAGCTCCCTCTGCGCAATAACCTGTTTTCCCTGTTCCAGATCCAGCTCAACAAGAACCTCGTCAAGGGCCGCCCGGTACTCCGTGACTACCAGCTCATATTCCGCCGGATCAATTTTCACTACGGTCTCGCCAAGCTTGATTATCCCGCCGGGCAGCAGTTCAGGATTCAGCATTACGATCCTGCCCTCTACCTCACCCTGCAGGGTAATCTTCTGAGAAGGTACCACCGTTCCGAAAGCCTCAAAGGATATACTTTCACTTTTCCTATTCAGCTCTACAGTTTCCACCACCGGCACCGAGCGCTGAGGCTGGGCCTTTTTTGTCTTAGGACTGGTATTGTAAAGCCCGAGAGCAACTACCACTGCTATTACAACAGCAATAACCGTAACAATGTATTTCATTAATAAACCTCTTCTATATTTTCAGTTACACTTGCAGCCCTGCTATTATCGCTGTACTCATTTATTACTCCGCCTCCACCAATTGCCATGTGCAGCAAAATTCGTATGGACATAAGCTGTCTTTTTTGAAGAATTAAATCATGTTCCACTCTCTGAAGAGACTGCAGGGCCGTAAGCACCGGAAGATAATCTGTCACACCCTGAGAATAACGGTTGCGGGTCTCAAGAAGATTTGAACGTGCGATTCCTTCCTGAAGTTTAAGCGCACGCAGCAAATCCCATTGATAATGCTCCTGCCAGAGAGCATTTTCAACTTCTTTAATTGCAACAAGATATGCCTCTGAATATTCTGCCAGCTTTTCCCTGAAGCGCGACTCTCTCTTTGCGACCTCTGCACTGCGTCTCCCCCAGTCCAGCACTGGAGCTACCGCATTTAAGACCAGTGTGAGAAACCTGCCTTGAGCTGAAAACTTTTCTGTAAAACCTGCATTGGCTGATATACTGACCTCTGGAAATCTCTCGGCCACGGCCTCTGCAACACTGTAGTCAATTGCCATCAGCTCATTATACAGCGCCCTGAGATCCGGCCTGCTGCAAAGAAGGTCTGAAGGGATACCCGTAGCAGGCATTAGTGAAAGGTAAGAAAACCTATACCCGTCAACAAAGGGCAGATCCTGCGGAGCGGTTCCAATCAAAACCGCCAGACTATTTTTCAGCGTAACCATCTGCGCCTTCACCACCGGCACCTGGGCCCTGGTTGCGGCAAGCTGCTGCCTCTGCTGATATACATCAACCACCGAGGCCGCCCCATAACCAAATCTGAGCTCTACAAGCTCACGCAGCGTCTCACCCGCCTCTATCTGCCGATCCAGAAGATCAAGTTTCAGCCTCTGCTCCGCTATTTTAAAATAGGTATGCGCGATCTCAGCGGTCACTAAAAGCGTTACCGCATCAAGACGCTCCATACTTGCCAGCCATTCATATTCTGCCGAATTTCTCGCAGCCGAAAGCCTGCCCCAAAGATCCAGTTCCCAGGACAGTACCGCACCGGCCTTCTCTGTATCCGCCTGCTGATTGCGTTTATTCCACTTTATCTCTTCGGAGGCATTGACATTAATCGCCGGCAGCAGAAAAGATGCTGACTGTTTTTTCTGAACCTCAGACTGAATAATCCTTTCATGAAGCTGTTTCAGCGTAAGATTATCTACCAGTGCAGTTTCTACCAGGGCATTGAGACTAAGGTCATGAAATTCCTCCCACCAGCGCCCAGTAATAGGCAGATCATCCGATTCAATAGAGTAACCCTGCCCCGTATCTGTCAGAGGTGAGATTTCCTTATTGATGGAATATACAGAACAGCCTGCCAGCACAAAAAAAAGCAGCAGCAATATGTTGTACTTAATTATCATAAGGCATTTATTTTAATATATTGGCAAACTATATGTACGAAAACAGGTCAAGTCTTCCTGCGCAGACCAGCGCTAAATATGCATAATACCAGGTGCAGCATCAATCTATCACTATGAAGTAAGTGTAGGTATTTAATAGATAACCATAAGCAAAGCTACGTTCACTCTTTAAACAGCACTTAACTGAGTGCATATCAAATACTGCTCAGGGAATGGGAGTTTTATGGACTTACTCTCAAGATCTGTTTATTATTGTTGTTATGCGCGGTTTATCCTATGAAACTAATATGCTGAAAGGCTTTTTCCATTATCTATTGATTGTAGCAGCGGCAATATGTTTTTTCCCTGCCGACAGTTATACTCAGCCAGTGTCAGGTTCCGAAAGTGAGCTAATATTTCTTCTCAACCATCCAGAGGCAGATATACGTGAGGCAGCAGTTATAACACTGGGCAAGAGAAAGAGCACTGCCGCCGTCGGCTCACTTGCAATGCTGCTGAAACATGATGACGTATGGGGCGTTAGAAAAAGTGCGGCATGGGCACTGGGAGAGATAGCGGACGTACGCGCGGTTGATCCACTTATCAATGCGCTGCAGCACAGTGACTGGATCATCAGACTGAAGTCCGCCGAGGCCCTGGGAAAAACAGGGGACAGGCGTGCAGTTCAACCTCTGATTGAGATTCTGGAGGATAAAAGGCCTCAACTTCACACTATGGTTGCCTGGGCTCTCGGAGAAATGTGCGATGCACGATCGGTAGAGCCGCTTATAGAGACTGCAAAAAGTGTTATACCGGATGTCAGAGGCAGCGCGGCTCGTACGCTCGGCAAAATCAAGGACAGTCGTGCACTTGATATACTGAGCAGTTTAGTCCTGCATGACCGTATGCCGAATGTCAGAAAATGGGCCGCCTGGGCACTTGGCGAGATCAACGATACACGGGCACTTACACCGCTGGCTTCTGCACTTGGAGACAGTGATTATAATGTACGGGTCTATGCACAGAGAAGCCTGCAGCACTATGGCAGAAACGCTCTCGATGTTATTAAGACAACAGCCCTGCACGGCAACAAACATGCAAAGGTCCGTGCGGGCTGGATATTGGATGCACTGAACGATCAGGAACAACCTGTCATAATGAAGATTCAAGATGAAAAAATCACCGAAGAGAGGCTGTAAGTAAGCTGTCTATTATTTTCTATTAAAATGACCGATTCAAGAAAAAACGATAAAGTACTAATCAAAAACTGCATAAGCGGAGACCCAGAGGCAAAGAACTCCTTTATCGATCAGTTTTCAGGTCTGCTATATAAATACATCAGGACAACTCTGGAACTCTATTGCAAAGATTACCTGAATGAGGATCTGGAAGACCTGCATAATGATATCTTCCTCTCACTGTTAAAAGACGATTGCAGAAAACTCAAGATGTACAGAGGTGACAATGGCTGCTCAGTAGCAAGCTGGCTTCGAATTATCGCAGTCAATACTACGATAAATTTTGCGACTCGCAGCAAAACCACTGTATCTCTGGATGATCAACTTACGGACAGACAATCAATAGCCGAAAAAACTCCAAGTCCGGCTAAAAATGCCGATGAGATACTTCTAAAACGGGAAGAAGCCGAACTCTTTAATAGAGCACTGCAAAAACTCTCCCCGGATGACCGGCTTGTTATAAAATATCGTTACATGAAAGATCAGTCACCAGAAGAGATCGCCGTACTGATGCATACGACGCCGAATGCAGTATACAGCAAACTAAGCAGAGCCAGAAAAAAACTGGCTTCTATGGTGCAGGAATTAAAAGGTGACTAAAAATCCATATAGCTGTGTCTATTAAAGTATGGGAGAGAAATTGATCAATGGATGAACTTGAGAAAAAATTAAAGGCCTTTTTCAGGACTAAACACAATCACGGCATAGATAACACTGATAGTCACTGTCTGAGCGAAGAAACAATGGCCGGATATATCGAGGGCAGTTTACCTGATGACAATAAACTTGCAGCTGAGTCTCATCTTGCTGATTGTTCCGGGTGTCTTGAGAAAAGCATTATATATAGAAGGGTGTTCACTGAGGCTGAAAAAGCCGCTATGACCTCCGCACCCTCATCAATAGCGGAAAGGACAAAAAAAGCCTTTCGGGAAAAAACCTGTGAGCTTGCCGCAATAGCAGTAAGTTTCACAAGAGATATAGTCTCCATATTAAGCGACAGCGCGGGAATCTGTACAGTGTTTCACCCTGAGGCAATTCCCCAGCGGGGTGGCCGCATGGGTCTTTCAGACGCTGTTCTTATTAAGCATAATATCGGCATAATCCCGACAGAGATCACAATTGAACAAACCTCCATTGGCCGTTTTGATATTCTATTGTCATGCCGGCAGCCTTCCGGTATCAGGGTAAGCCTGTTCGAAAAAAACAGGGAACTGCGTTGCAGCGCACTTGCAGAAAAATTATTTCTCGAGGACCTGCCGCCTGCTGATTATGAACTTGCTTTTTCAAAAGATGGCGAACGAATCGGGGGTCTGCAGCTCCGTATCATATCCGACTGATGCATATTTTCAATCTCAGTATCACAAAGACAGATCAGGGCGTCCGCGTCCGGGCGGAAGAAGGCCATTTACAGACGCTGCGCAAGTATGAGACCAGGCCTGTATCCTTTAAGACCACAGAGCATATATGCCGGGAGATTGTCAGTATACTTGGGAGGGCCAACCTGCGCGGCGAGATTGATGAAAGTGCTCTTGCGCGGCTTAAAAAAGCAGGGCAGGAGCTATTTGAAGGCCTCCTGCCAGCCGGTGCCAAAGAGGCTGTGCGCTCTACTTCCTGCGAAATGCTCTCGCTTAATATTGATGATCAGCTAATTCACCTGCCCCTGGAACTCATGCATGACGGCAATAATTTTCTCTGCCTCAGATTCAGCACAGGCCGAGCCGTGACAACACAGCACACACCTTTAGCCAGACCGCCGAAAACACAGGAAAACAGTTCTGGCATGCTCGTGATCGGTGATCCGGACAGCAGCCTGAAGGCCGCGTACAAAGAAGGCATGGAGATATGCCATGGTCTTGAAAATCAGCAACGGCTTAAGCCTGATCTTGCAAGCAGCAATGTGGATAAAAGATTCCTGAAAAGAAATATCAGGGATTATGAAATATTACACTATGCAGGCCATGCAGAGTATCATACCTCTGACAAAAACAAATGCGGCTGGCGCATGTCTGACGGCATTATGAATCCTGATGACATAGCAGAGATAAGCGGACATGGCCATTTCCCGTTTCTTGTATTTGCCAATGCCTGCAACTCTGCCAGGGCAGATCTCGAAGGCCTGCAAAACAATACTGAAAAGGCTGTTTATGATATGGCCTCAGCCTTTCTCAGGGCCGGTTCCTCTCACTACATTGGGACAATGTGCAGCATAGCAGATGCCTCCTCCCGTGAATTTGCCCTCTCCTTCTACAAAGCACTATGCAGCGGAAAACCTATCGGCCCGGCCTTAAAAGATGCACGGGGAAAACTCATATCACAATACGGCATTAACAATGTGACGTGGGCCGGCTATGTGCTTTATGGAGATCCTGCCTTTTCCATACAGCCAAAAAGTACAGAAAAAGAAAATAAGCCCCCTGTTCCTGAGCACCCCGCCACCTCCCTCAGATACCGGCTCATTTCTTTATTCATAGCCTCAGCAATTGCCTTAATCTATATGAGTGTAAGAGATAAGCCGGAAACATTGCCTCTGCTCACTGAACTCAGGCAAGATGCGATAATCTCACAACCTGCACCTCTGCGCCTAAGCTCTATCAGGGGAGCCGTTATAAAAGATGGGCAAGACGGCTCAGAACCAATAATGCAGGACAGCCGGCTATATAATTACGAGTCCCTGGAATTCATGCTTGAGGGCGCGGGGAAAGGCAATATTTATGCAGTTGCCCTTAATGACAGGGGAACCTCCAGACTGCTGTTCAGTGGAGAGAATAATATTACTAAAAATAGAGAGGGACTTCATTCATTCAGCATTTCCGGAGCGGCGCTTGATCTTGATGGCGAAGAACCTGCAGTTGCAATATATATAATGCACTCCAAAAGCTCCATCGATGACCAGTCACAGTCACTCTGGACAGTAGAGCACATCTCAGATCCGATTCCCGAACTGCCTTATAAAGACGGCGATTACACCATACTCGGGCTTGTCGTGATCGATCACGGCAGGGTCACCTCTATTATTCCGTAACCCGCATCTCCTTTTTTCAGCTGCATGCAAGAAATTTCCAACCCCCGTGTCTATATTCTTATAAGAAGTTAACCCGATTATAAAACGGAGGGCAAATACCGAAATGCATAGCACAGACTTAGACACATTCGGGTCTATAAAAAAATCCTGCATAGATATTATTGAATATGGCCGCAAACATAATATTACTTCAGAAGAAATATTAAACCTGATGCTTAAAGGAGAGTGGCAGATTAAGTACCGCGTAACTAAAAATGGCAAACCGCTTCCAGGCACTCTTGCAATGGATGAAGTACTAACCCTTGCTCAGAAGGCAATTCAGCATGCCTGCTTTGAGGGTGCATGTATCATCCTGCCTTCAGGCAAAGTGATAAAGGGCCAATGAATATAGCCGCGCTTGAACAGCATCTAAAAGCAGGGTACAATACTTACACATGAATAATTACAATTTACTCAATGGACTCTAAAGCAATATAATATCATTATGCATATCTTCCATAACATAAACTCCGCTCCTGAGTCAGCTCATAATGCATGATAACACTGCACATACTATCGCTATGAGTGGCGCCAGCGGTTTTATTGGTACTCACCTTCGAGCCTCATTCAAAGCTCATAAATGGAATGTGATCACACTAGATAGAGATACCCTGAAACTTAGCCCTGAAGAGCTTGCCCGAAAAATTACTGGATGCTCGGTTGTCATCAATCTTGCAGGGGCACCGGTCATTCACCGATGGACACAGGATTATAAAAAAGAACTCTACAACAGCCGTATACCTGTCACCCGAAATCTGGTTGAGGCATTCGTACATATGGATAAGAAACCGGAACTGTTAATCTCAACCTCAGCTGTCGGATACTATAGTGACAAAGGTACCCATACCGAGACCCAAAACGTCACTGCTACCGGATTTCTCGGTCAACTTGCCCGTGACTGGGAGCAAGAGGCACTAAAGGCAGAAAGATATGGAATCAGAACTGTCATTTTCCGCTTCGGGGTGGTACTGGGCAAAGACGGAGGCGCTTTAAAGCAGATGCTGCAGCCCTTTAAATTGGGGCTTGGCGGTACTATAGGAGATGGTTCGCAGGCGTTTTCATGGATTCATATCAAGGATCTTGTGAATGCCTATGAAACGGTTATAAAAGACATTGCCTATACTGAAACGTATAATCTTACCGCCCCGAATCCTACAACGAACGAGGGCCTGACCCATGCACTCGGCCATGCGTTTTCAATGCCCACTATCATGCAAATTCCCAGGTTCGCACTGAAACTGCAATATGGTGAAGGTGCGCAAATACTGACAGGGGGACAGCGTGTACTGCCGGAGCGCCTGCTTCAGGCCGGCTTCAAATTCACTTTCACAGATATTGAGGAAGCGGTAAAAGATTGTATTGTTAATTAATATCATATAATAATTACTACCGTACGCAAACTTTAAACTACGAGGCAATATTATTATGGAAGACAAAATCCTGTTTGGTCATGATCTCTCTGAAATAGACAATCTTACTGAAAAAGTCGTGCTGGAGCTCATAGAAAAGATCCTGAATGAAAATGACTCAATCTGCAGATGCCAGCTCTGCGTAGAGGATATCTTTGCCCTCTCGATGAACAGTATGAAACCCCTTTATGTACAGAGCAATATTAAAGACCACACTTTTGCGGGGTTTGACCTGAGAAAAGTTATCGACAGGGATGCTGTATCTGCTGCCATAAATGAGGCAATAGATAAAGTCACCCACCATCCTCACCACTGACTAAACAAAGGGCGGGAACAAGCCAGGGCAGTGGCAAGCCAGGGCAGGGACGAGCCCTGCCACTACGTTACATGTTGTATCAGAACTATGACAGAACAACATTAAACTTCTTTGTTCCTTTGATTCTATATATTGTAAAGTCCCTGTCTATAGTCGCAATAGTCTGAATATTCAGTTTCTCTGCCAACAGTACGAGACAGCTATCAGCAAAATCCATCGGCAGGTCATGGTATTTTGAGATCAACTCTTTGATCCTGACAAAATCAAATATTTCGATATTGTGAATCTCCAGAGCTCCACAACTTAACCACTCCAGAAAATCTATCTGGGCATTACGGTTAAAATCCAACAAATGCAATGTTTCTGTGATTGATGCAATTGTAGTTACTAATATTGCCTTGTTATTTTTTATGAAGTCTACGGAATTCTGATGATACCTGTCTGATGCGTCAAACAGGGCAATTAACGGTCCCGAATCTATAAGGATTTTCTTCATTTTCTTTTTGCTGCAAGTTTCGTCTTCAGCAATGCTTTTCTATCTGACGACAGATTACCCTGCCCGCTGGAATATTTGCCAAAATAACTCTCCCCGACTTCCCACGGACTGGGATGGACTGTTTTACTAATATATTCAGCAATGCTTTTACGGATTAACTCGGATTTTGTTACACCAAGTTTTTTGGCCATATTTTGAACATTTTTTTCCAGCTCAGGGTCAAGTCTTAAAGTAATCATTTTCGCACCTCTGTATTACATATTGTAATACATGTCGCTGATCTTTTCAAATTATTAATGCGATCCTTGGGCAGGGGCGAGCCCTGCCCATTCATAGCAGTTAAAATTGTTGAAACATATTTGTAGGGACTCCCCTAGGTCGAATCGACTAAACTCTGTGCCCTGCCTTTATGCACAGGCGCCCCCAAGCTGTATCAGATCAACCACATGACAAATCAAAGACTGGAAGATAAAAAACTCATTTAAATTCCCAAAAGTATTTGTCGTAGCTCAACCGCCTGCCCCCTATGAATCAAGAAACGAGCGCAGTTCATTTATTTTTACGAGGATTCTACTGTCGGAGCGTTCGACCCAGCCTGACTTTTTAAATTTGCTCATCGCTCGAATGCAGGACTCGATGGTGGTTCCGACCATTTCCGCGATCTCCTGCCTCTTCAGCGGGAAATCTATCCGGATAAAATCTCCGTCCTGAACACCGGCCTTTTCAGCGAGCCTTACCAGTACAATCGCAATCCGCCTGTCCACCCGCTCCAGGGCTATATTCTTCAGCATTTCCTGCGCATCACCCACCTTCTGACTGGTATAACGCATTATCTGCAGATGCAGTAGCGGATATTCCTCTATAATTCGCAGAAAGTCACTACGCCTTATCCTCAGCACCGTAGCGGGCTCCATGCTTTGCGCGGAATCAGGATAGGGCTTATTTCCTAAAACAGCGGCACAGCAGAATAGCTCACCCGGATTTTTTATCTCAACAATAACCTCACTGCCGGAATGGACATGCTTCGTGATCTTTATCTTACCCTCAGAGGCGATATATACCCATTCAGGAACTTCAGTTTCCCTGAACATAAACTCCCCGGGTTCTACACTCAGGACCTCAAACATCGAACGGATGTTCTTTATATCTTCCTCGCTCAGGGCAGAGAATATGCTGCTTTTCTTAAGTGTATCTTCAATAATCATTGTATATATTACTTTGTTTTGGCAGGAAATTTGCAGCAGTCTTTATGTGTCGCTTTCCTTGGTAGAGAGATCGTACTTGTCAATAAGATCATAAAGAGTAGGACGACTTACACCAAGCTCCTCAGCAGCGCGCTTAATATTGCCTCTATGCCTTTCCACCACTCCTCCTATAAGGTCCATTTCCAGACGCTTACGAGCCTCTTTCAGGGTAATACCAGCATATCTGTCTTTAAGCCTGTCATTAGAAAAATTAGCTCGGGACTCCTTATCCAGCCCCATATCCTCCGGTTGAATAATAACACCATCAGCAGTTATTACTGCCTTCTGAAGTTTATTTTCAAGCTCTCTGACATTGCCCGGCCAGGTATAATTTCCAAGGGCTTCCAGTGCCTCAGGACTAAACCCCTTAATCTTTTTATTGAACATGGCCGTGTATTTATCCAAAAATACACTTGCAAGCAGAGTAATGTCCGCCCCCCTGTCTCTAAGCGGCGGGATATTAATTGAGATCACACTAATTCTGTAATACAGGTCCTCCCGAAATGAACCATCTTTCATAGCTGCCTCAAGGTCAATATTGGTAGCGGCTATAACCCTGGTATCTATCTCAATGTCTTTCCGTCCGCCTACACGCTGCATCGTACGTTCCTGTAAGAACCTCAGAAGTTTGGCCTGCAGTCTAGTCGACATCTCTCCAATCTCATCCAGAAACAGCGTACCCTTTTCAGCATACTCAAATTTTCCTTTCTGCTGGGCAAAGGCATTGGTGAAGGCGCCCTTCTCATGCCCGAACAGTTCTGACTCCAGGAGTTCTTCTGGTATTGCACCACAGTTTATTGCTATAAAGGGCCCGGAATTCCTGCCGCTTTTTTCATGCACAGCTCTGGCGACAAGCTCCTTACCTGTTCCGCTCTCTCCGGTCACCATGACCGTTGCATCCGTCGTTGCGACTTTTTGAATCGTCTCAAAAATCGAGTTCATCTCACTGCACTGCCCCAGCATACCCACAAAACCTGCTTCTTTATTAAGCAGCATATGCAGTTGAAGATTTTCACCCTCCAGTTGAGACAGATGAAAGGCCCTCTGGATAATGATCTTCAATTCCTTCATGTCTATAGGCTTGTGATAAAAATCATAAGCTCCCATCTGCACAGCTTTTAGCGCATTATCACGATCTTCATTTCCTGTAACCATGATAACTTTAGTTCTGGGTGCTTTTTTTAGAATCTCATGCAAACAGGCAAGACCCTCTGTTGAGCCATCTTCATCAGGCGGAAGACCCAGATCAAGAGTTACTACCATAGGCATAACAGCATCAAAGATCTTCATTGCATCAATCCTGTTCGTTGCCTGATGAACTTGAAAGTCCTTTGAAAGCCCCCATTTCATCTGCGTCTGTATATCGCTGTCGTCCTCTACAATCAGTACGTTATCCATTTATATCCACTATAATTTTTCAACACGGCATTTCAAAAAATATGGCAACGGCCTACATATATCCAAGATCTCTCAGCTTTGCCATAATCTCTTCTTTACCCTGACCCCTGCCGGCCCTTTCATAGGTATTTTCAAGGTCCTGCTCCCACGCCGGAATATCAGACATCTTTGTAGTAGAACCCTTGGCACCGAGTGAACGATACCCCTCTTTATACAGAGTGCAATACGGTATCTCCTTTTGAAACATGAAATTCCAGATGTCTCTTTCCATAAAATGAAGAATCGGCTGTACTCTGTCATGCGGAGGATTTTTCTTATGGCTTATATAGTCCTCTTGTACCCTTGCTTCCTGCTCATCCCAGCGGATAGCAGTAGCGACGGCCTCTATCTTATACTCTTCAATAAACATGTTCATGGCTATAGTCTTCATCAGGTGATTTCCGATAAAGGACTCAGGTTCAAAGGGGAATTCCTCATCGGTAATCTCAAGCAGCTCAATTTCCTTGCGATTTCTCTCATTAAGACTGCTAACCTTCACCATATCACCGACTTTTTCCGCCTTATCGCTGACATCTGTATTTTTAGCTATAACAACATTAAGGTGCCATTCTTTTTTCATAAGGTTAAACATGTCCCATATTTCTTCAAACACATAACCCTCATCTATAAACATACACCGGGGCATCGCTACGCCCAGTTCCTTGCATACTTCACGGAAATGCCACAGCATCGTCGTACTGTCTTTGCCGCCGGTCCAGGCTATGGCAATCTTCTCAACACCATATTTGTCAATTGCCTCTCTGATCACATTTTTGGTCTGCTCGGACTTTTCATCGAGACTCATTGCCATTAACTCTTCCATTGTTTCAATTTCCATTGCGCCCTCCTGTAATAACTCTCAGATTTAAACCGCTTGGCCATACGGAAATCATTAGTGCATTCCGTATATATCTTGTACATAATTTATATTGTAATGTTCCCCGGATACGTCACTTATCTCGGATATCCATACAGAATCTTTAATCTAATCATTACATTATAAAGGAATATAATAAAAAGTTTCCTCCAGGCCGTTGATAAAAAATACTATTTCAAGCTTATGCAAGCGGCAGACTAAGGATAAAGTCAGTCCCCTCTCCCACCCTGCTTCTGACAAGAAGTTTGCCGGAATGAGCCTCCACAATTGTCTTACACTGAAACAATCCAATACCCAGACCCTTTTCCTTTGTGGACTGAAAAGGCTTAAACAGACTGTTTTCAATGAACTCTTTGGTTATACCGCATCCATTATCAGACACCTTTACATAACCCATTCCGCTATCCTGTCCTATAGCCAGAACAATTCGACCCTTCTGCTCAGTTGCCTCCAGCGCATTTAAAACTAAATTAACAATGACATTGCTGATTTCCTTTTGATCAAACATTGCGATAACACTGCTCTCAGCATTGATGACAAGACTGGCATCACTATTGATTTTCATGTCTTTTAATGCAGCCCTCACACATTCCACAAGATCGATTTCCTCAAGCTCAAACTTCTTTTTACGGGGAATATCCCTGAGTTTCTGTATAATCTTTTTCATCTTCTCAGAGGTATGAGATATTGCCTTGATCGCATCTTTTTGAAATTCAGGATTATCAATATGCTCTTCCGCGTTCTGAGTGATAAGTGTAAGCATAGAGGCTGCATTTTTTAAATCATGAATTATGAAGGTGGATAATTTGCCTATTGCCTCCATTTCCTTTGCCTCAAACAGCTCCTCCGATAACCTTGCATTCAAGAGTACGGAGACGGCCTGACTGGCAAGTGTTTTCAGCAGATCGTAATCTTCGTATTCATAGGCATATGCATGCCCTGCCAGTGACTCTGACAATGTTATAAACCCGACAAGCTGATCAACATTTAAGAGCGGTACTATTAAATGAGTTTCCCCGATGCTCAGGAATTCTTCATTTGCGGCAACAACCTCCCTGCACTGCTGGTCATGTACATTTATTATCCACTGTTTCTGCTCCAGAAAATCTGTCAACTCCCTTGTCGGCACTATATCCACCCGTTTTCCATCAACTCCTGCGGCAAATATAAAATCAGCTTTGTCTTTCTCCCGAAGCCAGATTGAAGCACTGTTGACCCCGACAGAGTCTATAAATTCTTCCAATATAGCCTTCAGCAGCTCCTCAAAAGAATGCTTCATCGATATTCTTCTGGTAAATTTCAGCCACTGCTCTCTGTAATCATATTTCTGGCTGTAAAAATTTTTATTTATAACGACCATAATTCTTCTCCTGACCTGCTCTGAAAGAGCGATAAAGAGAAGAAATACAGCGCCTGCAAAACCAACAATTACAGTAATATTCTGTCCAACCTCAGGACCTAGATAACGCATCCCCTCACCCGTTATTCCGAGGCCAAGCAGGTATATACCAACGACAAGCAAACTGAGCGATTTCATGAAAACATTCCTTGAAACCGATATTTTCACATCCATCGCCCCTTGCCTTATCAGAGAAAATCCAATAATCAGCAGAAAGAACAGCAGCAGCCATGATCTGCCCGTCAGCAGGTTCATATCAATAGATCGATAAAGAAGTGCCCTGCTGTGATAAAAAATATTAAGAGCGGATATGCCGCCGGCTCCAAGAATAAAATATTTTACCGTCCATAAGTTTGCCCGGGTCGAATTTCTAAGGGTAACCTCAAGATTGATAACCACCACTACTGAATACAAAAGCAGCAGTATATTAAAAAGAAAGCCTGCATTTCCCAGGAAAAGGATCTTTTCAGTCTCAAACTCCGGAGAGTAGAAAAAATCACTAAGAGGGAAGATGGCGCAAAAAACAAGAAAAACAGGAGAGATAAGCATTAGCAGCCAGCCTAACCTGTTTGAGGAAAAGCTCATATCGGTCCTGGCAAAAGTCATTGAAAAGAGAAGCCAGGCAGGCGCCATTATAGACTCAGCGATATACGCCGTGCGCTTCCACATTTCATAGGCATCAGGGTTGTTCACCGCCATGGCATCACTGAAGACAACAGCGGCAATAGACAGGATGCTCACGGAAAATGCAATATTAGCAATGCTTCTGTAATTTTTATACATACTTACAGCCGCCAGTAATGCGGCCATCAGCAAAGAAAAAACAGACACATATAATATCAACATTTCAGACAATCCTTATAAAACACCAAGCGGAGTTTTTGAGACCTACCATAATATTGCACGAATTATTATATCCTAAAATATATTTTCAAAGTTAAGTATCATAGCCTGCTGTATATTTTCGATCGCACAGCGGTTGATAATTATTTTACCCTTAATTTAGACTATATTTTCTGATCTGCCGGACAATTTTCGGTCTTAATACTCATAAAGCCCTTTCCTGAACCTCTTATTATACAAACAGGACAGTGCATGGATTTTATATGAAGAACAAAACAGCAATCACAGGGGCAGAGTTAATTACGTCTTTGGGACTTGATGCCGAGAGCACATGGAAAGGCATCCTTAGCGGCGATAGAGGTATTCAGCCTTATGAGGGCAGCGAATATAAGGTCGCAGCGCGCGTCAAGGGCCTTGATGCGGAATCTCTGGGCCTTCATCCACGTGACTCCCGCATTATGGACACTCATTCCCTGATGCTCATGAAAAGTACACGGGAGGCCTATAGTGCTGCAGGGATAACTGCAAGCCGGATAGCGCCCGAAGACATTGCTTATTTCGCAGCTATGGGCATGGTTGATTACAGGACAGAAGACCTGCTTCAGGCCGTACTGAAGTCCCTTGATAATGATGGTAAACTTAATTATAACAGCTTTTACAAAGAAGGCTTTCAGAATATTCATCCGCTTTGGCCCCTTTCCATGCTCAATAACATCAGCTTCTGCCAGGTTGCCATTGACCTGAAAATAAAAGGTGACAACACCACCTTTTCCGCGCACTCGGACTCGGGCATGCATGCCTTGATAGAGGCCGCCTGTTCTGTACACGAGGGACATTCAAAGATAGCCCTTGCGGGAGGAGTAAGCGAAAAAGTATCTGCTATGAATATCGCGAGATCAATGACCTTCGGAATAATGAACACGGAAACTGATCTTTGTCGTCCCTTCGCCTCTGACAGAATCGGGACATTGCCGGGAGAAGGAAGCGGCATGGTTGTGCTGGAGACGCTTGATGACGCAGAAAAAAGGGGTATTAAGCCTCTTGCGCTCATGACAGGTTATGGACTTGCCTTCGGCAGACCGTCTGAAGGAAACTGTGCATCCGCTGAGGCCGTGGCATCGGCATCCCTGCAGGCCTTAAAATCTGCCGGCATCAGTCCTGATGAGATTGACCTTCTAATTGCGCATGGGGACGGAACCTTAGAAGGCGATAAAAATGAGATCCTTGCAATCAACAAGGTCTTTAAATCCTCTTTAAACGATCTGCATGTCTATTCATCAAAGTCGTCCCTCGGACATCTGATGTCAGGAGCCTCCGCTGTGGACATGGTTTTGGGTATTTACATAATGAAAAATGATATAATTCCAGCGGTCTACGGGTCATATTCTATGGACAGCACCGCAGGGTTCCGTATCGTACAGGATGCCCCGCTCCCAAAGAAAATCCGCAAAATAATGATCAACTCGCAAAGTTACGAAGGACAGTGCGCCTCGATCATTCTGGAGAAATATAAATAGATAATGAGATTTCTGTATTATGACAGGGTAGACAGCCTGGATAAAAACGTCAAAATTGCAGGCGCAAAAACCTTTACGCTCTCTGAAGAGTTTCTCCGTTCTCACTTCAGAAAACAGGCGCTGGTTCCAGGTGTAATATACATTGAGGCCATGGCCCAGCTCCTTGGCTGGCTTATCATCTACTCTCATGACTTCAATTTATCAGCGGTCATGTCCCTGGTTGAAGACGTTAAGGTACCCCCTGCCCTGAGGCCGGGATTCACAGCAGAAATCCATGGGGAAATCATCTCTACCTCACGCAGAGACTCGCTCGGAAGGGCATGGATCACAATCGATGGTGAAGTAGTAGCATCTATGAACAGGATCATATACAGCCATGTTCACAAGGTCAACCCTCAGGATCTCCGCGATTTATTTTACTACTATAGCGGCATCAGAACAGTTTCCTCTGAAAATGCATAATTCCAGGCGAGTCGTCATATCAGGACTGGGCATGGTCACATCTTTAGGACTTGAGGTAGAAGAAAACTGGTCAAATGCCCTTGCAGGAATATCGGGCATACAAAAGCTTTCATACCCTGAAACAGAACACTCCCGCATACAGGCAGCAGGAACTGTCAAATCGGATGACTGGAAAAAGCTATGTCAGGAACTCGATCCGGCTTCCAATAAAGCAGACGAACGCAGAACAAAATTCGCTCTCTGGGCGGCTCAAAAAGCTTACAGTGATGCCGCATTAAACAGCGGCACAAAAGAAAGGGCCGGAGTTATACTGGCGGCAGGACTGGGGATTAACCGTCTTGAAGATATTCATCACTGGTTAACGGATGACCAAAAATTTGACTATCAGAAATTTATCAATGAATATAAGATGGTTCATCCAGAATCTATAATAAAGAACAACTCTCACCGGCCTGCAGCACTTATAGCAGACCGTTTTGGACTCATGGGCTACAATGCCACAATAACCACGGCCTGCGCCTCAGCCACCCAGGCATTTGGTACCGCCTACAGGGCAATACGCAGAGGAGATGCGGACATAATGCTGGCCGGCGGCGCGGATTCAATGATCAATCCGGTAGGACTTATATTCTTCGTACTCCTCGGAGCCGCTTCTCAGAGCGATGGAGACCCCGCATCTGCATGCAGGCCCTTTGACAGAAAAAGAAGCGGGTTGGTAATGGGCGAAGGTGCGGGCATTGCAGTTTTGGAAGAAGAAGAGCATGCAAAGAAAAGGGGTGCGAAGATTTATGCAGAGGTCTGCGGCTACGCAACCACCATGGATGCATATAAGGTAACCGCGCCTGACCCGAAAGGCAGGGGTGCGGAACTATCCATGAAGAAGGCTCTGGATAATGCTGCAATGGATCCCGAAAATATTGATTATATAAATGCTCACGGCACAAGCACTAAGCTTAATGACTCGGCAGAGACAATGGCAATAAAAAACGTATTCGGCCCTCATGCTCAAAAGCTGGCAATCAACTCCAGCAAATCACTCACTGGTCATTTAATAGCGGCCTCGGGCGGACCGGAGTTTATATTTACTGCACTGTCTGTAAACAGGGATGAAATTCATCCTACAATAAATCTGACAAATCCTGACCCGAAATGCGACCTGGATTATGTCGCTAACACCAAGAGACAAAAACAAGTCAGGGCGGCTATTTCCAACTCATTCGGCTTCGGGGGGCAAAATGCCTCCATAGTGATTAAGAAATATATTGGACACGCTGGGGCTTAGCATACTAAGCCACTATTACAATGATAAACATTAACAGGAGCAAATATGCATATTGATCTGTCTGGAAAAACCGCGCTCGTTACCGGAGGCTCAAGAGGGATAGGCAGGGCTGCCTGCGTGGCACTGGCCAGCGCCGGGGCAAAAGTAATTATAAATTATAACAAGTCAGAAGAGAAAGCCCTGGCGCTCAAAGATCAGATAACGGCCCTCGGTGCTGAAGCAGATATTTTCAAGGCGGATGTATCAGATCCGGATCAAGTACAGGCCCTGTTTAATCACGTTCAGCAAAAGCACAAAGTGCTGGATATCATCGTAAACAACGCCGGTATTATAAAAGACAACCTCCTGCTTTCAATGAGGCTTTCAGACTGGGACAAGGTCCTTGACACAAACCTCAGAAGTGCGTTTTTATGTACACAGCAGGCGGCAGAGATGATGATGCCCAGACAGGCAGGCAAGATAATCAATATATCCTCTATCATAGCTCTCAGAAACACCCGGGGACAGGCCAATTACGCGGCCTCCAAGGGAGGACTTGCAGCCTTTACCAGGGCGTGCGCTGTAGAACTCTCACCAAGAGGCATACAGGTCAATGCGGTAATGCCAGGTATGATATCCACAGATATGACAGTCCGTGCCAGAAAAAGAGCCTCTGAGGAGATACTTGAGAGAATCCCTGCCGGCAGGTTCGGTGAGCCTGAAGATATTGCAGCACTAATAGTATTCCTGGCCTCTGAGCAGGCATCCTATATAACAGGGCAGTCCATATGCGTTGACGGAGGAATGACTATAGGATGATGCAGATTTATCAGGGGATCGATATCGTAGAGATAGGAAAATTCAGGGAGATCATACTCAGACATCCTGACTTTATACCGGATATTTTCACAGAAAAGGAGCGCGCATACTGTGATTCAAAAAAAGACAGCTCAGTGCATTACGCGGGCAGATTTGCGGCCAAGGAAGCCGGTATCAAAGCGCTGGGAATTGGTATGTCAGGAGGCGGCATAGATCATACACTCAGGGAGATAGAGGTCCTGCCCTCTAAATCAGGCCGACCGGAGCTGCAGCTCAGCGGATGGATAGAAAAACTCTCACAAAAAAAACATATCAGCCAGCTCACAGTTTCTATATCTCACTCTGAACATTATGCCATCGCATCGGTCGTTCTTACAGGAAAACAAAATACTGTATAATATCTGCAGAAAAGCAAAGGTACTATAAAATTATGCGTTACTTATTGATTGATCACATAACTGAACTTGAGCCTGGCAAGGTAATCCGCGGAGTAAAAAACGTGGCAATGAGCGAGGACTTCCTGGAGTTTCATTTTCCCAGGAACCCCATCATGCCGGGGGTGATGCTGCTTGAGGCACTTACCCAGTTAACCGGGTGGTATGAAGCGGCCTCCTCGGATTTCAAAAGCTGGTTTCTCATAAGCCGGGTACGCAAATCAAACTTTTACGGCTTCGCCTTCCCTGGCGATCAGGTAGAACTCGAGGTCGAGCCTATAGAGAGCGAGGATCCTTCGGTAAGGGCATACAGGGGACGGGGGACTGTTAACGGTAAAAAGAAAATAGTAGCAGATTTTGAAGGAACCCTTATCCCTTTAGATGAGATAGAAGATGTTCAGGGACAAAAAAGATTTTATCAGGTCCTTAGACGGGAGTTAAAGCAGAGGTAATGGCTAATAGAGAAGTAGTAATCACGGGCATGGGCCTGACCTCGCCGTTGGGCAGCAGCGTAGAGGAGAACTGGGCCAATATTATGGCTATGAAGACCGGGATCAGACATTTCCCTGCTGAGGACAGACCCGCATTTCTTCAGTATATGGGTGTCACAGACCACCATAAACTGCCAGAAGATATTCCCCAGAAACAAAGAGGTCAGATGAAGTTTTTGAACCGCGGTGCGTTACTCGGCTTTTGTGCCGCCTATGAGGCCATTGCCGGCGCTGCAGAAGGCATCGCAGCAATTACCCCGGGCCGAAGAGCACTTTATGTGGCCTCAGGGGATTTCACAAGGGTCGGCTCGGAGTTCATGTATCCCGCTGTAAAGGATGCAGTTGATGAACACTGGAAAACAATTGATCATGAAAAGCTTAACAACGCAGCACTTAATAAGGTCAATCCTTTTTTCCTGCTCGAATCACTTCATAATAATTTGTTCAGTTTCCTTTCGGCCTTTGCAGAATTTATGGGGCCTAACACAAGCCTTGCCAGCCTTTCTCCTAACGGCGGCAATACGCTTGAGCTTGCCAGCCGAAGCATACGTCAGAACAAGGCTGATATAGCACTGGCAGTGGGTTATGGCAACTGGATAACAGAGATACCGATATATGAACTTGAAGGACTCGGCATACTCTCCGGGTGCAGGCAGGGTGTAAATTCCTTCAGGCCCTTTGACCGGAAACGAGACGGGTTTATTCCTGGAGAAGGCGGCGCGGCCCTTATGCTCGAATCAGCCGAATCAGCCGAAAACAGAGGCGCAAGAATATTAGGCCGGATCAAAGGTTTCAGCAATACCGTTGAGTTTGAATCAAACAAAACTATAAGTGTCCCGGGAAAAGTAAGCGAATACAATATGCAGGATGTATTGAAGACCGCTGACTGCAAGGCCGAAGACCTCAGCTTTATCATTCCCCATGGCAGCGGCACCGTCAAGGGGGACAGATCAGAGCTGAATTCCTTGCTGTCTCTGACCCGTGCAAGCGGGACCTCTCCGATCATATGCGGCCTTAAACCCTACACCGGACATATGGGTGCTGCCAGCGACCTCGCTGAGATTATCACTGGTGTAAAGGCGATGCAGGAAAAAACCGTACCCGCCACACTGAATTTCCTCAAATCAGACAAAGACTTCAACAACCTGAAAATATCCGCCGAACCCCAGCCCTGCAGCCATGGCTGCTTTCTTTCCTTAAGTTACGGCGTGGGAGGACAGTCTTCATCTGTAATAATAGAATCAGCATAATTCATCCCTATATAACATGAAATCTTATAGACGATACCCTTTTCAAATATGCAAAGGTTGACGATCCGGAACCATTAAAAAAATAATTTATGAAACGTAAACC
The DNA here is from genome assembly GCA_016784355.1 of Nitrospira sp. Taxonomy (GTDB): domain Bacteria; phylum Nitrospirota; class Thermodesulfovibrionia; order UBA6902; family UBA6902; genus JACNKH01. The sequence goes on along the minus strand of JADHUV010000012.1, from coordinate 42,497 downwards.
AAAAAAAAAGAAAGGGCAACTGCTAAAGATTCTTGAGTATGTAACCATCTCTGCACTGGTATATATGACCAGGATCACCCCCCTGCCAATAGTAAAATTTATAAGCAATACAGCTGGGAATCTTCTTTACTTTATATCCTCTCGCAGGCGCAATATAGCAATAAATAACCTGACACATGCCTTCAGGTATGAGATGAGTGCAAAGAAGATCCGCAGACTTGCACGATCAAGCTGCCAGGCCTTCTTTTTCACCTTTCTTGAGGCTATCAAGATGAGATATGTATTTGCCAGGCATGATGCATTTGAGACATTGCGTCAGACCACGGATAATCTTGAAGAGCTATACGACAAGGCAAAGCAATATCACCAGAAATATGGAGCCTGTATTTTTGTGACACCGCACATTGGCAACTGGGAGATGCTGCCCATGGTATGTTCACATATTGAAATCCCGCTCGCAGTGGTAGCAAGGCCCCTGGATAATGAATACCTTGAAAAACTCCTGTTTGCTAACAGGATATCCGAAGGCCAGGTGCTGATACCAAAGACAAATGCAATGTTCGTCCTGCAAAAAACACTCAAAAGGGGCATATCAATAGGAATGCTCCCGGATCAGAGCACGGCCAAAGGTGTACTGATCGATTTCTTTAAACGCCAGGCCACTACCACACCCGTACCCGCAATACTCGCGATCAACTATAACAAGCCAGTTATTGTCGTGGCCTGCTGCCGTAAACCTGGCAGTTACAAGTATGAGGGTTTCATAAGTGAGCCTATATTACCAGGCAATTATACCAGCGAAAAAGATGAGATCATACGCATCACAACAGCCATAACAAAGGAAATGGAAAAAATAATCCGCAAGTATCCAAACCAATATCTATGGATACACAACCGCTGGAAGACGTACAAAGGACGCAAAGCAGTAATGTCATAACCAAAGACGTAGAGGCGTACCCACATGTGCGCCCTCTACCCCTCTACCCCTCTGCCCCTCTGCCCCCCTGCCTCTCTCAAGTTGTATTCCCTCAATCATTAATGATATTTTATGATGTGTCAAAAAAATTAATGATAAGCGCTGGCGAGACTTCCGGTGAGATATACGGCGCCCTGATGAGCCGCCAGATAAAAAAAATGTGGCCTGATATCAAGATACTCGGTATCGGCGGCTCTCATATGAAAGAAGAAGGGATAGAGCTGATAGCCCCGATCACGCATGTTGTAGGTATCTTTGAGGTAGTACGCCATCTCCCGAAGCTATGGGATACATACCAAAGGGCCAAGGCCGCACTGAAAAGTGAAAAACCGGACCTCCTGGTACTCATTGATTATCCTGACTTCAATCTAGTCCTAGCCAAAGCAGCTCATGCTGCAGGCATTCCTATTCTCTATTATGTCAGTCCGCAGGTATGGGCATGGCGCAAGGGACGCATTCACAAGATCGCCGCTCGGGTGTCTAAAATGGCTGTACTGTTTCCATTTGAGGTGCAGTACTATGAGCGTGTCGGCCTGCCCTGCGAGTTCGTAGGACATCCCATAACTGAGACCCTTAATATTACCGAATCTAAAGAAGAGCTAAAACTTTCACTGGGACTTGATCCGAAGAAAGACCTTGTCGCCCTGCTTCCGGGAAGCAGGCCGGGTGAGATCAGCAGGCATATAGAAATAGTAAAAGAGACTGCAGCAAAGCTTCACAATAAATACCCTTCCCTGCAGATAGCCGTAGCGCTCGCAGCTGGCACCTCACTGGACATTGTAATGCCGGAATATATAAAGGTCATAGCAGGCAAGACAACAAAACTCGTCGCAGCAGCAAAGGCGGCAGCGGTAGCTTCAGGGACAGCAACACTGGAAACCGCCATTTTAGGCACCCCGATGGTAGTTTATTACAACATTCCTCCTTTAACTTATCACCTGGGGAAGCTTCTTGTAGATGTAGAATTCATATCCCTGGCAAATCTTCTGTCTGATAAACAGGTGGTGCAGGAATATGTGCAGAATGAAGCAAATGCGGATAATATATTCCAGGAACTTGATCGTATACTTGACAATGATATGTACAGGACCGAGATGATAACCAACCTCCTCCTCATAAAAAAATCCATGAAGACCGAACATCCGTCCGCCAGAGTCGCTGCCATTGCAGGGGAGCTTGCAGACTGGGGCTCGCCGGCTGAATGAGATTACGATGTTCCTGCTCTATAACCTGCTCTCAGCCATAGCCCTGCTGCTTTATTCCCCCTGGATTTTTTTTAAAAAAGGTCCTGATGACCATAAACAATTTATTCTGGAGCGCTTCGGGATGGCTGCTTATGAAAAGGCTGACATATGGATACATGCGGTATCAGTGGGAGAAGTCATAGCTGCCCTGCCCTTTTTAAAAGTTCTGAAAAAAAGCTACCCCGAAAAAAAACTCATCCTCTCCACCACTACATATACAGGACAGAAGATAGCCATGGAAAAATTCCCCGAGGCCGACCGCATCATGTACATGCCTGCGGATACATGGTTATGTACGCGCAGACCCGCTGCAATAATAAGTCCGGAGATATTTGCCTCGGTTGAAACAGAGCTATGGCCATCACTTTTCTGCAACCTGAAAAACAGGGGAGCGAAAATTTTAGTCCTCAACGGCAGGATCTCGGAAAATTCCTATAAGGGTTACCTGAAGATCAGATATTTCATGAAAAGATTTTTCAGGGTGATAGATTATTTTTATATGCAGGGGAAAGAAGACACGGAAAGAATCAGAGAAATGGGGGCTGAAAATAATCAAGTGGGTTTTATGGGCAATTTCAAGTTTGATATTGCCCTCCCTCACACGGACAGACCGCTTTGGATAGACCTGTTACCTGAGAAGATAATACTTGCAGCAAGCACACATCAGGGCGAAGATGAAAAAATACTTGAGGCCTTCAGCCTGATTAAAAAAGACATGCCCGAGTGCGGCCTCATAATGGTCCCTCGCCATCCAGAGCGCTTCAATCAGGTCGAGGCACTTATTACTGAAACTAAGTTTTCCTGCTTGAGAAAGTCCGGCATTACCAATGAATCACCCATAACTGATGTTATCCTGCTCGATACTATGGGGGAGTTATCCGGGCTGTTTGAACATGCGGATATCGCCTTCATTGGAGGCAGCCTGGTACCTGCCGGCGGACATAATGTACTTGAGCCGGCCTACTGGTCAAAACCGGTTATATTTGGACCGCATATGGAAAATTTCCCCATTGCAGAAGAATTTATTAAACAGGCAGCAGCCGTCAGGATCACCACTCCAGCAGGGCTTGCCGCAGTTGTCATCGACCTTTTCAATGATAAATCACAAACCTCAGAAATGGGACAAAGGGCGCGGGCGATCGTCGATAAAAACAAGGGGGCGATAAACAAGGCAATGACGCTGATGAGGAAGTACCTTGGGACTGCTTAGTTTTCTATACAATATCGGCCTTCAGTTTAAGAAGTCACGCATAACCCCGTTGCGGCTTGAGGTCCCTGTAATAAGCATTGGCAACCTGACACTCGGCGGCACGGGCAAGACACCGGCTGCAATTGCGCTGGCTCGTGAGGCTCAAAAACGTGGTTACCGCCCCTGTATTCTCACCAGAGGGTATAGAGGAAAAGCAAAAGACTCATGCATAGTCAGCCGCGGCGACGGTCCTCTGCTGTCAGCCACGGATACAGGTGATGAGCCCTTTCTTATGGCCTCGGTCTTAAAGGGTATTCCGATTATAAAAGCTCTCAAACGTTATGAGGCCGGCAAACTGGCGCTGCAAAAACTGAATCCACGCCCCGATCTATTCATACTGGATGACGGCTTTCAGCACTGGCAACTTCACCGCGATATAGATGTACTTCTCATAGACTCCGCAAACCCCTTTGGCAACCGCAGGCTATTTCCTGAGGGGATAATGAGAGAACCCTTTACGGCTATAGCACGCGCAGCAATAATAGTAATTACAAAATCCGATATGATAAATGCACAGGAAATCGCTAAAATTAAAAATACAATCAATGCTTACACCGCAGATATACCCGTTTACCATTCAATCCACCATCCGGCCCTTCTGGTATCAGCAAAAGGAGATGAGCATAGTTTAAAATTACTGAAAGGTAAAAGATTTCATGCCTTTGCCGGAATCGCAAATCCCGCGCACTTTGAAACGATGCTGAAAAAGCACGGTGCTATTATCGAACACTTCACCCATTTCAAAGACCACCACATGTTCACCCAAAAGGATATCGACAGGATCGTCCATGAGGCAGGAGATGCCGGTATATTGACAACCGAAAAAGACATGGTAAAACTGAAAGAACTGAGTATACCGGACAACATGATGGCATTACGCATAGATTACTCGGTAACCGGGGATTTTTACGACAACCTTTTCAGGAGACTGGCATGACAAAGACATACGAACTTAAGACAACCAGGCGTTCAGAGTTGATCGATATAAAAAAAAATGTTCAGGATGCCGTTAAGGACTCCGGCATCAATAGCGGCATATGCTATATATACGTGCTGCATACAACCGCAGGGGTGACAATCAATGAGGGCGCAGACCCTGACGTGGCAGAAGATATCGAAAGGACACTTGGAAAACTCATCCCGCACAGTAACAACTACACTCATATGGAAGGCAACTCAGATTCTCATATTAAGACATCTCTGATGGGACCCTCACAGGCAATCATCATTGAAGATGGACGTCTTATACTCGGGACCTGGCAATCAATATTTTTCTGTGAGTTTGACGGACCGAGAAACAGAAAGTTTCTGGTCAAGATAATAAAAGGATAATTCAACAAATGAAATCCTTTCCAAACCCGCAGGGTAAAGGCCTTATACCTATACTTGAAAGCCTGTCATCCAGCCGCCCGAAACTTGCAGTTCCTCCCAAACATATTGACCAGATAGCAGGGGAACTCTTCACCTCGATGTTTGTCCTTGAAAGCGAGTTTGCATTTAAGCCGATTATCGGCAAGCCCTACTTCCTTTACCGTAAGGAAGGATTGTTCCGTCTTTCTCTGATAGATCCGAAGCAGTGGCCCGGCAACCTGTTCGGACAATATATTGGCGCTTGCACTCTGGAGCAGGACATAACATGGACCCTTATAATGGATGAAGTCGCTGCACTGGATACAGAACTTATAGGATTTATTCAGTCTAAAAAAAATGCCTTTGAAAAGGCTCTTGAAAACGCAGAAAAACTTGAAGACGTGCTGCCGGTATTCTGTGGATCCATGCCTTTTTACCGCAGATTATTTGCCTCGGCACTTGCCCATTCTCTGGGAAGATCAATGGAACTGAGCGGGATAAAGACGCTAAGCTATAAAGAGGCAAAGATGCTTCTGGATTATCAAATGTAAGCCTGCCCAGCTTAAACAATACTTTCAACCTCTTGCCTGCCCTTTTCTTCATCCACAAAATACAAGAGAATTCCTCCGGTTATAAAAAATATCGATATGGAAGAGATACTCACCCTCGATGCGATTTCACTGCTATAACCCAACTGCCGGACCAGCAGAACTACCAGGCTTATAAGTGCCGGTCCTAAAACCGCGGCAAACTTTCCAAGCATATTGTAAAATCCGAAATACTCCGCTGTCTTATCAGGCGGAATAAGGCGTGCATAAAAAGAGCGGCTCAGAGCCTGAATCCCGCCCTGAACCAGCCCGACCATCACAGCCAGGATATAAAACTCCCTCGCACTGCTCATGAAGGCACCCCATATAGATATAAATAAATATACTGCAATGCCCCCCAATATAGCCTTTTTGGGACCTATCCGCGCTCCCATATACCCAAAGGCCAGGGCAGAGGGAAAACCTACAAACTGAGTTATTAACAGCGCCCTGATAAGATCCTTGCTCGCAAGACCTATGGAGATACCATAATCTACAGCCATTCTGATTACTGTATCTACACCATCTATGTACAACCAGTAAGCGGCAAGAAAAAGGAAAATATTTTTAAGACTGCGTATCTCTTTAAAGGTCTGACGGAGTTGTGCTATACCCTGTGTAACCGCTTCAATCCCTGAAACAGATGAAGGACTTTGAGGCTCTTTAACGAAAAAAAATACCGGCAGCGAAAACACCGCCCACCATATGCCGACAGTCAGAAAAGAAAACCTCACCGCCTCTGCAGCATCAGCAAAACCAAACATTTCCGGACTAAGGGTCATCCATACATTCAGGGCAAACAAGACCCCGCCTCCAAGATACCCGAGTGAGAAACCGAGGGCAGAGACCGCATCCAGTTTTTTCGTCTCCGCAACCGATACAAGCAATGAATCGTAAAATATATTAGCGCCCGCAAATCCTGTATTAGCGAGCACATAAAGAATAACTGCCATGGCCCATTGTCCCCTTGAGACCATATAAAGCCCAAGGGTCATTACTATTCCCAGATAAGCGAATAAAAACAAAAACTTTTTACGGGCCGACCCCCTGTCCGCAATCGCACCGAGCAGTGGGGCCACAAGTGCCACAAGTATGCCGGATATAGAATTAGCCATCCCGAGCCTGGCCGTACTGACCGCCGCATCAGTCCCGGCGCTCCAGAATTGCTTAAAAAAAATCGGAAAAAAACCGGCCATTACTGTTGTAGCAAAAGCCGAGTTAGCCCAGTCATACAACGCCCAACTAAGCACAGCCCATTTCTCATTTCTCATTTTTCCCCTAACCCCTATCATTTCTCATTTAAATCTGAACATCTATTTTATTTGATATCTGCAAGATTTGCCCATAGAAATACAAAAAGCCGTAGACATAACTGGATATGTAAAAGGAAGGATAGGCCTTAAAACAGCGGCAAGGCAGGGAATTTTAATCGCCGTTAAAGTACAGTCAACAATTTATCAATATAGTTCATATAACCGGGCGGGGGACTGATAATCTCTATACCTGCACGAGCATAGCTTCGGTTATTCATAAACCAGACTATTCTGGCAGGCATCTGAAACGCAGTGCCATTTGCTGACAAGGTCACAGTCATCTCCCTGCGTCGCGGGGCATACATGACATCTGCAGATATAAACATACCTCCCTCTGACATATTCATCACCTCAGCTGGAAACATATCATCCTGCATAGACAGCATTATATTAAGATTTATCGGTATTCTCCAAGTGCTTCTTCTAGTTATTGTCATTTTTCTTCCATAATATACAGATTATTTAAATAGCGAGAGTGACTGCAAGATCATACTAAAGAAAAAGTTCCTCCAAAACCTGTTCGATCTGTCGGAATGTGATCCAACCGTTTTCAAACAGTATCTCTCCTATAAGTTTCTTAGGTCTCAATCTGTCCGTAGATTTCAGTGAGAGTTGTTCCATAAGCGCCTCACTAACCTGTTCCTGAGTTACAAAACCGAGCGTTACTGCTATCTGTCCAAATTTAAATGCGTAACTTACTGACGTGCAATGATCCAATCTATTTTGCATTATCTGTTCCATGCCTGATCGTCCGCCCGGGTGCTTTGTTTTTTTCAATTCCATAGTTTTCACCCTTTATTTAAGATAATTATCATACATACGGAACCCTGTCAATCACTTAATGAAAAAGCATAGAGTTATAAATATTTCCTGAGACCTGAAGCCATGAAGTATTGATTATCCTGCCGCTTATGCTTAAAATTGAGGGATATGAAAACAGCTCTTCCGCGAATATGATAAAAAAACTCAAATTCATCTCCCATCTTTATAGATACAAGCTCCAGGGACTCCTCAGTCTTAAGCGGTCTGATATCATGTCGGTCATCAATGCTTACTATCGCGAGGACTTCATTAAAATTGCAAAGAATGAAGTTGCAGTGATATTACCGCACTGCCTGATCAATGATAAATGTCCTGCCAGATTTTCCAAGACAGACGGCATACTTTGTAACAGCTGCAACTTGTGCGGCTGCGGTGATATACGCGAGACAGCGCTGAGCAGGAACTATCAGTTTTATATCACCCCGAGCGTCGGCTTTACCAAAAGACTTATAACAAGGAAAAATCTCCGGGGTGTAATCGGGGTAGCCTGCGACTATGAAATTGAGAAAGGGATCAGGGCAGAAAACATCTCCAATAACGGACTGGCTGTTGAGCGTAGAAAGATCAAAACACAGGGCCTGCGCCTTAATGTATACGACTGTGTTAATAACACTGTGGAATGGAACAAGATAAAAGAACTGTTGTAGCAAAAACCCATACTAACGGAGTATAAGCCGTGAATATCAACAAAGAGTCATGTGTAATATGCGCCTGGCGAGCTACCTGCCAGAAAAAATTTTCAGTAAGCGGAAAGGACATTCGCTGCCCGGAATTTTCCAGAGATGTGTCTATAAAAGAGGGTTGCGCTCCTGAAAATAAAAACGATGGCAGCAATTCTACAGATTAAGATTTATACTGCCTGCATTTAAAATTTAAACACTCATCTCATTCTCCAGCTTCAGCAGTCCTGGTCTCATCCCCATCACCTGATTCTTCAACAGTCCCATCTTCATTCTCCTGTATGGGCTGCATCTCATCATCCTGCTCCTCAGTCAATGTCTCAGCCTGAGCTATCTGTTCTTCTGCATCAATATCTTCTGAAACGGCTTCTTCATGGCCGCTATTTTCTGGTGTATCATGGACAAACTCAATGTTTCCCTCTTCCTCTGAGTGAGAAGAGGGACCTTCATCTACCACCCATTCAGCCTGTTCCATAGGTTCCGGAATATTTACCTCGGCAAACTCTTTAAGTGTCGGCAGCTCCGTGAGATTCTTCAGCCCGAAGTATTGAAGAAACTCCATCGTGGTTCCATACATAAGGGGTCTTCCCGGAGCCTCTCTCCTGCCAAGAATTTTTATCAGATGCCTTTCAAGCAGGGTCTTCACCACACCGTCTGAATTTACACCCCTTATGGCCTCAATCTCCGCCTTAATAATAGGCTGTTTATAAGCGATTATAGCCATGGTCTCAAGGGAAGACTGTGATAATTTTTTCGGCACGGAAGTGGAGAGCAGTTTTCTTACCCATGGGGCACATGCCGGATTAGTAACCATATGAAATCCCTCGGCTACCTCAACTATCAGGATACCGGTGTGCCGGGTAGAATAATCACTGACTAGTTCATGTAAAAGACGTTCCGTATTATATTTGTCTACATCTATCAAGTTTCTCATCCTGTCTATGGATAAAGGCTCTCCGGCCATAAACAAAATGGATTCTATAATGGATTTGGCTTCCGTATCTTCCATGTATTAAGCAAAACCCCCTGTAATAGATCATGTCATACTGCGATTATAGACTCTGCGGTGAGGTAAATCGTAACAGAATTCAGGCAAAAAATACAATATAAAGACGCTATACTGTATTGCTAAATCTTTTAGCTAAGAGGCTTTTTTCTGATATTTTCCGAGGGGGTTATGCTTCAAAGCCGCAGAATCTCTACCGCAATTAAGCAACTCAAACATCCTGATAAGCGATAATTTGTGAATCTCGCGTATATCTGCAGGGGATATTTGCTCAGTAAAACGTTTATCAATGAAACTTGAGACCGGCGTATAACTCGGCAGCCTTGAAAGCACAAGAAGTCCCTTAAATATCCGTTTATTTGTTTTAAAGGAAAATATAAGACTTTCGAGCGTTTTTTCCAAAAAAATGTCATTTTTCTTCTGCATATATTTATCCAGGTTCTTCATGATTCTTCTATACTTCTTATCCAGAATACTGTCCGATCTCAATTCCAGTATGGAATGACTGAAAGATAACTTCAAATTGTCATGGTTATGAATCACAGTATCTGCACAAAGATGCATTAGATAGCCGTATGCAAAGGCCTTCTGCCTCTCAGATTCAGATGACTCCAATATTCGCCATGCAACCTCCCAATTATGGGAACTTTTCTCAAGCCCCTGAAACCGACGCCCGAGGATTATATCGGCACTGAGGTTTCCATAGAGAAAATCATTTCTGTAATTATTGATTATGCTGTATATGCCAAGCGGTATAAGAGATGCGCCCAGATCAAGTATCTGGTATCCAAGATAGACATGTGTCAGAGGGCCCCAGGCATCCGCGACAGCCGGGATTAAAAGAAAAGACAGGATCAGTGATATTACAAACATAACTCTTTTTAGTGTATGTCATATGCAACGCAAAAATCCAGAAAGATAAGCCATTAATTTGATCCAAAATCTAATTATCTCAAAACAAACGATAAATAAATTTCATAAAAACGCCAAAAGACCATTGCCGCCCCTATAATACACCCCGACCGGAAGGAATTACGAAAGACACCACGTAGGGGCGTACCCCTGTGTGCGCCCGGAACATTGATTAACATGAAAGCAACTAATGATGAACTATGTAGAGGCAGGTTTCAAACCTGCCCGAAGTAGACGAGTCGTGGAATGACAAGTGATGTAGGGACAACCAGCCTTACTCATAATGTTCCAGAAACTGCTTCCGTCTCGCTTCCCTTTCAGCAGTTGTGGCCTCATCTTCCTTGCCGATAGACCACTTATGATTATCAGAATTCATGACTTCATCAATCATTGCCTCAAGATCAATAGCAAGCTCATTTGCTAAAGGACTATCGCTTTTCTTACCCATCTCTGCAACTTCTTTTAGCTCCGGAATATATTGGCCGTACCAATGTTTTGCAAGCTCATAGTTTCCATGCCACTGGGTATAGTCAGGGGCCATCATAGATGCTCCATGACGCACCCTGCGGCCCTCGTGGTGCCAGAGTTCAAACCACGTATAATCAACCTTCTGGGCAAATCTTGCATAGGCCGTACCCTTAACCGCCTGCAGTACCTCTGTGGCTTTTGCATAAAGCATCGCACCGGGCTTTGCCCATTTTTCGCTGTATAGCTGCAGTTGCGCCTCATATTGAATGTAAAAGGCCTCTACAAAGTTTTCATTGTGACATTTCACACATACATTGACCATATTGGACTTTCTCATATCACCAGTTATATTTGCCGACTCAAGACCCCATTTTTTATCGGTCTCATGAGCCAGTTTAAGCTGAGGAGGTCTGTTATTCCATTTAATACGCAGGCCCACATTATGGGTGACCGGCATATCATCCGTTGCGGACATATGACAGGTAGCACAGGTTGGGGCCGCGAAATAATCCTCGCCTACTACCCACTTTGATGACTCAAGATTCATCCGCTCCTTATTGGCATAATAATTAATGCCGTGCTTGGATGCCTTATATATCTCGATTTGCGGGTGATCAGGACCCATATGGCACTTGCCGCAGTTTTCCGGCTGCCGCGCCTGAGCTACGGAAAACTCATGTCTTTGATGACATGCCGTGCAGCTGCCCTCAGAACCGTCAGGGTTCACCCGTCCAATGCCGGTGTTCGGCCAGGTTGCAGGGTCAAGGCGGCCATCCTTATTAACCTTTACTACAGAGCCGTGACACTGCCAGCAGCCATTTACCGCTGCCGCTGATATACCATCCGGAAAACCCTCGGTCTTCATACCCCTGTTACCCTCGACCTGTTCAGCCAGGATATTGTCCAGAGAACCCATGATCCTGCCGGCCTTGGCATGGTGCGAGTTAACAAATTCCTCCACCTGTTTTTCATGACAGCGTGAGCAATCCTTAGGCGAGACAATAATAGAAATCAGCTTGCCCTCATGTTCGAAGGCATCAATATCTTCCTCCCAGGCCTTGTGACACTCGTAACAGCCGACATTGGCCCGGAAATGTTTACTGTTGCCCCACTGCTGGTATATATTTACATTAATGCCTTTATGACACTCAACACACTCCCTGCTGTCATCAGAAAGCTCCATCTGTATCATCTCCGCAGCAGCAGCCGGGGCTGCTATGGCCATTATAAACATTAGGATAATGAGATGGATTCTGCTAAGTAACATAATCATATATATTTCTCTCCAGTTTAAAAGTTTTACAGATATCACGCCGGCACCTCATAACTTACGATATTCATTAGTTTTATTATTTAATACACATATTAGCATTCCTTTAGAAATTTGCAAGCCATCCTTACAAACTTCACTTATTTAGACATAATTTAACTATATTAATCAAGACATTAGAGATATCAACCCGTTTCACCCTGCACTATCCACCTGATACTTCCATAGAATACTTCCATTAAATTATTATCCGTCGGCTAAGGTATATGATGCGAATCATATGGACAAAGGGTCAGATTATATACTTTTAAAGTAATAGATAAACTATAATTCAGTTATTAATATAAACGGGGAGGATACTATGAAACTGTCAAGAAGGGATTTTCTAAGAACCACCGCGGCCGTCAGCGCGGCCACCGCACTAGGCCTAAGTGTGCCTGAGGATGCCTTGGCAGTTGCCCGCCAGACAGAGGCCGGATGGCGCTGGGACAAGGCCGTATGCAGGTTCTGCGGCACCGGATGCGGCATCATGGTAGCGACAAAGAATGACATGATTGTCGCAGTTAAAGGTGATCCCCTGGCCCCCGTTAATATGGGACTGAACTGTATCAAAGGTTATTTCAATGCCAAGATCATGTACGGAGCAGACAGATTAGTGGAGCCGCTTCTAAGAGTAAACAGCGATGGCGAGTTTGATAAGAAAGGCAAGTTTAAGGCAATTACCTGGGAGCGGGCTTTTTCTGAGATGGAAAAACAGTTCAAAAAAACCTATGCAGAGCTCGGACCGAAAGGCGTTGGAATATTCAGCTCCGGGCAGTACACAATAATGGAAGGTGTAGCTGCAGTTAAGCTGATGAAGGCCGGATTCAGAAGTAACAATATTGACCCTAATGCACGTCACTGTATGGCAAGCGCGGTTGCGGGTTTCATACAGACCTTCGGAATTGATGAACCGGCAGGCAATTATGATGATATGCATCATGCAGACTCTATAGTTTTATGGGGCGCAAATATGGCAGAGATGCATCCGGTCCTGTGGTCAAAGATAACTGACAGAAAACTCAGCAAGCCTGACCATGTGAAAGTCATCAATCTTTCAACCTTTTCAAACCGCTGCTCCAACCTGGCTGATCTGGAAATCATATTTAAACCCAGCACGGATCTGGCACTCCTGAATTATATAGCCCGCGAAATAGTTTATAACAGGCCAGAGGCCATAGACTGGGATTTTGTAAATAAGAACTGTGTTTTTGCAACTGGCCCTGTGGACATCGGTTACGGGATGAGAGGCAACAAAGATCACCCCGGATTTAGTAACGCTGAAAAAGATACCGTTGCCAAACAGGCATCAAAAATCATTACTGAGGCCGAGGCCCACGGTATGAGTGCTTTAGGTATCAAGGCCGGTTCAGAGATGGTTATGAAAAATGCGGACAAGGCAGGTAAGCACTGGCTGATTGAGTTTGAGGATTTCAAAAAAGGTCTTGCGCCTTACACCCTGGACTATGTTGCAAAACTGGCCAAGGGCGACCCCGATGAATCCCTGGAAAATTTCAAGAATAAATTAAAGCTGCTTGTTGATTACTACACAAAAGACAAACGTAAAGTAACAAGCTTCTGGACTATGGGATTCAATCAGCACACGAGGGGAACCTGGGTCAATGAACAGATATACATGGTACACCTTCTGCTCGGCAAACAGGCCCAGCCCGGAAACGGTGCCTTCAGCCTGACCGGTCAGCCAAGCGCCTGCGGTACCGCAAGAGAAGTAGGAACCTTTGCACACAGGCTGCCGGCAGATATGGTAGTAGCTAATCCACAACATCGTAAGAAATCAGAAGAGATCTGGAAACTGCCTGAAGATACCTTAAACCCTGTCGTGGGTTCTCATGTCATGAAAATGATGCGTGACCTTGAAGACGGCAATATCAAATGGGCATGGGTTCAGGTGTGTAACCCCTGGCAGAACGCGGCCAACCTTAATCACTGGATCAAGGCCGCACGCGAGATGGACAACTTCCTGGTAGTGTCTGATGCCTATCCCGGCATATCCGCAAAGGTGGCTGACCTGATTCTCCCAAGTGCAATGATATTTGAGAAATGGGGTGCGTACGGAAATGCCGAAAGAAGGACTCAGCACTGGAGGCAGCAGGTTACTCCGGTCGGAATGGCCACATCCGATACATGGCAGATAACAGAGTTTGCAAAAAGGTTTCAGCTGAAGGACGTATGGAAGGCCCATAAGATCAATGATAAGGTCACCCTGCCGAATGTCATCGCAAAGGCCAAAGCAATGGGTTACAAAGAGACCGATACCCTGTTCGATGTGCTGTTTGCAAACACTGAGGCCAGATCATACAAGTGGCCTGACAAGGTTGGAGATAATTTCTTGAACTCCGAGGCTGAAGGAGACAGCAGAGATATCGAGGGCTTCAAGGGGTACGGTTTTTTCATTCAAAAATATCTCTGGGAAGAATACCGAAAATTCGGAACAGGCAATGGTCATGACCTTGCCCACTTTGATGTATACCACAAGGTCAGAGGTCTGAAGTGGCCTGTGATAGACGGCAAGGAAACAGACTGGCGGTTTAATGCCGATTATGATCCATACGCAAAGGCCGCCAATCACGGACAATTTGCCTTTTATGGAAAGGCCTTTAAGGAACTTAACAAAGGAGATCTCTTCGGCCCTAAAGGCACTGATAAGATCAAGATTCCAAACAAGGCAAAAATATTTCTCCGCTACTATGCAGAGCCTGCAGAAATACCTGACACCAACTACCCTCTCTGGCTTTGTACCGGAAGGGTGCTGGAACACTGGCACAGCGGTACTATGACAATGCGTGTACCCGAGCTGTTCAGGGCTGTCTCAGAAGCCCTTTGTTATATGAATATCGCTGATGCAAAAGCAGGCGGCCTGAAACAGGGTCAGCTCATCTGGATTGAATCAAGAAGAGGAAAGGTGAAGGCCAGGGTTGAGACACGCGGCAGAAATACACCGCCAAGAGGACTGATATTTGTACCATGGTTTGATGAGCGGGTTTTGATCAACAAGGTAACCCTGGATTCTACGTGTCCGATATCTAAACAGACCGATTTTAAAAAGTGTGCGGTCAAGATATATAAGGTGTAAATGAGTAAACAAGAAGGCAAAGGAGATGAGGCGGTGATGCCCGGAAGAAGAGATTTTCTGTTAAAGACCGTGAGAAATGCTGGACTCGCCATAGCAGGCGGTGCCGCATGGGGCGGAATAATCGAACAGGGAAAAGCCGCACCTCTTGCTATCAGACCTCCGGGAGCATTGCCGGAGGAAGAGTTTATTGCAAAGTGCATAAAATGCGGCATGTGCGCAGAGGCCTGCCCTTACGATTCACTGAAGCTGACCGCCCCCGGATATCCAGGCCCTCCGGGGACACCGTACTACAT
This sequence comes from Nitrospira sp., assembly GCA_016784355.1. Lineage (GTDB taxonomy): Bacteria > Nitrospirota > Thermodesulfovibrionia > UBA6902 > UBA6902 > JACNKH01. Next base: position 27,194 of record JADHUV010000012.1, on the reverse strand, counting down.
ACCCCGGGAGACCCCTTGTTACATGTGCACAGACATTCCATGCGTCCCTGCCTGCCCGTCTGGTGCTCTGGATAGCATGCTTGTAAGCATTTTAAAGGATGACGGCAGCCCGGCACTGGATATCAATAAATCAAAAATGGGACTGGCAGTCATTGACCGAAACAGCTGTATCGCCTATTCCGAAATTCAGTGTGATGCATGCTACAGGGCATGTCCTTTGATAGATAGCGCTATCACGATTGATCTATCCAGAAACGAGCGTACCGGCAAACATGCCCTGCATGCTCCGGTTGTCCATAGTAATGTCTGCACAGGCTGCGGACTATGTGAAAAGGCATGCGTTACAAGCAGGGCTTCAATATTCATCCTGCCTGTTAAACTGGCAACTGGAGAAACGGGTTCCCGATATCTTACGGAAAGAAGCCGGATTGATCAAAAGACTATCGATAACGCCGATGAAGGAGTCACTACCATGACCCCCAGAAGCAGCAAAAAAGCCGTGGACTATCTGAACGAAGAAGAGTTTTGAGACAACTATAATGAAAAAAGGACGCTATACAATCGCTAGACGCACTACTCAACTGAGCATCCTTCTGCTCTTCATAAGCGGAAATGTGTTTGGATGGAATGTGCTTAGAGGTAATCTGAGCTCCGCAAAAATTATGAATGCGATACCTCTTTCTGATCCTCTGGCGGTCCTGCAAAACCTGTTCACCGGCCACATTGCTGCATCTGACCTGTTTATCGGCGCTGCAATCGTTTTACTTTTCTATGCAATACTTGGCGGCCGAGCATTTTGCGCATGGGTCTGCCCGATAAATATCATTACGGATGCTGCGGCCGGATTACGACGGTCCTTACCATCAGTCGCGATAAGTTCATGGGATTTTTCGCGCTCAGCTCGCTACTGGGTTATTGGAATTTCTCTTATACTTTCCGGAATTCTGGAAATTGCGGCATATGAATCGATCAATCCAATCGGCATGATGCATAGAGGAATAATGTACGGTTTTGGCACAGGATGGACATATCTACTTGCAATATTTTTCTTTGATATGTTCGGGGTTAAAAACGGCTTCTGTGGACATCTCTGTCCGGTTGGCGGGCTTTATGCAATTATTGGTCGTTACGGGTTACTCAGAGTCGGCTATAATCTGCAACAATGTTCAATGTGTATGAAATGCCTGGAGGTATGCCCGGAACCTCAGGTGCTCTCTATAGTAGGCACCCTCAGCAGTTCTGTGCGTTCAGGCGAATGCATTAACTGCGGTCGATGTGTAGAAGTCTGCGATGATAATGCGGTTAATTTTTGCAACATATATTCAGATAAACTGAAGCATTAAGTTATGGAGGTAATATCATGAAAAAAGCATTTCTCATCTCTCTGTCATTAATCATGTTTTTAGGCATGGCGAATTTAATCCATGCAGATGGAGACGAAGAATATTACGAAGAGGAACTTGGAATACGCAAGCAAACTATCTATGACGAAAAAAACATCATGCCTGCCACTGGCGAGAAAACAACCATAGAAGCAGGTTCCAGTGAAAAGTTTGAGAGGGCCTTTGAAAACAGCCCTCCGCTTATATCTCATGACGTAACCGATATGCTTCCGATAGCACAAAAAGATAATCTCTGCCTCGACTGCCACATACCTGAAGAGGCCGTCAGTATGGGTGCTACCCCCATTCCTAAATCACATTTCACAGAACTCGGTACCGGAAAGGATCTTGGAGACAAGCTCGATGGTGACCGCTATAACTGCATGCAGTGTCATGTAATTCAAACCACGGCCACCCCTCCTGTAGCAAATATATTCAAAGGAGAGTTCCGTGCAGAGGAACAGAAATACAGATCCAATCTGATCGATATACTCAATGAAGGCGTTGAATAATAATTTAAGCGAAAGGAAATAATAATGACTGTATCAAGCATAGTAGTAAGAACAGCACCAGCGAATACTTCCAGCGTTATCAGCAGAATTATTAAAACAGACCTTTGCGAAGTACACTTCAAAGATGAGGAAGGCCGTATTGTAGTTACCCTTGAAGGAGAGAATATCGATGCAATGATGCAAAGCGTCAAGGAGATACAGAACATGCCCGATGTCCTGAATGTAAGTGTGATGTATTCATACTGCGGGGAAGAAGTTGGTGAAGCTATGGAGCATATTGAGACGCGAGGGGATCGAATTAATTAATCCCATATTAAAACCCAGTCACCACATGTAGGGGCGTATTGCCATACGCCCAACCATATAAACTGTGCTGCCTGATAATTATCAGTTCAATTAATTTATGTAAAAATCTGTTTTTAGAAAATTAAATAGAGCTCGATTTTTTAAATATTATCACAATATAAAAACTCTGTCTATCAGACTTATCCTACAAGCATAAGGAAAAAACATAGGGGGAAATTAGAAATTAGAAATTAGAACTATGAATGCTGATGCTCTTATGATTGCCGGGGTTCTGTTGCTTTTAGCAGTGTTTGAAAATGGTCGCGTGTAACGGGTAACTGAGAATAAATCTCTTCAAATGTTTCTTCCCTGCATGTGTGTGCGGTTTTATTTCGCATATCAGTCATCACAATCCAGAACTCATCATACGGCGGAAGACCCTGTTGGTATGCCTCTCTGAAACAGCCTTTGGGGGAGGCACAGATAATGCCTTTTTCCTGCTCAAGAAAGGCCTTGATTAATTTCCATGAAAGATCAAATATAAATTCAAAGCGCTTGATTGCCGAATCTCTTATGTACTCATTTTCATCCTGGGCGAGGACATCTTCAAACCGCTGAAGCGCTTTTTCATACTGCTTTATAATGGCATCGAGTTTTGACATATTATGAAGCTTCAGAGGACTGATACGAATTTAAATATTCTATGTGCTGTAATGCAACATCCCGAAAGTCATCCGAAACCTGCGCAAAATCTACTATCTCAATTTTATATAAAAGTGGAAGATTTTCTATTTCCTCCCTTAATACGGAGAGCGTTAAGGGCAGCACTGGCACGGGTCCTCTGATTCCAATATCAATATCGGAACGCTCACTTCCGGTATCCGTCACTCGCGAACCGAAAAAATATATCTCGAACATCCCAAGGTCCAGATGCTGCCGGCGATATTCAATATTTCATTAGCAAGTTTTTCAGGTGAGTAATTTTCAAGCCTCATTCAAGGATACTAACAAAGCAAAAAGTACAAGTCAAACTTCCATTCGGGCGTATGCGATACGCCACTGCAAAGCGATCACAAAAATGCAGGGCGTATGGAAATACGCCCTGCATAAGATACATTATTTAAAAATGGGAAAGATGCGGCTATATACTCTTGATCTTATCCTGCAGCCAGATATCATAAGCGTGATCAAGTATCTCTACCTTCAATTCACTTTCTATCTGCTTAAATTTAATTCCTGCGAGACTCTTGCCGTGAATCGTACTCTGCCACATTACATCGCCCAAAACAGGAACCACAATATCCTTAAGCGGATGCTTGAGCATAAATTCCAGTGTATTATCAGCCCCGGGCGTGAAACTCTCTGATACAAAACTGAATCCTTCCCGTGAGAAGTTACGAGTCAGACCATCCATGAAATTCACACCAGGCATGACAGGCTTAAGCTGTAGTTGAACATTCAGGCTAAAACGAATAAACTTTCTTTTTTCATCAGAGGGCGGCATTTCCTCATCAAGGCGGGCAACAAACTCAGCCAGACTTTCAGTATTAATATCCCCATGATCATTAAAATTCTTACTCATAAGCAACGCCTCCAGATTTTTATATGATTGCAGATAGTGGCAACTATCTTTACATTATACCTGAATAACAAACATAAAAAGGATAAATAATCCACCTTACTGCTTGTTCTTTAATCTCAGAGGCAGCTCCGCAGATACCGTCACCACTGACAAACCCATAACATATTGTTTTTACAATATTTTTCTCCTCTTGCATTCAAGTTCTTATGTGATATAATTTTTTTAGAAACTATAAAAATCTATAAGGGGATTCACTTTATGAGTAACGTAAACTGTTGGGAATATATGAATTGCGGACATGGGCCTGGCAATTCTAATTCGACTAAATCAGGTATCTGCCCTGTAGCAACTGATAAAAAAGCTGCAGGTCTTAATGACGGAATCAATGGGGGAAGAATTTGCTGGATCATCGCAGAAGACAGCCCGTCAGACGCTATAAAATGTTCTGAGTTGCACCACAAATCATCATGCTTTTCCTGTGAGTTCAGGTATAAGGTTACGGTTGATGCAGGCTTACTGGAAGTTTGTAATGCTGCAGGCGAATATCTAAGCACAATTACACATAAAAGCAAACCTGCACCTGAATACAACGAAGACATTGAGCTACTCACAATGGCTCGTAAAAATACAGGATAATTTTCTGTTACGGCATCCTACTGGAATCAATACCCTGTTACAGAGCCTTAAGATGCGGCAAAGGGTCTCTTATCGTCTTTTTATATCTATAGGCAAAGACAGCCTCAGTCAGAAAACTGCATGCATCTGATTTTTCACATAACCTGCAGTGCTTTTCCCCTACATCCATCATGCAATCAAGCATAGCTTTTATAGCACCGGAAACTTCAATTTTCCTGGCAATATCAGCATAATTCCTCGTATCTGTTTCCACGTTTCCATTCCCCATTGTTCAAAAATAATTAATACCAGCGTTTAGATATAATGCGATATTAGATAAATACCTCTTTTTTATTTACTTGTCAAGAAAAAAATGAAAATACCTTACACCAGTAAACTATCAGTCTTCATAAAAAGTCAGATCACTATGTGAGGGATGTTCAGGACTGCGGTTTTTTATTAAAAAAACACTGAGCGCTGGATGTACCTTTGTTTACAATATACTCTACAGCATCAACCGCATTTTCCACTGTATCGTCCATTATATTCTTCTCATGCGATGAAAAATTCTGCAGGACATACTTAACAGCAGGCATTCTAGCAGGACGACCGATACCAATCTTAATGCGTGTAAATTCCCCTGAGCCAAGACACTCAATTATGGAAGATACACCATTATGACCACCTGCTGAGCCGGAAGTTTTTATTTTTATGGTACCCGGCTCTATATCCAGATCATCATGTATAACTATGATTTCATGGATCTCGTCATGCTTATTAATAATTTCTCTGACAACGTGCCCACTTCTGTTCATATATGTCAAAGGCTTTACAAGCAGAGCCTCATCCCCGCAGATACGGCCAGTAGCATATTCATAATTCGTCTTTTTCTGTCTAAACGAAATAGAGTGTCTCGCCGCTACTGCATCGATTACCATAAAACCGGCATTGTGACGCGTAGCGGCATATTCCTCACCAGGATTACCAAGTCCGACCAGTAACCACATGCCTACAGATTACTCTTCTTTGACTACGGCAGCAGCCTTGCCCTTTTTAGCCGGCTCCGCAGCAGCAACCTTACCAGCATCTACCTTAGGAGCCGATACCTTGATAATAGTTGCATTCGGATTCGTAGTTATTCTAATTCCCTCTGTCACAATCAGGTCACGCACATATAAAGACTGTCCTAATCCAATATGACTCGCATCAACAGCAATAGCGGCCATTATATCAGTGGGAAGACACTCAACTGAAATCTCTCTGCGGACTATCTCCATAGTACCACCCATTTTAATACCTAAAGGCTTTTCAACTATATCCACAAGCACCTTGATATTAATCTTCTTCTGAAGTGAAATCTCTATGAAGTCTACGTGAAGCAGCTCATCTGTTACGGGGTCGAGCTGATAATCCTTCATCAGTACAGAATGTTCACCGGCACCATCCCCAATAGAAACAGTAAGCAGTGAATGTTCACCCATCCCGGAAAAAAGAAGCTTTGTAAGCTGTTTGCCCTCAACGGTCAAAGGAGTAGATTTCCCCTCAGAATACATTACAGCCGGCAGCATTCCCGCTCTTCTTAATGACCTTGCGGCCCCTTTACCTACATCTGCTCTAGCATCCGCCTTAATTAATATCTTTTCCATTTTATACAACCTCCATCAAATCTCTATAAAATATACGTATTATATTTTTTCTAGTTAAAAAGTGAACTCAGTGAGCTCTCTTCATGAATCCTTTTAATAGCCTCTCCAAGGAGACCTGCCACTGAAAGCACCTTCAGTTTTTTACATTTCAACTGCTTTTCATCCATCGGGATAGTGTTGGTTACTATTACCTCCTCCAGCACTGACTGGTTTATCCTGTCAAGCGCAGGTCCGGAGAGTACCGCATGCGCACAGGTCGCAATAACACGCTTCGCACCATTGGCCTTGATTGCTGCCGCAGCCTGCGTAATAGTACCGGCAGTGTCTATCATATCATCAAAGAGAATGGCATTTTTACCTGCAACATCCCCTATAACATTCATTACCTCAGATACATTCGCCTTTTCACGACGTTTATCAATAATCGCCAATGTGGCATTCAGCCTCTTTGAAAAAGCCCTTGCCCTCTCCACTCCACCAGCATCCGGTGAGACAACCACAACATCATTTTTATAAGTCTTCTTCAGATAATCCGTAAGCACCGGTGCAGCATAAAGGTGATCAACAGGAATATCAAAAAATCCCTGTATCTGTCCTGCATGCAGATCGACAGTCAGAACCCGGTCAACCCCGGTAGTACTAAGCAGATCAGCTACAAGTCTTGCGGAAATCGGAACCCGGGGCTGAGCCTTTCTATCCTGCCTGGCATATCCATAATAGGGCAGCACAGCTGTTATCCTTCCGGCAGATGCACGCTTAAGAGCATCTATCATCAGTAACAACTCCATCAAATTATTATTAACCGGTGTACAAGTCGACTGCAGAACAAAAACATCGTCTCCTCTGACATTTTCATTTATCTGAACATAACTCTCTCCATCACTAAAATTTGAAACAGTTGCTTCACCAAGAGAGATCCCCAGAACTCCGGCAATTTCATTTGCCAGCTGTAGATTGGAGTTACCAGTAAATAATTTCACTTCTAACGGCATATGACCTCCCTATTCAGTTTAATATGGCTGGGATGGGAGGATTCGAACCTCCGAATGGCGGACCCAAAACCCGCTGCCTTACCATTTGGCGACACCCCATTACATGACAATTTTTATCTCATATCTTAAGTAGTCGCCAAAGTTAAAATTTCCAAACAAATATCAATCCGTAATTGTCCGAACCACACTAGTCCAGCATTCTCTGAACTGATCGGCCGCCTTCGAGGCCGCTTTCCATTCATCAAAAACCCCGAAAACAGTTGAACCACTACCGCTCATCAGGGACATAACAGCGCCATTTTGAATCATTTTTTCCTTTATCTCTGCGATTTCAGGGAAACTGCTTACAACCACCGGTTCTAAGTCATTTAAAACAATTCCAGGCATAGCAACGGGCTGAGCATTCTCGACACTACTGATAAAATGCTCAATATTATTATCTTTTGTATATTTTTTTGTCAACTTGCTCACGCTATGATCCGCCGGGACTATGTCCGCCTCAACTATACCAACTCCTGTATCCCTGCGTTTCTTTGCCAGTTCCCCATAAGCCCACGCAGCCGAAATACCATACTCCGGCTTAACGAGCAATATAGTGCAGCTACCAACGACGGTTCTGCCAGATATTAATTCCCCGCGACCGGAAGCATCACATAATGCACCGTAAAGGAAAAAAGGGACATCAGAGCCAATTTCAGCACCAATCCCGGCAAGCTCCTTTATTGACAGATTCAGCTCCCAAAAACTGTTGAGACCGATCAGCACAGCAGCGGCATCACTGCTGCCGCCACCAAGACCTGCTCCCATGGGTATATTTTTTTCCAGCTTAATGGAAGCGCCTCTGCTGAATCCAGAATATTTTTTCAAACGATCCGCTGCTTTAAACACAAGATTGTCTTCCATCTTCACGGGAACATCTGACTGCAGCAACAGTTCATCTGATCTCTGAAAAGTCAGGGTATCATAAATTGCGATCTTCTGCATAAGACTGCGAATCTCATGAAAACCATCAGCACGCCTGTGTAAAACCTGCAAAAACCAGTTAATTTTCGCAGGGGTCGTCAATGTACGCATAAGCAGTAACCAGAAAAACAGGGGCTTCAAATAAGGGAATGTAAGGGACTAAGGATTAATCCCTTCAATTTTGAGTTCTTTTATCTTATTTCCTACTCTTTCTCTGAGGTCATCTCCATTTTTTATATAATGTAATGATTTTTCCCATGCAGCACGGGCTTCACCATAATTTTGCAATTTCATGTATACATCTCCAAGGTGCTCATATATGACAGGGTCATCGGACTCCAACTCTGAGGCCCTCTTAAGCTCATGCAGCGCATTATCATACATACCTTGCTTGTAATACACCCATCCCAGACTATCCCTTATATAGCCGCTATCCGGATCAAGTTCAACCGCCCGTCTGATCAAGGCCAGTGCCTCATCCAGGTTAATCCCTCTGTCTGCGTAAGAGTACCCAAGGTAATTAAGTGCCTGAATATGATTGGGGTTAATCCTGAGAACATCCTGAAGATAGCCTCCCATCGTCTCATAATCTTTGACTTTTTCATATACAAGGGCAAGAAGGAAAAAGATCTCATCACTTGCCGGTTCTATCTCAAGAGCGCGCTCAAATTTCTCGGTTGCCTTCTGATACTCCTTATGCTGAAAATACAGTTTGCCAAAATGTATCTGTACACCTGAATGATCCGGCATCAAATTCTCAAGTTTTCTAAACATCCCGATCGCATCTTCATAACGATCCATCAAACCATATACCTTGGCAAGCATAAATAGGGCATTTGTATCTTCAGGTTCGGTCTCAAGCACCCGTAAAAACTCCTGCACAGACCTGTCATACTGCTCCACATCAGCATATATATTCGCAAGAAGTTTACGAATCTCCATATTTCCAGGCTCGACCTTCAGCACCTCGGTGAGCTGGCTCAGTGCATCCTCAAGCGATTCACTCTTAAGGTACAAAGATGAAAGCCTTTTGCGTGCATCAGAATTCTGGGGATTTAAACGGATGGCCTCGAGATAACTGGACATCGCTTCTTCATTAGCACCTGTAAACTCGTATGCAATTCCCAGGCTGTAATATGCATCCCAGAGAGCAGGATTCATAGAAACTGCCTCTTCAAGGTGTATAACCGCCTTTTCATAATCCTTTATCTTTACGTATATCCTTCCAAGATAGTATCTGGCCATGACATTTGCGGGATCGATTTCAAGCACTTGATTCAGAGTATTCGCAGATTCATCGATCATGTCTTCAAGCTCATATATATAGGCAAGGTGAATATAAGGCTTTGTATTATCAGGACTGACTTTTATGAGTCTCTCATATGCACTTATAGCCCTGGGATTATCCTGATGTGCTGCATAAAGACGAGCAACAATCTCAAGCACAATCTCATTATCCGGGTCTTCCCTGAGCAATTCCTCACCCATTTCAATGGCTCTCTCCGCATTATCCATTCTCACATACAGCTTCATGATCTCAGTCTTAAGATGCAGAGATTCAGAATCTTCGTCCAGGGCCAGACGCAGGTGCTTCAGGGCCTCATCATAATCTCTGGCTATTTGAGCCTCAACAGCGATAATATAATGATAGTTAGCCTTTGCCATCGCTGCCGGGTCCGCAGTCGCAGGCTTAAGACTCCGCATAGTAGACGCACAGGAGGCTACAGTGAATACGGCCAAAATAATGATAAATATTCTCAATCCATTTTTCATAATTGCTATTATGTCACAAAGCCAATCCTTATAACAAATGATACATTAATGCTCTAATTGCGGTTGATTAATTCCCGACTTAAATGCTAATTTATTGCATTAAATAACCTATCATGAAAAATATTTTCTCACATTTTGCAAATACCGGCATCCTGGTTATCGGAGACCTTATGGCCGACCAGTATATAATTGGTAAAGTCCGGAGAATCTCCCCGGAAGCGCCAGTCCCTGTCGTTGAGATTCAGGAAGAAACCCTGCTGCTTGGTGGGGCTGCAAATGTAGCTAACAATGTACAATCGCTCGGAGGTCAGATATTTATCGCCGGTATTGCCGGACAGGATGAAAACGGCAAAATACTTATCAATAAACTCCGGCAACAGGGTTTCCATACCGAAGGAATAATTATTGATCAGGACAGACCAACCACAGTAAAGACCCGCGTCATTGCGAATCACCAGCAGGTCGTGCGCTTTGACAAAGAGGTGAAACAGGACTTGAAAAAACCAATCCAGAAAAAACTTCTGGACTATCTTATATCCTGTTTCCCTAAAATTAAGGGCATTATTATTTCAGATTATTGCAAGGGAGTTGTAACAAGATCTCTGATCAAAAAAATCATTGATGCCGCACCCAAGAAAATCTTTATAACCGTTGACCCTAAAATAGGTCACTTCGACTTTTATAAAGGAGTTGATCTTATTACTCCTAATCTCAACGAGGCATCTTTTGGTGCCGGCATTGATATAACCGATGAAAAAAGTCTCTTAGCGGCAGGCAAAGTCCTGCTGAAAAAGTTGCAGTGCGGTGCTGCAATTATTACACGGGGAGATGAAGGAATGAGCCTGTTTGAAAAAAATGGCAAAATTACCCACATTCCCACTTTTGCCAGGGAAGTCTATGATGTATCAGGCGCAGGAGATACAGTCATAGCCACTCTCACGCTCAGCCATGCTGCCGGAGCAACTCTAAGCGAATCAGCAATCCTGGCCAATCATGCAGCAGGTGTTGTCGTTGGCAAAGCCGGCACAGCAACAGCAACAACAAAGGAACTGTTACAAAGCCTGAAAAACAATAACCCTCTTAACTGACTTTAAAATAATTAACTGCACCGAGGTATACCATGAGACTAGCGGCAAGAACAAACTCCATCAAACCATCCCCAACTCTGGCAATGAATGCAAAAGCAACTGCGCTGAAGGCATCCGGAGTAGATATCGTTAACTTCGGTGTTGGTGAGCCTGACTTTGATACTCCTGACAATATAAAAGAGGCCGCGATCAAGGCCATCAGAGACGGCTTTACCAAATACACTGCTGTAGGAGGCATCGATCCACTAAAGCAGGCCATAGTCGAGAAGTTTAAAAATGATAACGGTCTTGAATATAAGAAAAGTGAAATCCTGGTTTCCTGCGGCGCAAAACACAGCCTGTACAACATAGCTGAAGCACTGTTCGGCCCCGGAGACGAGGTAATAATTCCAGCTCCGTTCTGGGTCACATATCCAGATCAGGTATTGCTCAATGATGCAGTTCCAGTCATTGTTGAGACAGATGAAAGCAACTCGTTTCAGGTAACCCCGGATCAGCTGAAGAGTAAAATCACCTCGAACACCAAGGCTATAATTCTCAACAGTCCCTCAAACCCTACAGGACTTGGCTATGACAGAGAATGCCTGCAGACTATAGCAGAACTGGCTATTGAGCATGACTTTTACATTATATCTGATGAAATTTATGAGAAGATGATTTATGACGGATTTAAACACATAAGCATTGCTACCTTGGGAGAAGAGGTTAAAAAGCGCACTATTGTTGTAAACGGTCTGTCTAAGTCTCATGCAATGACCGGCTGGAGAATTGGTTTTACCGCAGGCCCTGAAGACATTACAAAGGCCATGACAAACATACAGAGTCAGTCAACATCGAACCCAACATCCATATCGCAGAAAGCAGCAGTCGAGGCACTTACAGGCCCGCAGGATTTTCTTCCTGAAATGCTTGCCGCATTTGATACCAGAAGAAAGTACATGGTTCAGCGCCTGAACAATATGCCGGGGGTAACATGCAAGACACCTGTCGGTGCCTTCTACGCATTTCCTAATATCTCCTCTTATTTTGGTAAATCATTTCAGGGAAGTGTGATCAAAGACTCGCTTGAACTGTCAACATACTGGCTTGAGCACGCAGGAGTTGCGGCCGTACCAGGGTCTGCCTTCGGAGATGACAAATATATAAGGCTTTCCTATGCGACCTCAATGGAAAATATCGAAAAAGGCCTGAATGGAATTGAAAAAGCTCTGAAAAATCTGGTCTGAAGAGAGAATCACGACAGGCATAGTTGAAGGCTTATACAGACGTGTTCTGATAGATAAACTTTTAACAATAAGGTATGCTATTCAATAAGATTTCGTATCAAGGAGATGTGTTTTGGTAAAGCAGATGAAAATTGAAGGCCTGCTGTTTGATCCCAGAAGCAATATGTATATACTGCTTCTAAAAGAGATCAATGGCAACAACACTTTGCCTATATGGATCGGCAAGCCGGAAGCTGATTCGATAGCACTTGCACTGGGGAAAATAGTAACACCGCGTCCGCTGACTCATGACCTTATAAAAAATGTAATCTCAGGTTTAAATATGCAGGTTACTAAAGTCGTCATAGCAGAAATCGTTGACAATACCTACTATGCCGGAATTCATATTGAAAAAACCGATGGAACAGAGGTTTCGATCGACTCCAGGCCAAGTGATGCCATAGCCGTTGCTATCAGGATCAATGCCCCGATATTCGTCGATGAAAGTGTTATCGAGCACAAAAACAATGATGAACTGGAAGACTGGCTGAAAAAACTGAAGCCTGAAGATTTCGGCAATATTATGTAATCCAACCATGAGGCTGCATGATTACAAAGACCGAAGGCATCGTCCTTAAAACTCTCAAATACGGTGAAGCTGACCTCATAGTAACTTACTTAACCCCTGACAGAGGCTTGATCCGGGCCTTTGCCAAAAGTTCCAGAAAAACCAAAAGCCGTTTCGGAAGCAGCCTTGAACCTCTGACCCATGCCAGGATAGCCCTGTGGGGTAAGGAGCAAACTTCCCTCTCTAAAATCACTCAGGCAGATATCCTTAACTCTTTTCACCCGATACGTGAAAATTATAATGACTTTGTTTATGTATCCAAACTCGCTGAGACACTTATATCATTTACGCCGGAAGCAATTCCAAACATAAGACTGTTCGCCTTCTTCCTGAATATCCTGAATATTATAAAAGACACTGACCTGCAAGGCTCGACATCCCTGCATATCATCTCCCAGATACGGCTACTGAAGCATCTGGGTTTCGCCCCGAGATTAAGCAGCTGCGGCCGTTGTGGTGGCATGAGTCATGACTTTTATCCTGACGCGGGCACAACCCTCTGCCCCAGCTGTGTCAAAGATCCTAGACATCAAAGCAAGCCTTTTGTGAAAATAAGCAACCAGGCCATCCATTTCTATTCACACTGCATAGAATGGCCCATAGACAAATCTAACCGCCTTAAACCCAATCAGGGAACACTGGCAGAGCTTTCAGGCATCCTTGACCGTCATGTGTCCTTCATGCTCTCAAAAAAACTCATGACCTCCAAATTCATTGAAAACAGAGGAACTGCAAGTAAGAGACAATAGTATGACTGCGTAATGTCCTTGCACTCTCGCCTTCTTTTCTTTATACTTTTTCATATGATAAAAATCGCAGTAGTAGACGGTCAGGGCGGAGGCATAGGCAGCCTCATAGTAAAAAAACTGAGGGAAGAATTCGGTGATTCCGTAGAAATTACTGCTCTAGGCACCAATGCGGTTGCTACCACGGGTATGATGAGTTCCGGGGCTGACAGAGGTGCCAGCGGTGAAAACGCTATAGTCTGGAACTCTGAAAGGGTCGATTTAATCACGGGACCTATCAGCATTATCCTGCCTAATGCAATGCTCGGTGAGCTGACTCCACGCATGGCCGAGGCTCTATCCTCAAGCCCTGCGGCCAAATTGCTGATACCTCTTAACCAGGAGCAGGTTGATATAGTCGGCTTTCAAAAAGAACCGCTGCCTCATTTAATAGAGTCGCTTATAAAAAAAATAAAGGAGAAAATATAAAATGTGTGAAGCCAATGCATATATTGAAAAAGACGGTCAGGAAGAACTATACCTTGAGAATGTTGATGTGCTTAAGCCTGAGGGGGGCAAGATCTTCTTAAAAAACCTTTTCGGGGAACAAAAGCATTTCGAGGGTTACATCAAGGAAATTTCGCTGATCACACACCGAATCATACTGAGCAACGACTAAAAACCATTGCGGCAGCTAAAGCCTGCGAAGGCTGCCGCAATTTTATCCCCCGGATACAGGGAACACTAAAGATGAAATTTATGCGCATTATTACCCAGGGGCCTGAAGATGCTTATGCCAATATGGCTATGGATGAGGCAATAACTGAAGCCGTCAGACAGGAACTTTCACCGCCAACACTCCGCATATACCAGTGGACCCGCCCTTCACTGAGCATCGGCTATTTTCAGAAAAACACTGATATTAATCTGCAGTATTGCCGGGAGATGAAACTGCCTGTTGTCAGACGCCTTACAGGGGGCAGAGCCATTCTACATGACAGAGAACTGACATACAGCTTTTCAGCCCTGAACAGTCATGAACTTTTCAGGGGAAACCTTTTTGAAACTTACAAAATAATAAGCAATGCCCTTATACGCTGTCTTTTGTCTTGTGGAATTGATGCCACCATATCACTTGAAAAAAAAAGGTCACAGACCCACAAAAACCCCGCCTGCTTCAAGGCGGTCTCCTTCGGTGAAATAAGCGTTGCGGGAAAAAAAATCATTGGCAGTGCGCAGAAACGCTTTGAAAACAGTTTTCTGCAGCACGGATCCATGCTACTGGGATTCAGTCCTGAAAATCTTAACACCGTCCTGAATTACGAAGGCCCTGAGTCTTTCGAAACAGTAACCTCTCTTGAGAATCTTGCGCCCGGGGTTACCATTACCGAACTCTGCCTGAGTTTAAAAGAGGCCTTTCAGCAGGAATTTGAGGTGCAGTTTATTGAGGATGCGCCGACGCGCTTTGAAACCGGCCTTGCAAAGGATCTGAGGAAAAACAAATACGCTACTGATGAGTGGAACTGTAAGAGGTAGCCATTAATGAACCATTTAAAGACTGTGTCTCATATAAGCGTTGTTCCCCGAACTGCCTGCAGTACACTGTCAGTACCGTCCAGATTACCACTGTCAGATAATTCTTTACGATCAAGGCCAGCACAAAAGCAGTAACCCCGAGAGCCTGGATAAGCGAAAATAACACAATGTTTATAATCACATAAATAAGGAGCATAGCTGTAAACAGGCATACAACAACAGGTCTGTCCAGTATTAACCTTATAGCGCCCTGCACCGAATCAGGAGAGTTCATCTCATTTTCAACAGACAACACGGCTGAAAAGGCAGCGGTCGCCAAGAGAACTGAGAGCAGGATAACACCAAACACCGCACCACTCACCTGATTGAAAGTCATGAGGACTGCCTCTGTAACTGGCCAACTAACTATAATTAAATGCATAGCCGCATTTAATGTCGTACCAAGCATCGCTGCCGCTAGAGAGAGAGCAAACCCTCCGGCTAGTACAAGATATATAAGCCGGGTCAAACGAAAAAAGTTTTTACCGCACTCTGCAAAAAATGCAGAATAACTCGCCTGATAATCCGGAGCAGCAACCTTTTTCAGAAGCATACCCAAAGTACCGCCAAGCACAAATATATATAAGAAAGAAGAAACCATTAAATAAAACGCAAAAGAGGTTCCGGCTATAAGTAGAACTCCAAGGTATTGCCCGAGGTACTGCAAAGGACTGTGAAGCAGACCGGAGACAATCTCCCCTGCATCGCTCCAGTCCATACCCGACTGGGCAACGGCAACGAGGATCGGGACAGCAGCAAATACGGCCAGCAAAAGCAAATTAAACAGACTGAACACCAGCCTGATCAGTACAGTCCGGTAATTACTCAGACCAAGGTAAATCCCCTCTTTTAAAGACTCAATAATCATAATTTATTCCCGGCAAGATAAAGGCTTCTTCTGGACATTTCAGCTTCACAGACAATTATACTTGAAAAAGTCATTGTATACACTATAAAATTCAGCATCATGAGTATACTGGGAACCATACTAAAGCATAAGAGGGAAGAAATCGGTGACTCCGTCAGGAGTACGCCTATTGATGAACTTAAAGCCCGCATTGTGGATATGGACGCTACAAAGTCCTTCAGGGATGCTCTTGTTAGAAAGGAAAATTCTCCCATCAATCTTATTGCTGAAGTCAAAAAGGCCTCACCATCCAAAGGCCTGATCAGGGATAATTTCAATCTTTCAGAAATCATATCCGTTTATCACAACAAACCGGTCGCGGCCATCTCTGTGCTGACAGATGAAAAGTTTTTCGGCGGAAAATTAAAGTACCTGCGTGAGGCCCGTAAAAAAACAGATAAGCCGTTGCTGAGAAAAGACTTCATAATTGATCCGTACCAGGTATACGAAGCGAGGACTAATTCTGCTGATGCAATACTCCTGATTGCCGCAGCCCTTGATAAATCCCAGCTGGCCGATCTCTTTGGACTGGCCCATGAACTCTCTCTTGATTGTCTGGTAGAGGTGCATAATTACAAGGAACTGGATGCCGCCCTATACTGCGGATCAGAGATCATAGGTATTAATAACAGGGATCTCAACACACTGGATATCAGCCTCAATGTCTCACTCGGCCTTTTCAAAGATGTCCCCAGTGATCGAATAATCGTCAGCGAAAGCGGGATAGCCTCAAGAAAAGACGTAGAGACAATGCAGGAAGCCGGACTCGATGCAATCCTTGTCGGCAGCACTATAATGAAAGAAAAAGATATGAGTGCAAAAATAGATGAACTTATGGGCCTTACCACAGACATCAACATAATTAATTCTTAAATAGAATCTTTTTGTAAATTGCAATATCTCATAGATTAAACAATATTTCAACAACCTGCCTGCGAGGAATAAATGAAAAAATCCATAGAAAAAGCAAACATACTAATTGAATCACTTCCATATATACGCAAGTTCTCAGGCAAGACCTTTGTCATTAAATACGGCGGGGCAGCAATGGTAGATGAAGAGCTGAAAGATGCCTTTGCCCAGGACATTGTACTTCTTAACCTGATAGGCATAAAGCCCGTAATCGTGCACGGCGGCGGACCCAAGATCAATCTAATCATGGGTAAAATGGGGAAAGAGCCTAAGTTCATTCACGGCCAGAGAGTCACTGACGAAGAGACCATTGATATAGTAGAAATGGTTCTCGGCGGCCTTATCAACAAACAGATAGTCAGCCTTATAAATAACCACGGCGGACTCGCTGTAGGTCTTAGCGGCAAAGACGGCAACCTGATAAAGGCACGCAAAAAAATCATCAAAAAGATCTCCCCGGAAACAGGTGTATCAGAAATCATAGACCTGGGCCTGGTAGGTGAAGTCGAGCAGGTCAACCCCAAAATACTGACTTCAATAGATGAAAGCGGCTTCATACCCGTCATTGCTCCTATAAGCGCCGGCAAGAATAACCAGACACTTAATATTAATGCCGACTACGTTGCCGGAGAAATAGCTGCTGCACTTAATGCTGAAAAGCTTATCCTCTTGACCGATGTAGAAGGAATAAAAGATAAGAAGGGAAATCTGCTCTCCTCTTTGTCCAAGCTCAAGATCAAGACACTGATAGCCAATGGCACGATATCCGGCGGAATGCTGCCCAAGGTTCAATCCTGCCAGAGCGCGCTTGCAGGAGGCGTTGGAAAGACACATATTATCGATGGCCGTGTACCGCATGCGCTGCTGCTTGAGATATTTACAGAAGAAGGAATCGGGACAGAGATAGTGAAGTAGTCAGGACAAGTGTACTCTATTTTAGTAATCACTGCATTTTATAACCTCAGCAGCATTTGCCATAAAATATAGTGATTAAGCCAAGGCTTTTATTTACCCAGATAACTACCCGTCTTATATTATCTATGCATTGTATAAGGTAAAAAGACCGATTGCGATAAAGCCAACACCTGCTATATAGTGTAAATATTTTTCATTTATGTATTCTGACAGCATACTTCCAGCCAAAA
Source organism: Nitrospira sp. (assembly GCA_016784355.1). Classification (GTDB taxonomy): domain Bacteria; phylum Nitrospirota; class Thermodesulfovibrionia; order UBA6902; family UBA6902; genus JACNKH01. The sequence continues at coordinate 9,259 of JADHUV010000012.1, read as the reverse complement.
CACCAATTGCAGATGCTATAATCAATGCCGCCGATGCGGCAAAAAAAACAGTATATTTACTCACTTCTTTATCCGCGGCAAATAACATTGTTGCAAGCTGCGTTTTATCACCCAACTCTGCAATAAAAACTGCACCAAATATTGTTAGAAATATTTTCCAATCCATATATTTTTTCCCTCTAATTATTCTATAACAACAAACTAACTGATGCAGGCATTAATAATAGCATGCAAAAAAGCAACTGGTCAGGTCTTTAGCAGTATGCAGAAAAAAGGCAGCCTATGCGGATTTGAAAATATCATCTAAAATCTGCTTGCCCGATGTAAATTTCCCAACTGATAATCCCTCATCAATAATACGTCTGAGCTTATTAAAAAACCGCACATACGGGTAACTAGACGTAAAATGCACGAAGCTCGTATGCTTATTCACCACCTCTAAAACATGCTCACAATTTCCGCTTATCCCCCCCTCAAACGGCTTATCCATCCCAGAATCAGCCCGTCTGAAAAACACGGTTATATTACCACGGTCCGGCGAGAACTTGACCTCTACAGCGTCAAGTCCTGCCCGACGGCCCATATGCACCAGTGTACTCTCATTAAAACTGTATATATGTGCAAGATGAAACCGATGCACCGGCGCCTGACAGACGGCCTCAATATTTGGAACTTCGACTACAATCGTGCCGCCGGGTTTGATCCAGCTTCGAAGCTTCTGCAATACTGAAAGGGGATCCTCTGCATGTTCCAGCACATGAAAGATGGTTATGAAATCAAAGGAAGCATCATCTAACTCTGCATCCTGTATAAACCCGACCTGTACATTAACTCCGTATTCCTTAATTGCATATCCGGCATACCCCTCATTTGGTTCAATACCAGACGCATCATGTCCAAGTGTCTTTAATCGGTAAACAAACTCTCCGCCGCCGGCTCCTACATCCAGGGTCTTCATCCCCGACTTCAGGTAATCCCTGACTCTCTCATACCGGGATAAAACGACATGCCCTGCCCTGTCTATATGCTTCATCCTGGGCTCAAAAGTCCCTTTATACTTTAGGCGGTAATCCTTACTGTAATACCTGCGCATATCTTCTTTTTCAGGCCTCGGATCTGTCCAGGCCAGGCCACATTCACGGCAGATTACAGTCCTGAGATATCTGTTGTCCCGATCCACCAGTGATAACTCCTCAACAATTACAGAACCGCAGAGATTGCAAGGAATCGAGCATGGCTTTTCAGCTGATATGACATTTATGGCAGCAGACTGATTTTTCATAAATAAATACTCCGGTTTACGGGCAAATTAGATTATATCAGATTATCATTTTATATTAATTACTTCCTAATATTTACAACACACCCCCGAATTGCATAAATTCCGGCAAGGCATAATTTGACACTAACTTACTAGACTGATACCATAATAATATAGTAATTAACCTTTAGATACAGCGGAGGTAGCAGAATGGAAATTCCTTTACAGATCACTTCACGGGATTTTGAACTGACCGAGGTTCTGAGAAGCGAAATTGAGGAAAAAGCAGAAAAACTCAGTAAGTTTCATAGCCGTATCACAAGATGCAGAGTTACGGTAGAGGCTCCGCATCGACACAACAGAAACGGCCGTTTATACAATGTCAGGCTTGACATAACCGTACCAGGCGCAGAAATAGTAATAAAACATGAGCCGAATGAAGACATCTATGTTTCTATCAGGGATGCCTTTAAGGCTGCACGCAGAAAACTGGAGGATACCGCCAGGAAGCAGCGGGGCGATGTAAAACGCCATGAGACAACCCCTTCTGCCCTCATTAGCTCACTATTTCAGAGCAAGGGCTACGGGTTTATTACTACTGATGATGGAAAGGAGATCTATTTTCACCAAAACAGTGTTCTAAACCAGGAGTTTTACAATCTTGAGAAAGGACAGAGAGTTCGCTTTGTTGAACAGGAAGGCGACAAAGGTCCCCAGGCAAGCCAGGTATCTGTAATACAATAACGCCGTTTAAAACAGATTTATATTAGCAAAAAATACCGATGGGCCATCGCCTGTCGGTATTTTATTTATTCAGTACGAGTTATCTAAAATCTTCCTGCAGTGCGATCTTTTCCTGATCACCGACTACAACTATTACCAGTTTTTCAGGGTGCAGATATTTTTTTGCAATCAGCAATATATTCTCACTGGTAACCGCATTAATAAAACCAGCATACTCATCTACATAATCCGAACCGAGTCCATACAACTCAACCGCCACCAGAAAGTTGGCAATACGCTCACCTGTCTCAATCCTCATCGGAAAACTGCCCGTCAAAAATGCCTTTGCATCGGAAAGTTCTTCATCTGTAACAAGCTCCGTCCGTATCCTGTTAATCTCTTTAATCGTCTCGGATATTGCAAGATTAGCAGATTCACTCTTTGTCTGAAGTCCAATCTGAAAGGTACCGCCAAGTCTGTCAGCAGCAAAATAACTGTGAATGTCATAAACCAGACCCTTATTATCACGTATATTATCCATCAAACGTGACGCAAACCCGCCGCCGCCCAGTATATAATTCATCACAGAAAGAGAATAATAATCAGGATCGCCCCTGCTGACGCCAATGTGTCCCATTAAAATATTAGCCTGTGTCAGATCCCTGTCCAGCATATACGTTTCCCGTTTCAAAACGGCAGTTACGTGTTCGGCTGAAACAGTCTCAGCATCTGCAGTTTTCCATGATGAAAGATATTTATTCACAAGCTGCCGAACTTCATCTGCAGTAATATCTCCGACAACCGCCATGACAGTCCTGTTTGGAGCATAATATTTTTTGTGATACAGAATAAGATCATCCCTCTGAATATTATCAATTGTCTCCACAGTACCGGATACAAGCCGACCATAAGGATGAGCGCCCATCACTATGCGCTTAAATTCTCTTGCGCCTACATATCCGGGATTCTCCTCACTGGATCTGAGACTACCCTTGATTCTTTCCACTTTCTTTTCAATTTCATCGGCAGGAAAGGCCGGATTCAGCAGGATATCCGACATAAGCTCAAATCCAAGGTCAATATCTTTTTTCAAAATCGAAAGGCTTACAGATGCATAATCCTTTCCGCTGGAGGCTCCGACCGATCCGCCCACAAACTCAATCGCCTCGCTTATCTGCTGAGATGACCTGTTGACCGTACCCTCGGAAAGCATGGAGGCGGTTAAAGCTGCAAGACCTGACTTATCCTCAGGCTCATAAAGATTGCCCGCATCAATACCAAGCGATACCTTCACGACCGGCAGGTTATGCCTTTCAACTACAAGCAGAATCAGACCATTTGGCAGCTCAATCCGCTTGACATCAAGAGCTCTGGCGGTTGCAGTAAAAACCACCATAAAGCCTATTGTCAGCACTATTACCGCAGCCTTCGTAAGCAGATTTGTTTTCATTTTTATTCCTTGTTAATAACAGGTATGAGTGTCCCTGTAGTTCTCTGATCCTGCACTAGGTACTTTTGTGCTACGCGCTGCACATCTTCGGGTTTTACGTTTCGGATACCTTCTAAATATTCATCCTTCAGCCGCCAGTCCCCGAGCAGTTCAAATTCAGCAAGCACCCTGGCCTGATAAAATATCGAGTCCTGCCCCATGATAAAATCCGCCTCTGCCTGATTTCTTGCCTTCTGAACTTCTCTCTCCGAAGGGGCCTCTTTCTTTAAAGCTTCCAGCTCCTCATATAATGCTGCTTCAAGTTCATCTATGGACTTCCCCGGGAGGGGCGTGCCATATACAGAAAAGAGGTACGGGTACCGGAAAGTACTGCTGTACCAGGCGCCTGCTGAGAGGGCAAGGCGTTTACCGTCTACAAGATTTTTATATATACGAGAACTTTTCCCATCTGACAAAATCACGGCCAGAACCTCAAGTGCAAAGCTGTCAGGACTTTCAATATTCGGGGCCCTGTACGAGCTTAAGACATAAGGCAGTTCTGCCTCTTTCCTCACATAAACCCTTCTTTCACCCCTCTGCACCGGCTCCTGAACATCAAGCGGTTTCAATTGCGGTCCCCTCGGAATCTTTCCAAACTCCCTCTTTATAGAAGCCATCACTGCGGGCAGATCTATATTGCCTGCAACAATAATAAAGGCATTATTCGGCACGTAGCGAGTACTGTAGTATTCCCGAAGATCTGCAACACTGGCATTCTGAAGGTCCTGCATCCAGCCTATAACGGGCCAGCGATAGGGATGGTTCTTAAAGGCAGCTGAGACCACTTCTTCATATACCAGATTTTGCGGATCATCCTCATAGCGCATCCTCCGCTCTTCCATCACAACATCCCTTTCTGAAAGGGTTTCGTCATGATCAAGCAGTAAATTTTGCATCCTGTCTGCCTCAAGTTTTATAGACAGTTCAAGCCTGTCCGGCGCCAGTTTCTGATAATAAAAGACATAGTCCTTACTCGTGCCGGCATTGTCCAGACCACCTACCCGCTTTATCATCCTGGAAAAGGTCTTCGGCCCGTGTCTTTCCGTACCCTTAAACATCATATGCTCAAGAAGATGGCTCAGACCTGTTTTACCTATCTGCTCATGAATTGATCCGGCATCGTACCATACTTGAAAAACAGCAAGAGGGGCACTGGCATCCTGAATAATAAGAACCTTCAGCCCGTTATCAAGAGTCTCCTCATAAACAGGCCCTTCCGAGACAGGCACAGCGACCTCATTCCTGACCGAAGCAGCAGGCACACATGCATAGATTAAAAACAAAAGCCCAAAAAACAAGGTATATTTTTTCATAATCTCCAATACTAACAAAGTTACAGAGCAAGGTCAATTAAACCCGCATCAGAATTAGTAAGAGCCAATATTTTCTTGACAGCATGGCCAATATTGTGATATTAATATACCAGCCACGAAGGCTGACGGGTCTGAAGACCTGATGACTTCGCGGCTTTTTGCGTTTTAAATATAAAAACCTTAATCGAGCAATTTATCTTATGGATATATCCAGCGAATTACTAATCCTTTTAGGCACTTCAGCCTCCATAGCTTTTTTTCATACGCTTTTAGGCCCGGACCATTATCTACCGTTTATAATGATGTCCCGATCAGGTAAATGGTCGACCAGCAAGACAGTATGGGTAACTATCCTTTGCGGAGCAGGGCATGTGGCAAGCTCAATCATGCTGGGATTTTTAGGCATAGCCTTCGGACTCACTCTTTCCAAACTGACCGCGTTTGAATCATTTCGCGGAAATATTGCGGCCTGGGGTCTGCTGGCCTTCGGACTGACATACCTTGTATGGGGAATAAGGAAAGCCATTCGCAACAGGCCGCACCGACACGAACATGCCCATGAAGCAGGAGATGCTCATTCACACAAACATACTCATAGCAGCGAACATGCACATGTACATAAAGCAGCAGGTTCTAAAAGCCTGACACCCTGGGTTCTTTTCGTAATTTTTGTTCTCGGTCCATGCGAGCCCTTAATACCCATGCTTATGTACCCGGCTGCAAAAAACAGCATGACATCCGTCTGGCTTGTATCAGGCGTCTTCGCGCTTGTCACAATCCTCACAATGCTTACCGTGGTAATGATTGCCAGCTACAAAAGAGATCTTATGAGATCAATAAACCTGGAAAGATACACACACGCCATAGCAGGCGCAATAGTCTCTTTCTGCGGAATATCAATTTTATTTCTCGGACTTTAATTAAACTTTATATCCCGAAAAGGAGCACCGTAGTATGAATGATATTGAAAAACTGAAACACCTGCTCAGCCACTGGAAAGAACATAATGACGCACATATAACAACATACAGCGAGTGGGAATCAAAGGCCCGCAAACTGAATCAGGAAGATGTCGCAGAAATACTGAAGGAAATTTCAACAGAGAGCAAAAAAATGAATGGCCTGTTTGACCGGGCAATGAAGCTGCTTTAAACGACCTGAACAGTTTCACGTCGCCCTGCTATAATCATTCATGCCCGGACTCTATATCCACATTCCCTTTTGTCTAAAACGCTGTAGTTACTGCGATTTCATATCGGGCATTTATAATCCGGCATTAGCGGATAGCTATATCTCTGCGCTTAAGATAGAAATCTCCAGACTGCCTAATAAGCATCCTATATCAACACTTTTTATCGGCGGCGGCACTCCAACCACCCTCTCAACAGACCAGCTTCATTCCCTGCTGAATACGGTATTTCAACACTTTTCCTTTATAGAAAATTACGAGGCAACCATCGAGGCGAACCCCGGAACCCTTGATATTAAAAAGCTTACATTATTAAGACAGGCTGGGATCAACCGGCTGAGCATCGGTATGCAGTCATTCAATGATCAGGAACTTGCACTGCTTGGCAGGATTCATTCTTCGGAGGAAGCTCGCCGTTCTATCGAAATTGGCAGGGAAGCCGGCTTCACCAATATTGGAATAGATCTTATATACGGACTCCCAGGTCAAACGCAGGACTCCTGGCATTACAATTTAAAAACTGCAGTCAGCCTGAGACCTCAACATATCTCTGCCTATGAGCTAACCTTTGAAAAGGATACCGAGCTGTCTTTATTTATGAAAAACCCGGCCAATGCCAGTCTTATATCTCAAGACTGCGAAGAAGAGATCATTGACATGTACTACCATGCCATAGATTACCTTGACTCAAAAGGCTATGCCCACTATGAAATCTCAAACTTTGCCAAGAATGATAAAGAGTGCCGCCACAACTTAAACTACTGGGACCGCGGGACGTGTTATGCAGCAGGAATCGGGGCTCACTCATTTGTCGATAAAGTTCGCAGCGCAAACATATCGGACATAAACAAATACATCCAGACTTTTTCACAAGGGAACCTTCCCTTTCAAGACCCCCGCTTTATAACTGATGAAGAAGCGTTCTCGGAGGCACTGTTTCTCGGAATGAGAAAGACACGAGGTGTTTGCATCGAGTCTTTTGCAAAGCGTTACAAAAAAAATCTTCTCACTATATATGTAAAAGAAATAAAAGAACTTACAGCTATGGGACTGATAGAGATATCAGCCTCAGAATGTTCCTATGAGTCAGAACTCAGACTCACCAGAAGGGGACTGGTGCTTTCCAATGAAGTATTTGAGCGGTTTATATGAGCAGACCTTCTGTATCTCTTCCATAACAATCTCAAAATATGTACAATAATAAGGCATTTGCGCTGTTGCGCAACTATACTATAGGAGTGAGAATTTATGATTGAAGAATTCGTACCTAAATGGGTCGCATGGGAAATAACCAGAAAGTGCAATTTCAACTGTGTTCACTGTAGATCTTCCTCCACAATGGATACACATGGCCACGAAGACTTCTCAACAGAAGAAGGCTATAGAATAATTGATGATATAGCCAGCTATGCTCAGCCGGTTATGGTACTTTCAGGTGGAGAGCCGCTGCTGAGGAAAGATATATTCGATCTCGCACAATATGGAACCAATAAAGGTTTCAGAATGTGTATTGCCACAAACGGTTCTCTTGTAACTGAGGAGATATGTTTAAAGATGAAAGAGGCCGGAATCAAGATGGTATCTCTAAGCCTTGATGGTGCTACGGTTGAAGTTCATGATGATTTCCGCAGCCAGAAAGGCGCCTTCGAAGGGGTTGTCAATGCAACAAAGCTATTTAATAAGCACGGTATCAAGTTCCTGATAAATTCTTCATTTACAAAGCGAAACCAGGAAGAAATCCCTAAAGTCTACAAACTCGCCAAAGAACTCGGTGCTACGGCCTGGTACATGTTCATGATCGTACCGACAGGCAGGGGCGAGGAGATCATGAATGAGCTTATCTCGCTTGAAGATTATGAAGAGATACTTGATTGGCATTATGAGATGGAAAAAGAGGAGGATGAACTGCTTGTCCGTCCTACCTGCGCACCTCATTATTACAGGATGGTTCTGCAAAAGCAGAAGGAAGATGGTGAAAAATTCAAGCGCAGGACACTGAAGTTTTCTACTGGAGGCTCAAAGGGTTGTCTTGCCGGACAGGTCATCTGCCTTATTGATGTAGATGAAAATCTGCTTCCCTGCAGCTACTTTCCAATGTCTGCCGGAAATCTGAAAGAAAATTCCTTTCAGCACATATGGGAAAACTCCCAGCTCTTTAAGGACATGCGGGACTTTAAAAGCTACAAGGGAAGATGCGGCTCATGTGAATATGTAAACGTCTGCGGAGGCTGCAGGGCCAGGGCCTACGCCATCACAGGCGACTATATGGAAGAAGAACCTTTTTGCGGATACATACCAAGGAAATTACAGGTAGATAAAAAATAGCATATGCAACATGCCGGTAAAAATTCCAACGGGCATGGGTCATTAACCGATAGCTAATTGTCAACTATTTATACTTTGGAGGAATAATGAACGATACATTTTTAAAAGCATGCTGGGGAGAAGAAGTACCATATACGCCTGTATGGATCATGAGACAGGCTGGAAGGTATATGCCGGAATACAGGGCGATCCGCGGCAAGGCCGATTTCCTTACGATGTGCAAAAATCCGGAACTCGCAGCAGAAGTAACTATGCAGCCTATAGATATATTGAAGGTCGATGCGGCCATTCTCTTTTCAGACATCCTGATCCCATGCCAGGCGATGGGACAGGGACTGGAATTCCATGAAGGCAAGGGACCATTGCTCGGACCTCCGATAAGAGATGCTGCAGCGGTCGACAAACTTTGCGTACCGGACCCTGAGGATACAATGGGTTTCGTAATGGATGCTATACGTCTGCTCAGAAAAGAGCTTGAGGGTCGGGTGCCTCTGATAGGTTTTGCCGGAGCCCCTTTCACAACAGGCACGTACATGGTTGAAGGCGGTACATCAAAGAACTTTCTAAATACAAAAAGACTGATCTTTGAAGCACCTGATGTATACGAAAAATTTATGGACAAGGTCACTGCAACAATCACCGAATATCTGCGGGCCCAGATAGCTGCCGGGGCGCAGGCTATCCAGATCTTTGATACATGGGGAGGCATCTTCATGCCGCACCATTTCAAGAAATACGCATTGAAATATGTTCAGCGCATAATTACAGAACTCAAACGCTGGATGAAAGAACAGAACATGGCGCCCGTTCCAATTATTTATTTTGTTGGTGAGACAGCCGGACTTCTGGAAGAGATCAAGACTGCCGGTGCTGATGCCTACGGTGTTGACTGGAGAATCAATCTGGACGATGCAATTAAAAGACTCGGCCCGGATGCTGTTGTCCAAGGTAACCTTGAT
>JADHUV010000049.1 GCA_016784355.1 Nitrospira sp. | reverse complement strand
AGAATGTTCCGTGAAGTTATCTCCTCGCGGGGGATTCTGCTGACAAGTTCAGCAGAAGCTGCAATTCTCTTTGCGTATGGGACGTTTGAGACATTTCTGCCTCTCTATTCTTTACAGGCGGGATTGAGTGCGTATGAAATCGGCTTTTTTATAGCTGCACAGATAATTACACTGGCGCTAACCAAGCCTTTTATGGGCAGTTTCTCTGACAGGCACGGCCGAAAGCCTCAGATAATTGCAGGAGCACTTATCGGCGCAGTGTGCATATGGAGTATCCAGTACTTTGTTGGCTTTGTCCCCATACTCCTGCTCAGCATTCTTTTTGGTCTGAGCCTGTCCATAGTTACTTCAGCGTCATCGGCGCTGATCGCTGACCTCAGCAGAAGGGAGACACATGGATCCTCAATGGGTATTCTGGGTTCAATTATGGATATTGGCCATACGGCAGGCCCGATAGCATCAGGTTTTGTAGTCGCCTCATATGGTTTTGCAAGGGCCTTTTCCGGCGCAGCTATTCTACTCGTGATAGCTGCTGTTGTCTTTGCAGTCGGGTTCAGGAATAAAGTAAATCCTTAAGCCTGAATCATTTCATCTTGTCCGGTATTAAGAATGACGGACAGGGTATCTCCAGCATACGCTTACGCCCCGGACTGAACCTGGCACGGCTAAATATGCCTAGTGTTTTAATCAATAATAGTTGAAAACGGTTGAAACGTATAAATGATTATGAATAAACCGTTATTCTTCAAATCCCCAAACCTCTTTAAAACAGAAAAATACATCGCATGCACGGATCCGTTGATTATGACCGGTAACGGCCGATGGTAAGGAAGGATATTGAAACCTATTAACACCTTTCAGAGAACTCCAGTCAATGTGTTAAAATAGCGAGATGAAATCCCTCGAAGAAATAAAGGCACTTATCTAGACGCATAGGGCATAGCTTAAAGATCGATTTTTTGTGAAGAATATTGGCCTTTTCGGTTCATATGTCAGGGGTGAACAGTCTAACCAGAGTGACCTTGATGTGCTGGTCGAGCTTGAAAGGCCGATCGGTTTTTTCAAGTTCCTTGGTCTGGAGGAATATCTGGAATGCCTGCTTGGTCTTAAAGTAGATCTGGTTACACGGAAAGCTCTCAAGCCGATATAAGCTATTTGCAGATAGGGGAGGCTGTTATAGGGATATCTTGATTTCATTCTTTCGGTAGCTGAATAAATGAATCGGTTAAAGTCACTTCAGCCTCTTTCCTTGACATAGCGTACGCAATGTGGTACGTTAAGTGCAGAGGTAATAAATATGACGACACTATCAGCAAGTGAAGCAAGGGCAAAGCTGTACAAACTTTTAGATGAAGCCGCTTCATCACATGAACCGATACAGATAACCGGAAAAAGAAACAATGCCGTACTTGTGTCTGAGGATGACTGGCGTGCAATTCAGGAAACGCTCTATCTGGTGTCTATCCCCGGCATGAGGGAGTCAATACGCAAGGGACTGGAAACGCCTGTAGAAAAATGCAGCAAAAACATTAAGTGGTGAGTTGGCAGATCGTCTTTACAAGACATGCGCAAAAAGATGCCAAAAAACTATCAGCAGCGGGACTTCGCCAAAAGGCCGAAGAACTTCTGGAAATCCTGGAGATAAATCCATTCAAAACACCTCCTCCGTTTGAAAAACTGGTAGGAGACCTGTCCGGAGCATATTCCCGTAGAATCAATATACAGCATCGCCTGGCTTATCAGGTCTTAAAAGAGATCAAAATCGTAAAAGTAATCCGTATGTGGACTCATTACGATTGAACATTAGCCTGATTTTATTAAATCTATCCATGAATATAGTTAAATATCAGCTGCAATTTTTTTCCGTTATGCATAGATGAGCGTACATGACTTGATAACTTATTGATCTATCAAGTTCCTTGAACTTGGAGTTTGAAGAAATAAACTGAATATAAACTGTCATTCCGGACCCCGATCCGGAATCTCGCTGCTCGGCTTAACGGCTGGATCCTGAATCAAGTTCAGGATGACCTGTTGGGCGTTCATGATGACATTGTAGTGTTCAGGATGATAAAGCACTGTCATTCCGGACCCCGATCCGGAATCTCCATAATCATATGACTTAAGTCACTCCAGTCTGGATTGCTCTCACTGATCAACTCGTTCTTCCAGTCTCTACGCCAACTCTTGATCTGCTTTTCTCTTCTTATTGCTGAACTTACGTCCTGTGTTACTTCATAATAAACAAGACTGTGTAAATTATATTTGGCGGTAAATCCCGGGGCAAGTTTATTCTTGTGCTCATGCAACCGTCTGACGATGTTATTGGTTATGCCGGTATAAAGCACGGTCTTGTGTCTATTGGTAAGTATGTATATGTAGTACTGACTGTCCCCCGACATGTGACATTATAGACTTATAGAGATCCTGAATCAAGTTCAGGATGACCTGTTGGGCGTTCATGATGACATTGTGGTGTTCAGGGTGTTAAAGAACTGTCATTCCGGACCCCGATCCGGAATCTCGCTGCTCGGCTTAACGGCTGGATCCTGAATCAAGTTCAGGATGACCTGTTGGGCGTTCATGATGACATTGTGGGTGGTGTCAAGTCTCCATTATCCAGTTTTCTGCTAAAGAAATAGATGACGTCCTGTTGAAGAATAATGAACAATAAAGGTCTGACTGCCGAACGCAGGCGAGACAGTTCTACTATTCCCTTCATGCGCAGTCTTTACCAACTCTACCGGTTAACTACGCAAACAAGCGATTGATCAGGAATATGTTAAAATAATCCAATGAAAACCCTTGAGGAGATAAGACTGCTGATAGAAAATAGTAGAAATGAGTTGAGCAATAAATACTTTGTAAAAGATATCGGTATTTTCGGCTCATATGTAAGGGGAGATCAATCTAAACAGAGCGATCTTGACATCCTTGTTGAGTTTGAAAAACCGATTGGTTTTTTCCAGTTTCTTGATCTGGAAGGTTTGACAGGCGTCAAAATAGACCTTGGTACAAAAAAAGCACTTAAGCCTGTTATAGGAAAAAATATCCTCCAGGAATTAGTATCTCTCTGATGGCTAGAAATTATACTGACTATATCAATGATATCCTTAATGCGATTGAAGAAGTGTCAGAGTTTACTGCTGACATGTCGATGGATACTCTCCTTTCAACCTCGATAATCTGTTAAAATAGTGCATGAATAAGACCATTATGGACAGACGTGAAGACATTCTTTCAATTGCCAGGAATTTTGGGGCGAAAAGTGTCCGTGTGTTCGGGTCAGTTGCACGCGGAGATGATAACCCTGAGAGTGACCTTGACATAATTCTGGAGATGGAACCCGGGGCAAGTCTGCTGGATATTATTGCGATCAAACAGGATATTGAAGAACTTCTTGATCTTCATGTAGATGTAGTTACAGAGTCTTCCATCAGTCCTTACATACGGGATAAAGTAATTAAGGAGGCTGTCAGTCTTTGAAGGATGACAGTCTTTATCTCAGGCATATTCTTGATGCAATCTTAAAGGTAGAAGAGTACACTGCGGTGGGACGTGAGACGTTCATGTCCGAAACTCATTGGCAGGATGCAGTAATAAGACAATTGGAAATTATTGGCGAAGCAACCAAAAACATTACTCATGAGCTGAAATCGCAATATCCTGACACCCCCTGGAAGCGAGTTGCCGGCCTTCGAGATATACTGATTCATAATTATATGGGAGTGGATATTGCGGCTGTCTGGGAAATTACTCAGCAAAACCTTCCAGGTCTTAAAAAACAGGTTCAGAATATCCTTCCGGAAAAATAGACAGTTTGATTTATATTCTTCGAGCTTAGTATGACTAAAAAATACCACATCCACACCTTCGGCTGACCGAAGGTTACACTACGTAGAGATGATATTATCTCTACTGAGACGTTTAAATGGTTATGAATAAGGTCTTAATCTGCGTTTTGCATCTTATCTGAGTATCAATAAAAGCGGGGGAAGTCTAACAACCAGATAAAGCTCTGAGTAATATATAGCACATTACCTGTAATATGTTAAAATACACTGATTAATATAATCGGAGGGCATAAATAATGAAATTCAACGTAGTTCTTGACGAATCTGATGAGGGTGGATATGATGTCACCGTGCCGGCACTTGATGGATGCTGCACTCAGGGCGATACATTAGACGAGGCCCTTGAAAATGCTAAAGAAGCGATTATGTGCTACCTTGAAGGTCTTGAAAAACTGAATGAGATTAAATCCGATCCAAACCTGACAGTCAGGGAAGTTGAGATTGCTCTTTGAGCAAAACCTTATCCGGCAAGCAAATTGTAAAAGCCCTCCACCGAACCGGTTTTTAATAGACCATCAAAGAGGTAGTCATATTTTCCTGCACCATCCAGATAGAAACATATCCGTTGTAGTTCCGAATCATAAGGAACTGAAAAAGGGAACGCTTAACAATATCTTGAAAAAAGCAGGGTTGACGGTTGAAAATGTTAAGAAACTGGTATAGATCAGCAAATTTTATTATCGCTATCCTGAAATTGCAAAATACGTCTTGCAAACCTAATTTATCATTGAAGCAGATGGCTGTACATGACGAGATAACTACTTGAAATATGACTAAAAAATACCACATTCACACATTTGGCTGCCAGATGAATGTTCATGATTCTGAGAAGATCTCAGGAATCCTTGGCAAACAAGGACTGGTTGAGATCAAGGGATCAAAGGGCGCTGACCTGATTGTTCTGAATACCTGCAGTATCAGGGAAAAGGCAGAGCACAAGTTTTACAGTGAGCTTGGGAGGCTTAATAAGGTCAAGAAATCCCGGCCGGAACTGAAAATCGCCGTTGCAGGATGTATTGCGCAGCAGAGAGGTAAGGCGCTTTATAAACAATTTCCCTATATTGATTTCATAATGGGGCCAGATAATATTGATAAGATTGAGGACTGGGTAAAAGGTATTGATGAGGAATCTGATAAGCCCCAATTAATTATGCCTAAACTTAAACGCACCACAGCGATAGAGCATAACCCGGATTATCATCATTTAACTTTGCCGATGAACAGGGCAGGGGGGGTGAGTGCCTGGGTATCTATAATGTATGGGTGCGATAATTTCTGCGCCTATTGTGTCGTGCCCTTTACAAGAGGGCGTGAGCGGAGCAGGGCGGGTGCGGATATATATAATGAAGTAAAGGATCTTGTCGCTCAGGGATACAAAGAGGTCACCCTGCTTGGTCAGAATGTGAATTCCTACGGCAGGAAGGGCGATGGTGAGATGGATTTCCCTGATCTCTTAAAGAGTATTCATGATATTGAGGGTCTTGAAAGAATCAGATTTGTAACCTCTCACCCGAGGGATTTTTCTGAAAAATTGGTCGATATAATGATAGATCTGCCCAAGGTATGCAGACATATTCACCTTCCCATACAATCCGGATCTGATCATGTTCTCGGTCTGATGAACCGTGGATATACTCTGAATGATTACAGGGAGAAGATTGAGTACCTCAGAAGCAGAATTAATGATATAGCCGTAACATCAGATATAATAACAGGTTTCCCAGGAGAGTCTGAAGAGGATCATCAAGTGACAATGGCGATGCTGGCAGAATTTAAATTCGATCGTATATTTGCATTTAAGTATTCAAAGCGACCCGGCACGAAGGCCCTTGAGCTGTCAGATCACCTTGATGAGGTAGTTAAGTCCAGACGGCACTCAGAGATATTAGAGCTTCAGGAAGATATTATGGAAAAGAAAAACAGTGTACTTGAGTCTGAGATATTGGAAGTCATGGTTGAAGGCCCGAGTGCTTCTGATTCCGGGAAAATGACCGGAAGGACTGTAACCGATAAAATCGTAAATTTCAATGGATCTCCATCAGACATCGGCAAATTATTATTGCTCAGAATAACGAAGGTACGCCAGCATTCCCTTGATGCTGAAAGGACTGACCTGTCTGTGATTGAGGAAGAGTTTGCGTAAGGTTAATATTAAAACCCTGGGCTGTAAGGTCAACCAATCGGAAAGCGCCTCCCTAGAAGCAATTCTCAAAGACAATAATTATGAAATTGTCGATAATGAGTCTGAGGCGGATATATGTGTTGTAAACACCTGCACAGTCACTGCCAAGAGTGATTATCAGTCAAGACAGTTTATAAGGCGATCAGCGAGGGCCGGGGCAAAGGTTATTGCCACGGGCTGCTATGCCCAGACTCGACCTGAAGAATTATCAGTTCTTGAGGGGATTGAGCTCGTTGTGGGTAATTCTGAGAAGGATAGCCTGCTCAGTCATATAAACAATCTGGCTCGGGATGTCACCGTTGCAAGCAGTGACGGGGAGATTGAAAAAGGAAAACTGTCCCAAAAACCCTATCATTCGGGCAGATCGCGGGCATTTTTAAAGCTACAGGATGGGTGTGATTTTTCATGTTCCTACTGTACGGTTCCGAAGGCACGGGGAAGCAGCAGGAGTCTGCCGGCAGTTGAGGTCATGGATGCCTTTGAAAACCTGCAGAGGGACGGCTATAGAGAAGTCGTAATTACAGGTATTCATATCGGCTCATACGGCAAAGACCTCATACCTGAAGTATCACTCATTGATATAGTTAAAGAGGCCGCACTGAGGTTTCCCGATATCAGGATCAGATTAAGCTCCATAGAACCTCAGGAATTCGATGACGAGTTTCTTTCACTGATTCAGCAGGGAAGAGTCTGTCCACATTTACACATCCCGCTTCAGAGCGGATCGGACCGTATACTGAGACTTATGAACAGAGGATATAACACCTATGAATATAAACAACTTATCAACAAGATAATAACAGTATGTCCGGACATATCTATAGGAACTGATCTGATTACCGGATTCCCTGGAGAGAGTGAGCAGGATTTTACAGATACTGTAAACTATCTCAGACAAATTCCATTTACGTATTTCCATGTCTTCCCGTACTCCAAAAGACCCGATACAGCAGCTGAGAATATGGACGGTCAAATTTCAGGGACATTAAAGAAGGAACGTGTGAAGAAATTGCGGCATATTAGTGATGAATTTAAAAAAATCTATATATTAAAGCAGTTAGGAAGACAACTTAATGTTATAGTTGAATATAACAATGATAACAACATGTATAATAATGCATTGTCTGAAAATTATCTAAAAATAAGCCTTAAATCCAAGGGCCTTAAGCCAGGAAAATTAGTGCCGGTAATGATCAAATCTATAACAGATACCATGATTATTGGAGAACCCCTTTAGTTTGTGCTATTTAGTTCTAAGTCATTGAAATCTATAAGTAATCTTACTGCCTAATAATTAGGCAAACCCCGACAAATCCTTTATACAAGCCACTCCAATACAGGGAGGTGGTTCGTTTTCACATCTTTTGAACAGATCTGAGATATCGCTAGTGTCCGATAAGATATATTATGTTAAATTAGATATAATCTTTAATGAAGAAAGTAGATCATCAAACGATATATTTAAATAGACGCATTTAAATCGCTTATAACGTGATATCTATGGTCTACTGCTATTAGAGGGCATAAATTGATTCTGTACGACCCTATCACGATTTTAGGCAATATAAATATTATTCTAGCTTCTTTGCTTTGTGGATAACTCTGGGCAACTATGAATTAATGCTTTGCTGCGGATTGTATTTCAATCTAATGCTACGGATA
Source organism: Nitrospira sp. (assembly GCA_016784355.1). Lineage (GTDB taxonomy): Bacteria > Nitrospirota > Thermodesulfovibrionia > UBA6902 > UBA6902 > JACNKH01. The sequence continues at coordinate 10,751 of JADHUV010000049.1, read as the reverse complement.
ACTATTAACTTCTGAGTTCTGCGCCCAGGTTCTTTTGCAGCCTGCTTATAATGCTGCCATGCACTTCCTCAACGTCACTGTCTTTTAGTGTATCCGAAGTCGATCTGTACCTGACAGCGAATGCAAGACTCTTTTTATCTGCCGGCAGCGGTTTTCCTTTATAAATATCAAACAGGCTCACACTCTCAATTATGTCTGAACCTGATGTTAATACCTCACGCTTTACATCTGCTGCTGTCACCGAATCGGACACAACCAGAGCAATATCTCTCTCGATATAGGGAAACCTTGGGATGGTCCTGTATTCAGGAATCGCTGCTGTATACTCCAGCAGTTTGTTAAGATCCCATATTTCGGCTACAGTGATATCACCCTTCAAATCAAAAGCTACTGCTACACCCGGGTGCAAGACCCCTATTGTGCCAATATTCTCATCATTAACCCTGATAATAGCCGTCTTACCGGGATGAAGATAAGGCTCAGTCTTATCGCAGGATGGCACAAACTCTACACCATGCAGATTGATTACTCTTAGTAAATTCTCAAGAACACCTTTCAGGTCATAATAGCCAACATTTCTGGCCTCCCAAAGGGCTGCAGATTTATCCTTATGTAAAATAGCGGTCAGTTCAGTCCTCTCAACGGGAAGCTTATCTCCTGTATCAGTATATGTCCTTGCAACCTCAAAGAAACGCAGCATTTTTTCGCCGCGATTAAGATTCAGGCTGAGATTTTGCAAGAGCGTAGGCACGAGAGTGGTTCTCATGGCCGAGTCTTCCTGTCGTAGTGGATTCTTAATACTTATAAAGCTTCTTCTATGATCTTCTTTGCGCAGTAAAAGTTGGTCGAGCATATTAGGATTCATGAAGCTGAAATTAACAGCTTCATAAAAACCCGACATTACCATTGAATTTTTCATGGTTTTTATCTGTTTATATAGTTCATGCTCAGGTGCAGGTGACATATGTACAGAAGGAAGCGTCGAGGGAATATTATCGTAGCCGTACAGTCTGGCAACTTCTTCAACAATGTCTATATCTGTCTGTATATCATTCCTGAAACTCGGAGGGATAATAATCAGCGTATCCTCAAGAGATCTGCTTGTGTCTATCTTGCGCCTGGTATCTAGACCAAGACTGATGAGCGTATTTTCAACAAATGACTGCTCAATATTCACCCCGATAATAGAGTTAATTTTCTCAAAAGTCACCTCAATCTCACGTGTCTGTACAGGCAGCGGATAGATGTCTGTAATCGTTGATACCTCGCCCCCTGCCAGTTCGACTATCAATGTTGCGGCCCGGTCAAGCGCAAGGTCAAGTGCCCCAATATCTGTTCCCCTGGCAAAACGGAAAGAAGACTCACTGGCGAGTCCAGTCAATCGGGAGGTCTTTCTGATTGAGGCGGGGAAAAAGTATGCACTCTCTAAAAGTATATTTACAGTATTATCTGAAACCTCACTATTAGCGCCGCCCATTACCCCGGCCAGGGCCACTGGTTTTTCGTCATCCCATATCAACAGCATATCCGGCTCCAAAACAGTCTTTGTGCCGTCAAGTGCGAAAAATTCTTTTGTATCTCCAGCTTGCTTAACTACAATCCTGCCGCCCGAAAGTCTGTCTAGATCAAAGGCGTGCAAAGGTTGTCCCATTTCCATGAGCACATAATTTGTTATATCAACAATAAGGGATACAGGCCTTACACCGCAGGCCTCAAGTTTATCAGTCAGCCATTTTGGAGAAGATCCGTTTCTGACTCCTGTTATTGTCCTGGCTGCATATCTTGGACACAGGGTATTTTCCTCAATCGTAATGGAAGGCCCCTGCCCTGCTTCGCCTTTAACGCTTACGCTGAGATCTTTAAATGGCAGCTTGAGTATCGCGGATGCTTCTCGCGCCATTCCACGTATGCTTAGACAGTCAGGTCTGTTTGGAGTTACTCCGATATCAAGTACTGTTTCAGTTGCGGTGAGTTCTTCTGCCTCCAGCTCAAAACCGGCCATGGTAAGCCTGTGCCCAAGCTCCGACGAGGTCAGATCAAAATCTACAAACTCCTTGAGCCAACTGTAAGGTACCAGCAATTATATTCTCCTGTGTGAGAGTAAATATATCATTTAAAACTGCGCCAGAAATCTTCTGTCATTTTCAGGAAACAGACGAATATCATCTATGCCGTATTTAAGCATAGCCACCCTTTCGATTCCGAGTCCGAAAGCAAAACCGGTGTATTTATCAGGCGCATATCCAGCCATCTCATATATCCTGGGATTAATCATACCGGCACCCAATATCTCTATCCAGCCAGTCTGACTACAGACATTGCATCCCTTGCCGCCGCATATTACGCATGACATATCAATCTCAGCGCTGGGTTCAGTGAAGGGAAAAAAGCTCGGCCTTAGTCTGATAGAAGTATTAGAGCCGAAGACTCTATGTATAAATAATTCAAGCACTCCTTTAAGGTCACTCATACGGATATTTTTATCTACCATAAAACCTTCAAGCTGGTGAAACATAGGAATATGGCTGACATCCGCATCGCAGCGGTATACCTTACCAGGGGCAATAACGCGCAGTGGAGGCGGTGTCTTTTCCATGGTTCGCACCTGAACAGAGGACGTGTGAGTCCTTAGCACAACGTCATCACTTACATAGAAGGTGTCCTGCATATCTCTTGCGGGATGCTCTTTCGGCATATTGAGGGCTTCAAAATTATAGAAGTCAAGTTCAACTTCCGGACCCTCGGCTACAGTAAAACCAAGACCGGTAAATATTGTTATCAGCTCGTCAAGAACTTTTGTGGAGGGATGAAGTTGTCCTGCCGGTATATAACGACCAGGCACAGTAACATCGATTTTTTCAATCCGCAGAGACTGATTCAGCTCATCAGATCTAAATCTGTTTTCCTGGGAAGTTATTGCGGATTCCAGATAACTTTTTGCTTCATTAATCAGACTTCCGAATGCACGTCTTTCTTCAGGAGGAATTGCACCCATCGAGCGAAGCTTTACGGTTAGTAATCCCTTCTTACCTAAATACTTTACTTTGAGGTCCTGAACATCCTTTAAACTGCCGGCCTTATTTATTTCGTCCCCGGCAGTCTCCCTCAAAGCTTCTATTTCACTGAGCATTCCCTTTTTTGACCATTTCAACAAGATTAGTAAACGCCTGCGGATCATTGTATGCAATATCAGCAAGGGCTTTCCTGTTAAGCTGTATATCCATCTTCTTGAGGCTATTCATAAACTGACTATAGGACATACCAACAGCTCTAACTGCAGCGTTAATCCTGATGATCCAAAGAGATCTGAACTCTCTCTTTTTGACCTTTCTATCTCTGTATGCATAAAGCAGGGCCCTGTCTACGGCCTGAGCTGCTGCCTTATAAAGACGACTTCTGGCGCTATAATACCCCTTAGCCATCTTAAGTAATTTTTTTGTTCTTCTTCTGGTTTTAAAACCGCCTCTTGCTCTTGGCATTGATCCGTTCCTCCCGAATTTATATAATAAAAATCTTTATTTTCGCAATAAACCAATAAAATCGCTCATATTCTGAGCGTGGCTGATTATACAGTATCTTTATATATTTTTTAAATCTTTAATGTTAGTGAAGTGGACGCTTACAAAAAGATAAAAAACTGCAGCCTTCTTATGCGTAAGGGAGCATTTTTTTGACTGCATCATGATTAGCGCTAGATACTATTCCGCTTTTCCTGAGTAATTTCATACGCTTGGCTGACTTATGATTTAAAAGATGGCTTCTGTATGCCTTATTCCTCTTAAACTTGCCTGTTCCGGTTTTCTTAAATCTTTTAGCAGCCCCTCTATGCGTCTTAATCTTCGGCATTTAACTATATCTCCTGTATAAAATTCTATTGATCTCGACTTTAGCCAATAATATTACACTATTTGGCACCTAAAGTACAACTATACTTATCTAATAATTATTTAGGTCCGAGTATCATGATCATGCGATTGCCTTCCATCTTAACCATCTGTTCTACATTAGCGGTCTCAGTGAAGTCAGCAATGATACGATCAAAGACTTTCCTGCCTATTTCCTTATGTACAATCTCTCTGCCCCTGAACTGCATTGATATTTTAACCTTGTCACCATGCTCTAAAAATTTCATGGTGTTCTTCATCTTAAAATCATAGTCATGATCACTGATACGGGGTCTTACCTTTACTTCCTTTATTGTAATGGTCTTGTGCTTTGTAGTATGCTTCTTCGCCTGCTGATAACAGTACTTGCCGTAATCCATTATCTTACAAACCGGCGGTCTGGCTGTCGGTGAGACTTCTACCAGATCCAGATCCTGTTCCACAGCCAAAGCTCTTGCCTTATTAACATCCAGGGCGCCGAGCTGGGTGCCGTCACTATCAATAACCATGACTTCTCTAACCCTGATCCACTTGTTTATTCTTAATCCCTTATTTATAACTACCTCCTGCCTGCAATTTCTTCGTTCAATAGGTTCAGCAGTGCCTCGGCTGATATTTCTCCGAGACTTTCTCCTGTCCTTTTCCTCAGGTTAATGGTCTTATTTTCTTGTTCCTGATCACCTATTATACACATATACGGTGTCTTTAACATTGATACTCTTCTTATTTTATAACCAATTTTTTCGTTGTCAATATCAAGCTCGGAACGAATGCCTTCCCCTATCAGAAAGTCATGAAGGGAGCGTCCGTATTCCGAATGTTTTTCAGAGATCGTAAGGATGCTGATCTGCGTCGGTGCAAGCCATAACGGAAAGGCACCTGCGTAGTGCTCGATCAATATTCCAAAGAACCTTTCCAGAGATCCCATCAACGCCCTGTGAATCATTATAGGACGAGTATCATTGCTATCAGAATCACGATATGTGATATCCAGGCGCTCCGGGATATTAAAGTCTACCTGTATGGTGCTGCACTGCCATTCTCTGCCGAGAGAGTCCTTGACCTTGATATCAATTTTAGGGCCGTAAAACACCCCTTCACCCGGATCAACGGTATACTTCAGTTCTTTCTGCTTCAGGGCATGTTCCAGTGCTTTTGTAGACTTATCCCAACCTTCCTCTGTGCCTACAAACTTTTCAGGACGTGTCGAGAGATAGACTATATAATCTGTAAAGCCGAATGTACTTAAAATAAATAATGTAAAATCCAGCACCTTTTGCACTTCAACTTCTATCTGGTTTTCAGTACAGAATATATGCGCATCATCCTGTGTAAAACCCCTGACCCTCAGCAGACCGTGCAGTGCGCCTGAACGCTCATAGCGGTAGACCGTACCCAGTTCTGCATACCTAAGCGGCAGTTCGCGGTAACTTCTCAGCCTGCTTTTAAATACATAAACGTGAAAGGGACAGTTCATGGGCTTTATCTCATACTCAAGCTCATCAATCTCCATCGGAGAGTACATGCTATCTTTATAGAAATCCAGATGTCCGGTCTTTTTCCATAAGTCCAGTTTCGCCATGTGAGGCGAATAAAGGATCTGATATCCTGATTTATTGTGCTGGTCAAGCCAGAAGTCTTCTATGCTCCGGCGTATGGCTGCACCTCTAGGATGCCACAGCACAAGACCCGCTCCAATGTCTTCATTCATACTGAACAGATCCAGATCCTTACCCAGTCGTCTATGATCTCTCTTCTTTACTTCTTCCAGAAACTCCAGGTGAGCCTTTAATTCTTCTTTTGAAAAAAATGCAGTTCCGTATATGCGCTGAAGCATTTTGTTTTTTTCATCACCGCGCCAGTATGCCCCCGCTACTGAAAGCAGCTTAAAGGACTTGACCTTTTTCGTAGTCTCCAGGTGAGGTCCTCTGCAAAGATCAGTGAAACCGCCTTCCTCAAATACAGTCACCGTATCATCACTTATCTCATTAAGAAGCTCTACCTTATAGATTTCTCCACGCTCCTTAAAAAACGTAAGTGCCTCTTCACGGGAAATCTCTTTCATCACAAAGGCATTTTTCGCCTTTATGATTTCTTTCATCTTCTTTTCAATTTTCTTAAGATCGTCCTGTGTAATAACAACGTCAGAATCAATGTCATAGTAAAAACCATCAGCTATGGCCGGCCCTATGGCAAAGTGTGCATCAGGATAAAGCTCAGATATGGCGTGTGCCATTATATGGGATGTGCTGTGGCGGTATACTTCCAGATTCGGTTTATCTTCTTCTGCTACTTCTAAAATACTGTCCTCCAATACCGGTTGCCAGCAGTGAAATTATATTTTTTTATAAGCGGTTGCATCTTTACTTACGCTTAATAATGAACGATACAGTTTAGCAGATATTACTGTTTGTTTGTCAAGATTAAAATGTACTTACAATTACACCATAATTTATAGCACTGAATGCAGCGCTTACGAGAGCTAAAAGTATATCTATATTAAGCTTGAATCTTAAACTGACCGACTATTTGCTGCATTTCATTCGAAATACTTGCGAGATCTTTTGCGGACTGCTGCATATGCTGCATGGACTGCATATTATCTGAGGCCATGCTTGATACCTGCTCAATGTTTTCCAGAATAGACTGACCCTCATTGGACTGCTGCATTGCTGAATCCGCTATCTCCTTTACCTGCTCCGAGACAGACCCGATAGCCGTTACTATCTGTGTCAGAATATCGCCGGTTGTCCTGTTATAACCGGCACCGAGTTCAACATCATCCTTTACAACTGTCATGGCCTCGACCACGTCCCGTGACTGATTACTTATTTCATTAATAATGCGTGTTATATCAGAGGTGCTGACGGAGGTCTTCTCAGAAAGCTTACGGACATCATCGGCAACAACGGCAAAACCCCTTCCCTGCTCCCCTGCCCGGGCCGCTTCAATCGCAGCATTCAGTGCCAGCAGATTTGTCTGATCGGCTATCCCTTTTATTATCCCGGTAATCTCGCTTATCTTTTGGATGGAATTACTCAGGGCATGGATCAGTTCAGCTGAAGATCCTACTGAGCCTACAATACGCTCTGTTGCCTCAATACTCTTAGACATGTTTGCATTCCCTGTTTTTGCAAGTTCGAGGGTCTCCTTGGCGGAGTTAACAGCCTGCACTGCGTTTTGGTTGACATCATCAGACATGCATTGACAAATATCCCGTATAGAATTATTTGCTTTCTCTATCTTAGTTGACTGCTCCGCAATTGAAGATACAACATGAGAGGCCTCAGAAGATGCGGTATCCGCAGACTGAGCAATGCTGTTTGCTGTAGTCTTGACCTTTGTGACAATCTGGAACAGATTCTGGTTCATGCTGTTCAGAGACTCAAGCAGATGGCCGATATCTTCCTTGATACTGTTTTCGTCAATACGGGACAACTCCCCGTTTGCGATTCTCACGGAAATATCCACGGCGGCAGAAAGAGGCCTTGTAATTTTTTGAACTATTACCTTAATTATCCATATTGACAATACAATAGTCAGGGCGAGTATCACACCAATCGCCACCTGAGCATCTTTAGTAGATTGGATGTTTCCCTCAATTACCGTTCTGTTTTTTTCCTGATAATCAGCACTAAGCTGTTTAATTTGATTAGCCGTGCCGTTTATAATGTCCTTAAGAGGAAAGATTGTATCAAGCGACCTGTCAGACTCAAAGGCCGAGTGCATTTTTTTCATATCAGCGACTATCGAACTCAGGTTTGCCGTTGTGTCAAGAGTATCAAGTTTCTCCATATTTGTAACGGCCTGTCCCAGAGCATTCACAGCGTCACTGCTCAATTGCTCTGTATCAATAGCATCCACAACGCCATCCAGAAACTTGTTGTAGTTATTTTTGACTGAGTTGGAATAGTCATATGTAAAAAAAGCCCTTTCAAGTTCATTGGATTTGTAGATATGTGTAACTGACTGAAATATCAGAATAGCCGTTACAGGTAAAAGCAGTCCCAAAAACTGTAATATAAACTTTCTTCTTAAAACACTTACATTCAGCATTTAATCTCCCGATATCTAATACTTCTTAAGAACATTCACTCCTGAAGGTGCTGAAGTCACATATCCAACTGCCCCCGGGGTATTTTTTACAAAGTTCAATACGTCAGTATCACCAGATTTTACTGCGGGTGGATTTATCCCATCTCTGAAAGATTTCTTTGTCCAGGCTGTACTGTATTTACGAGCATTCATCTTAAGCACACTGGTTACAAACTCTTCCTGAGCACCTGAGTTATCAACAGGGACAAGTTTCGTCGAGTCACTGAATTGTTTACTTCCAAGGAAAACATCTTTAATGTCGCTTTCAGACAATGTAGTTCCGCTGTGAGATATTACGTATATTTCCGCATACGCTTGAGCGCTTGCGCAAATCAAGAGAGACAATAAACAGACTATTATTAGATTTATTTTATTATTCATAATATTCCCCCTTAGAACCGTATGGCGTATTGAGTTCGAATTTCATTATAATTCTCAAGTGTTCTGTCAACCAGGTTGGTATGACTGAGTTCTACCTTGATGACGGACTTCAGATTAAGATCATACTTAACACCGGCAGCGCCCTTCCTGTAAGACTGACCGCTTGCCTGCTGATTAAAATAGTTATCCATCTGATCCAGATCCGCCTTCTCAAGCCTTACATAGGGAGTGAAATTATCTATTGTACGTGCGACCTGTACAAAGCCGGCCCAACTTGTTCCTGTGCCCACTGCACCGGTCAGATTTTTATTGTAAAACTTGTAATACTCTGCAATGACTTCCCAGTCAAAATCATAGAAATAAGCATAAGCTCCCAGAATATGCAACTGTGACTGACTCAGATCCATATCATCCGGATCATATCCATTGACCTTGCCCCTGTACCAGTGAGCACCTAACTTAAGACCATCAAGTGCATCTGCAAATTCATAGCCTGCATTTACCCCAACGTGGTAATTGCCGTTGTCATTGCTGACATTATTTGCATTAAGCTCACCATCGCCACCTGCAGTAGTTACTCCCTTTATCCTCGAGCCGTTTGTGAGATACAGATCATAAGTGGCCCTGCCGCTTCCGATCTTTTCACCGCCGGCTGCCCACAGACCATTACCGTGCACCGGGAGAATTCCGCCGGCATCTTCAAAGTCTACAAATACGGGCCTTATCGCTGAAGTCTGTATCTGCAGCCCGTGATGAAAGCCAGTATTCCAGTAGCCAAACGGTGTGTGAAAACGCCCTGCCCATAATGTCAGCAGATCATTAAAGGCATAGCCAAGCTGAAGTCGTTCAAGATCAAGCACGATATCACCTGCAGCATCATACTCAAATATAAGCTCTATCAAGGCCTTTGTATTGCCGCCAAGCTTTGGCGTTAAATATATATCAAAAGAACCAAGTGTGAAACCACGACTCTGATCAGCAGGGGTTGCACGGTCTCCTGAGTATACATAACCTACATCTGCAAAACCATGCAACTGAGTAAGCTGTGAAAGAATTGAGTCCGCCTGAGATGGTCCGCTCGGTGCTCCTGCATCCTGTACCGCCACCTCTGCCGCCTGTACACGTGTCTCAACCGTTCCTACCTTGCCCTCTATCTGCTGAACCCGACTGGAAAGACTCTCAATCACCTTTAAACTCTGTTCAAGCCTGCGCTCAAGATCCCTGATGCGCTCAGCATCTGTTACTGCCGATGCCTGCACTGTGAAAATACAACTGACCAGCAGTGCCAGGCATATTGTATATACCTGCACGCCCCCTCGTACATTGAGTTTCATGTTTTTTCCCTCTTAAATTTGTTTATTTGCCAGCTTTATGTAAGCTGATCTTGCCTGTTTAAAAATATCGCATAATGATTTACAAAACTTTTATTCAGTGAAGATACTAATTAATATTTTTTGATAATTTTCACGCCCTCAGGTTTGGTTTTGGTATATCCTATTGCACCAGGGGTATGCATTATATATTGAATAGTTTCTTTATCATTCATCTTCATCTGAGGTGTCATTGTCCCATCTTGGAAAGATTTTTTGGCCCAATAAATCCTGTACCTCTTACTTTTCATTCGAAGTACTTGCGACATGAATTCTTTTCGTGCTGCGGCATTCTGCACAGGAATTAAATGTTGTTGATCTTTTGCATATTCCTTTCTTCCCAGATAGATATCCTTGATATCCTCAGCGCTGACTTCAACATCAACATGAGAAATCACATAGATATCAGCGAATACATGTGTTCCGGCGAGCGAGATCATAATCGCAAGGATAAAGATAATATTTCTTCGGTTAATAATCATTTAAATCAGTGTTTAGAACCGTATGGCGTATTGAGTTCGAATTTCATTATAATTCTCAAGTGTTCTGTCAACAAGATTGGTATGGCTGAGTTCTACCTTAATAGCAGCTTTCAGATTAAGATCATACTTAACACCGGCAGCGCCCTTCCTGTATGACTGACCGCTTGCTTGCTGATTAAAATAGTTATCCATCTGATCCAGATCCGCCTTCTCAAGCCTTACATAGGGAGTGAAATTATCTATTGTACGTGCGACCTGTACAAAGCCGGCCCAGCTTGTTCCAGTGCCCACTGCACCCGTCAGGTTCTTATTGTAAAACTTGTAGTACCCGGCGATAACTTCCCAGTCAAAATCATAGAAATAAGCATAACCCCAAGCATGTGAAGCAGTGACTGGCTGAGATCCATAGAATCCGGGTCGTAACCGTTAACCTTCCCCTTATACCAATGAGCGCCTAATTTGAGTCCTTCAAGTGCATCAGCAAATTCATAGTCTGCATTGGCTCCGACGTGGTAATTACCATTATCATTGCTGACATT
>JADHUV010000048.1 GCA_016784355.1 Nitrospira sp. | reverse complement strand
CCTTCAGTGCAGTTGATCAGGTAATTGAGGTCAGTGCCGGAATCCTGGAATTTCACGAAGGAGCGGTGCTGGACGGAACAACAACGATCAAGGGAACAGGTCTGAGATTTGCAGCAGGAAATGTATCTCTGAACGGACCCGTGAATCTGGATACCGGAGCAGAGTATACCCTCCTGGGTGGTATCATGACAGCGGGAACGGTCAGCGGTCCCGGCGGATTCAGATGGCTCGGTGGAGAGGTTACGGGCGGCAAATTTAACCTGACGGGAAGCGGGTTAGTCTTGACCGGGTCAGCGCTTAAGACCCTTTCGGGAGTGCTGAGCAATATGGGTCAGATGGTATGGTCACAGGGCAATATAGGCTTTGAGGGCGGAACGCTTCAAAACAGCGGGACAATGAGGATCACGACTAATGCTAATGATATGCTCTCAGTATCCGGGGTAAATGCATTTAATAATTCGGGAACGATTGCAAGGGATGCCGGGTTTTATACCGTAGATGTGCTTGTACCTTTTGTTAACTCCGGACTGCTTGCAGTTGATGCCGGGGTGCTGAATTTAACCGGGTCGTCATTTATTAATGAGGCGGGAGCGATTCTGCAGGGAAATGCAAGGGTCAGTTTTGGTTCTTCTACCTCAGTCTCACTCAATGGTTCTGTAAGGCCGGGAAGTTCTCCGGGTGTTCTGAGTCTCACGGGTGATTATTCCCCTCTGGCACCAGGGACACTTGATATTGAGCTTGACGGTCCATCGGCAGGTGCCGGTGAAGGTTTCCACGATCAACTGGCTATAAACGGCAATGCAAACCTCAATGGTAACGCTACTCTTAAGGCTACATTCCCCGGCGGCTATGTCCCTGCGGACGGCCAGCGGTTCACCGTTCTTACAACTGCAGGCGGAATGGTAAACGGGCAGTTTGCTTCCGTTATCCCTGCCGGTATATTCAATCTTATCTACAACACGAACAGCGTAGTGCTTGAGGTTGCAGCTGATTCTGACGGTGACGGTATTCCTGATTCAACTGATAACTGTCCTGATGATCCTAATGCTGATCAGATAGATACAGACAATGACGGCATCGGCGATGCCTGTGACAGCGATCTTGACGGAGACGGACTTGATGACAAGTGGGAGCTGGATAACTTCGGGCATCTTGATTTTACCGGTAGTGATGATCCTGATGAAGACGGTATTAATAATATTGATGAGTTGAACGCTGGTACGAATCCCAATGCCGGGGTACTGATAAGGAAAATGATAAAAGGCCCGGGCACTGCATTGAGTTTTGACGGTGTCGATGATTACGTCGACCTGCCGGCTGTTGCTTCCGCGGCTGCATTTACGATTGAGCTCTGGTTCCGTCTTGATGAAACGTGGGATTCTAACTCATCAGGAATTATGCGCCTTTACGAGGCGCAGGGAGTAACCCCTCACATTTATCTGACTCTTGGTGATTCAGCGAGCGGACAGTTAAATTTCAGAAGCTGGAACCCTACTCATAATCTGTTCTCCACGACAGATACTTGGGAAGCAGGCAGATGGTACCACGTGGCGGCAGTGTATGGAGACGGGCAAAAGCGATTGTATATAAACGGTGTACTCGAGAGTACAGCAGCAGTGCCTGGACTTAGTCTGAACACAGGGGCTGAACATGGGGTAGGAGGTTATTTTTCGAATGGGGACTTGCAGGGTTCTGTGGATGAACTACGAATCTGGAGAGCAGCCCTCAGCGGAGATGATATTAGAACGTATATTACGTCAACAGACCTGAGTAACCATCCGAACGCTTTAGCCTTGATTGGTCATTGGAACTTCGATGACGGAACAGGATCGGCTATTGCATCTGACATATCTGGAAATGGCAACAATGGAACACTGCAAGATATGGATATCAACAATGCGTGGATTCCGTCGCAGGCATTTTCGACTATTGAGACTCACTTTGAGCAGGGTTCGGGTACGGCTCTTGAGTTTGACGGGGCGGATGATTACATGAATTGCGGTAACAGTTCTGAATTTGATCTTGGAACGAATGCTTTCGCGTTGGAGGCATGGGTGAAAGGCTCTTCGTTTCAGAATGATTATGGACGCATTATTGACAGGTACCTGCACGGCGGTACAGCAGGGTACACCCTATACAGGAATGCATCTAATAACAAGGTTCAGTTTACATTCTGGAATACTGCCGGAGGCAGACATGATGTTGCAAGTACAACATCAATTACTGATGAAACATGGCATCACATAGCTGCTGTGTATGACGGGCAGTGGATGAAGCTTTATGTTGACGGTGTTGTAGAGGCTCAGAAGGATATCGGACTAGTCACTCTCTCTATTGCAAACAATGTTTTAGGAATAGGTGGTAATTTTGATGGTGCACGGTGGAATACTTTTGGCGGTGCTATTGATGAGGTCCGCATATGGCAGACTGCCCTGAACAGTGATGAAGTAAATGCATGGATGAACAGAACGATCACACCTGATCATCCTAACTACACTAATCTTATGGGTTACTGGATGATGGATAATGGTTCGGGTACAGAAGTAACAGACATGAGCGGCAGGGGACATGATTGTACTCTTGCCAGTATGAACTCCGAAACCGACTGGGTACAGTCCGGTGCGGAAATCTACAATGTAGCAGAAGGCGGATGGAGTGATTCATACACTGCAGTCCTTACTTCACAGCCTGTTGCTGCTGTAACTGTATCAGTTAATCCTGATATACAGGTAAACACAGATGTATCATCGCTGATATTCACTCCGACTGACTGGGATATTCCGCAGGCGGTAACAATCGATGCGGTTGATGATCTTGATTTCGAGACCGTCCCTCATGCAGGAGTTGTCGGTCACACTGTAAGCTCGACAGACAATGATTATAATGGGCAGGCTGTACAGGATGTAACCGTTGATATTCTTGATGATGAGATGGATAGTGATGGTGATACGGTGATGGATTCTATTGATAACTGTCCGAATGATGCAAATACAGATCAGTCAGATGCAGATGGAGACGGAATAGGCGATGTATGTGACGTATGTACTGATCTTGATGGAGATACCTATTGTGCTGAGCAGAATGACTGTAATGATGGTGATGCAAATATAAACCCTGCCGCTTCAGAGCTTCCGTATAATGGAGAGGATGAAAACTGTAACGGCATGGCTGATGACGATGACCTTGACGGCGATGGATTCGGCATTGCCCTTGACTGCGATGATGACGATCCTGCAATCAGTCCGACCGCTATAGAAGTTCCATATGACGGCATTGATCAGGACTGTGATGGTTTCGACCTGACTGATGTTGATGGTGACGGGTTTGATTCTGTGGATGTCGGCGGTACTGACTGTGATGACCTTGATCTGTATATTAGTCCTGCTGAAGCAGAAGTTTGCGATGGTTATGACAATAACTGTAATGGTCTGATTGACGAAGGCTTCGATCAGGACATTGACGGATGGAAAACCTGCGATGGAGACTGCGACGATCTTGATCCTGCAGTAAACCCTGCTGCGGTTGAGGTCTGTGATGAAATAGACAATAACTGTGATGGTACAGTGGATGAAGGTTATGACCCTGATGCAGACGGTATTGCCGAGTGCATTGATAACTGCCCTGCTGATGTAAATGCTGATCAGGCAGATAGTGATAATGACGGTATCGGTAATGCCTGTGATGCAGACGGTACGATTACCGGAATGGTCGCAGGCGATGACACCGGTCTGGGAATTCCCTTCGTTCCCTTAATGGCCTGTGAGTACAATAATGGATTCCCCTGTGCCATGGCCTTTACTGATGGCAACGGCGGCTTTACCATACCGATGCTGCCCCCGGGTCAGTACAGGTTGATCGCATATAGCGGCACCGGTTATGTAGGAGAGTATTACAGTGATACAGATCAATTTGCATCAGCAGTGCCGCTGACAGTAAATGCAGGTTGGCCGACAGATATTAATATAGGCCTTGCACCCGCTGGATCTATCTCCGGCCGCATAATTAATGATATAACCGGCGAGCCTGTAGATGGCATATCTGTAAATGCCTGTCCTGAAAGCGGCCGGGGTTTCTGTGGAAATGACCATACTGATGCGGATGGTAAGTACGTGATCAGCGGACTGCAGACCGGTGAGTACATTGTGGATGCAAACGGAGATGAGACTTGTTACGGCGAGTATTACAGCGATACTGATCAGAGGAGTAATGCATTGCCTGTAGAAGTAGATGCCATGGTCAGTACTTCCGGCATTGATTTCAGTCTTGCGCCTAGAAATGCGATAACCGGTATAGTGACCGACCGTGAGACCGGCCTTCCTCTTCAGGGCGCTATTGTATGGGCCTCGGATTTTGAAATATTGCAGGTTGCGGACTTTGCTGTAACAAATGAGAACGGTGCATATATTATTGCCGGACTGCAGGCAAGTTCCTATAGTGTCATGGCGTATATTGATGCTAATGCCAATTTTATCATCGATGATGAGGAAATCTACGGTACATATCCTGTAACTGTAGCAATTGCTTCGGGCCAGGTTGTCAATAATATTGATATAGAGGTGCCTGATCTTGCCGGCCCTGATACTGATGGTGACGGTGTTGTAGATGCCCTGGATAACTGTGTTGAGGTATTCAATCCTGACCAGCGCGATACCAATTCAGATGAAGATGATAATACCTTTTTGCCGGGAGTTCAGCATTACGGCAATATCTGTGACGGGGATTTTGACAACAACGGTATAGTGGAGATACGGGACTTTATTCTGTGGAGACCCTTTGCAGGGCAGGTAACTAATTCTGCAAATGAAGATATGGATATGAATGGTAACGGGGCAATCTGGACAGATGATTTTATTATTTGGAGAGGTACCTATGGAACGGTGCCGGGACCTGGGGTAACTGATTAACTGTGCCATGGCACAGTGACTTGTGAATGGAATTTACATGGCACAGTATGAATCTGTGTTTAGACGTATTTTTATCCAATTGTAACTTACTAGAATATAAGAGAAAATAAAATTTATTATATAAAATTGATTCAGGCATGAAAATTGTATAAGTATTTGACAGTTAGTTGTATCTATATTTCAGAATTCACATTAAACCTAAGGAGAAAAAGATGAAAAAGACATTTGTAAGAAGTACCCTTAAGCTTTTAATCGCGGTTTTAGTATTGGCAGGCAGCCTGTTTGCTGCTGTTCCGGAGGTGGATGCTCAGGAATGCTTTCTTGGTGAGATAAGGATGTTTGGCGGTAATTTTGCTCCGAGAGGGTGGGCCCTTGCGGATGGGCAGCTCCTTTCTATATCTTCGAATCAGTCTCTATTTTCTATTCTTGGAACTACTTATGGCGGTGACGGAAGGACGGTTTTCGCACTTCCTGATCTTCGCGGCAGGGTAGCTGTTCATGCCGGGAGAGGCCCGGGGCTTTCCAATTACGTGCTGGGGCAAAAAGGCGGTGTTGAGACAACAACAATGACGGCTGCCCAGATGCCTTCTCATAATCATACTGTAAATGCCTATGCCCTTGAAGGGGATGCAGCTGCACCGGTAAATACTTTTCCTGCCAAGTCCGGTCAGGGAGATCCTGACTATAACACCACAAGGACAGATACTGATGGGACTAATGGCACTACCCTGAACAGCAGTACAATCAGCCACGCCGGGGGTAACCAGGCCCAGACAAACATTCAGCCTTATAACACTGTGAACTATATTGTCTGTCTTCAGGGTTTCTACCCGTCAAGAAACTAGGGTGTACCTGGCTGATAATAAATGGTTGTTAAATTGCTAATGTTTGATTACGGGAGTTAATTATGATTAAAAATAAATTTTATCTGGCCATAACGATTGCGGCCCTGCTGGTTATGGGATTTACCATATCGGCCTCGGCAGCGCTCTCGATTAATGGCGAGCTGAGCAAGACCTCGGAGGTCTGGGACAGGGTAAAGCATACGCCTTTATCTGTTTCGCCTGCCTGCGGTGTTACTTCGCCGGGGCTGTCCTGGAACAAGGCAGTTCCCTATAAAGTGTATGTAATTGAGAGTGAGACTGATATCATTCTAAAGGCTGATATGGCAGGCTCAACAGCCTTTGATTCTATGCTTATGCTGTACTGTGCTTTTGATCCGATTAAACCGGAAATGAACCTGGTAGCCTCTGATGATGACGGGGCAGGTTATCCTCATGCTGGCTTGACCAGCAGAAATATTCAACTGGCCGCAAATGTAAGGTACTATCTGGTGGTATCTGCTTATTCATCGTTTCAGCCATACGGGACGTTTACCCTGAGTCTCGGAAGCGGGATCAAGGTGGATGCCGATGGTGACGGGTTTTACTCGGTGGCTTCGGGCGGTAAGGACTGTAATGATGAAGATCCGGATATTAACCCCAATGCAAGAGAAGTGATGTGTGACGGTATTGATCAGGACTGTAGCGGTCCGGCAAATGATGACCGTGATGTAGACCGTGATCTGGTAAGTATCTGCAGTGGTGATTGTGATGATCTCGACGCAAACAGGTACCCGGGGAACATCGAAAGACTGTGCGACGGCATTGACAATAACTGTAACGGTCTTGAGGATGACGACAGAAACATGGATGGTGATCCGTTCAGTGTCTGTGAAGGTGATTGTGATGATACGAATGCAAATAGGTACCCCGGCAATATTGAAATCTGTGACAGAATAGACAATGACTGTGACGGCGTAGTCCCGGGTAATGAGATTGATAATGACGAAGACGGTCAGTCCGAGTGCGAAGGTGACTGCCTTGATACGGACCCGAATATCTTTACCGGTGCTCGCGAGATATGTGATGGCCTGGACAATGACTGTGATGGTATCGTCCCCGGGATTGAGATCGATGATGATCGAGATGGAGTTGCCGAATGCGAAGGCGACTGCGATGATCGTGATCCCCGCAGGTTCCCGAATAACCCTGAAGTCTGCGACGGTGTAGACAATAACTGTGACGGCCTTTTGCCTGGAGTTGAGCTTGACCGGGATCGTGACGGTTTTGCCGAATGTGAGGGTGACTGTAACGATCAGAGTCCGGATGTCAGCCCTTCTGACCCTGAGGTCTGTACTGATAAAATCGATAACGATTGTGACGGACTCATAGACGGCACTGACGGCGACTGTTTCCCGAGAGACTACTACTGTGACGATGACCTGGATCAGTTCTTTGATTCCAGCAGTGACGGCAGCTGTATCGGTCAGAACTGTCAGCCAGCCGCCTGTGTTCTTAATCCGGGTGATGACTGCAATGATGAAAACCGTTCGGTTTACCCCCGTGCTGAGGAGGTATGTGACGGTATAGACAATAACTGTAACGGCCTTATTGACGAGGGAGACCTTGATCAGAATGGTATACCTGACTGTCTTGACCCTGACGGTGACGGCATCTCAAGCGATGGTGACGGAAGCGGCATAGAGGGTGATAACCCCTGCACCGGCGGTAACTTTGAACGCTGCGATGACAACTGTTCTGAGACGTTTAATCCTGATCAGCTTGACAGTGACGGAGACCTTGTCGGTGATGTCTGTGACAACTGTGTCCGTGTTATAAATACTGACCAGCGTGATACAAACGCCGATGAAGATGACAATGCATTTTTGCCGGGAGATCAGCATTACGGCAATATCTGTGACGGAGATTTTGATAACAGCGGGATAGTGGAGATACGGGACTTTATTCTCTGGAGACCTTTTGCAGGCCAGGTGACAACTCCTTTGAATGAAGATATGGATATGAATGGTAACGGAGCTATTTGGACAGATGACTTTATCATTTGGAGAGGGACCTTTGGAAGGCCGCCTGGGCCGGGGATAGGGGACTGAGGGTTGTAGTCGTTAGTTTTTAACAGTAATAATGAGGCCGGATCTCTGTAATGGAGGTCCGGTCTTTTTTTGTTTTAAACGTGAACTTTTAAAGTAATATTGAATTATCTAACTATATGCGGGGAGTCGCCCCCGCGCGGCGAATTTTTAAACACATCCTGAAGGATGGTTTGAATGAAAATCCTGAAGTCTACAGGGGGGCTATGTTGAACAAGTTGCAATCTGTAGGGGCTTATTGCATAAGCCCTGCCTTTCAACTCCCGTCAGAAACCTTCAGTGAAGAGAAGGAGACCGCCGGGTTAAAAATTGTTTCTGTCTGAGGCCAGGACGGCCGAGTTACAATGAAGTGCGAATGAAAAGTTCTATATCAAAACCAGTTAAAAGAGTTGTTAATTTAGAATTGCCCCCTGAAGGTTAAAAGAAGGTGTGTCATACATTAGACTTTATATAGTCCAGAACAATATCCTTCAGAATATTGGCAAAGTTAATATTGCAGATCTCGGCCCTTGAGACATACATTAATTTCTCACCCTCATACAGTGTCAGGTCTTGCAGCGGAATATCAATTTTTGCAGTATAAATATACTTGATGTTCTGCCAGACGTCCCCGACGAAGACATCATATTTTTTAAAGAAGGTGTATTCTGCAAGCTCTATCCCGATCTCTTCCATGACCTCACGAACCAGCGCCTGTTCCGGTGTCTCGCCCTCCTCAAGATGGCCTCCGATCAGATCCCAGTGGCCGGGGTAGGGGATGTCGGGATTGTTATCGCGTTTGTAAATAAGTAACTCACCCCTGGGATTTTCAAGTATTATCTGGGCTACCTGTTTCATATTTATATAATACTTACTTTTTGCAGGAAAACAAGATGGGGGAGGATTATTTTACAAGTATCTGGAAATCCACCATAATCCTCTCGGCATCCCATTTGTTAAGGTAGAAAGGGTGATCACGATCAGAGGATATTGCCGGGTACTGCTCACCGTCTTTTTTAAATATTGTGAGTGTGTGTGTGTTCGCTCCCGTAATAGTGGCCGTGAATATCGGGTCCCTGAAATCAGTTTTTGCCATGTCTTCAATGAAAATCTCGCAGTGAAGTTCACGGATGGTTCGGGCGAGCCTGTCAACTTCATCATCAACGGCATTTCTGCCGTCAGCGGTGATCCATTTCTGAACAGAGGAAACTGCAGGTGCACTGCTTCCTGCCTGGTCCTGCGCAGCAATTGATATCGGCGCTGAAGCCCTTTTCAGGGTCAGGGTATTATCAGGGCGAGTAAGCTTAAGGCTGGCAATCTCGCCGCTTAATGTCAGGACCGCTTTATCTCTAATATATGATTCGCTCTGGTCAAAAGAATCCCTGAAATTGCCTTGTGAATGGTAAACCCTATGGTCATCATCGATCATAACAAAGGTCTGGCCGTACGAAGAGACTGGCTTGCCTATGTGGACGGTTCTGAGCAGTCTGTCTCCTGCAAACACGGAAATAATAATTTTCTGTTTGTCATCCAGCTGGTATGCTGTATAGTTTTTACGCTCGGAGGCAAGGGCGTTTAATTTTAATCCATTGATAGTCTTAAGCATATCATCTATCAGTCCCTTATCAGCGGGAAACTCTTTTTTGCCAACAACCCATTTGTCATCTTTAAGCCAAATCTTAATCTCTGTATCTGCTTTTTTTATTGTAAGCATTGTGATATCTGCAGCTGCGATTTCGTCTAGCTTCGGCAGTGCATAATTTGTCTTGTCATTAGTCTCAGAATTAATATAAAAAAGTAGTACAGCTATGATGAAAAAGAGGATCGGGAGTTCTTTTTTGATCTTCATGCGAGGCTCCTTGCAAGCGCCTTATAAACAATGCTCAGGCGCAGTGGTAAATTAATTGCTAAATATTTTCTGAATCAACTTCTTCCGTGAACGACGCTTTATCCATACGATTATGCCACTTAGAACAATCAGAAGCGGAAGTCCGGCTATATTGAGAGTCTTGATAAGGGTTCTGGAAGAAGGTTTGATATCTTCCAGAGGGTTGAAGGCCTGGGTCTTGCTTCTCATTACAGCGGTAGCTTCACGGTTATTCATATAATCTACCAGGTTCATAATGAAATGAGCATTCGGTGTCCCGCCGAGCTTATCAATGAAATTGTCCTTTAAAATCTCGGAAGTACCGGTCAGAAAAATCCTGGCATTGCGTCCTTTTTTTACTGTTACGCCCTGACTGGTAATGCTTGATGTATCCATACCGGCCTGTGTTTCATTATTAGTGCTTTGCTCCATATTTCTTTGTGGAATCTCTTTGGCCGTAAAATAGCTGGGGAAGGATCCCTCAAGGACATAGGCCAGATTTTTCTTGCTGAATTCAGCCTCATTTGCAGGCGGATTGATAAACATGGGATTAAGCTTGATTTTGCCTGACATCAACCATGAACGCTTAGAGGAGGAAAAAAGAGGGGTTGCTGTTATTTCGTTCTTTTCAATTACTGATTCATTGAGAGTAAGCGGTGATGTCTTAAGCGTTACAAGGCCTTTAATGTTCTGAAGGTATGCGGCATTATTAGCGATATTTTCATTTTTTATAAGCGGTGCAAAGTAAATCGCGCGATCCCCTCCGCCAGCCTGTCTGGACAGCGTTTGGCGGTAGGAGTTTTCGTCGAGCACCAGTGAGTGGTCTGCACTTATACCATAGTGGTTCAATAGTTTTTCAAGGCCGGTATTCAGCGGCAGGTATGTCGGCTGCTGAAATTGCTGGAACATATCGTTTTGCCCCTCGGGGGAAACCTCCTGAAATGGATCAATGAATAGTGCGAGATTATTGCCCTTCATTAAAAACTGATCGATCTGGTAAAGCTCATAATCGCTGAATGGTTCTTTGGGCCCGGCAATCATAAGGAAGGAAATGCCCTCGGGTATGCCCTGCTTCAGGTCTATATCTTTTATGGAATATGATTCTGACAGCAGTGTTTTAAAGTTGGTTATGGAATCAGTGGACGGCATGCCGGGAATATGCTGCGCGGCTCCTGTGCCCAGAGTTCCATGGCTTGACAAAAAGCCGATTTCTTCATTTATGTTAATTACTTTTTCCAGTGCCCCGGCAATGCCGGTCTCGAGTTCTTCGGCAGGAGTAAGCTCGTACTGAGTGCCGAATATGGGAAGATTCGTAATAGAGATCAGCTCGAGTTCGTGAATCTTGTCTTCGTGCTGAATGATCAGGCCCGCATAACCGGTGCCTGCCGGGATTGATCTGCCGGATCTGTCCTGAAAAGTATCCCACTTCATCTGAAGCAGTTTCTGGCTGCTAGCCTCCTCGGAGTTTTCCCGGCTTAAAGAGGGATCAATATGTGTGAAGGCAAGTTTGTTATAATGCTTGCTGTTAAGCTTTTGTACTATATTATCGATCATTGATGCGCGTCCATTGATCTCTGGTATATTCAAGTATGGCCCGACAATATTGAGTGAGGAGGAGAGGTAAAGTTTTACCTTCACTTTATCTCTGATGCGAAGCAGAGCACTTATTTTATTGTTCATTTTTATAAGCGAGGAGGTGATCTCGTATTCAAGCCCATCGGTTGAACTGATCATAGGGATAGCCTCTACGATATCTCCATGCAGCATAACGATGCCCATGTATGCCTTTACGAATTTCATCTCGTCCTGTTCTATATTCTGCAGCTGTACTGGGTTTACACCGTAGTTTCTGGCCAGGGCTTCATTCTTTTCAGTTATCTCCGGATCTTTGCCGGATAAGTCGTGAAATTGGTAGTTAAACAGGCGGCCGCCCTCAGTCGAGTATTCCTGAAGCAGATCGTGCAGATACCGCTCTATATTATTGTACGGGGCAGGCAGGTTGCTGCTGAAAAATACCTTGATCGTCAGCGGTTCCGAGAGAGTTGAGACTGCATCTATGCTTGCCTTTGAAAGGGAATATACCTTGTTGGCCGTAAGGTCGGCCCTGAAAAACATTGTCATGCCGGATACATTAAGCAGGACAACTACCACAAGATATAAAATGAATTTGGGATATCCCCCCGCTCCTGATGTCTGCCGCTCGGTCATATTATTTCCTCTCCCTGATCACAAGGTCTGTGCTGTAGAGCATGACAAAACATATGCTTAGAAAATAAAGCAGGTCCCTTGAATCTATAATGCCCTTGGAGATATTCTGGAAATGGTAGTCCGCCCCCAGATATTGAATGAAGGCGAGGAAAGATTCCGGTAGAAAGAAAAGCATCTTGTCCAGAAGCGTCAGGGTGAAACATAAGGTCATGCCTGTTATAAAGGCGATGATCTGGTTTTTTGTAATGGAGGACGCGAAAAGTCCGATCGAGGAATAGGCTGCTCCAAGCATTAAGGCCCCGGTGTATCCGCCTATGACCGGACCCCAGTCAAGATCTCCGATCGAAGCAATAAACAGGCTGTAACTGACAGTCGGCAGCAGCATGATTGCGGTAAATAAGGCTGCTGCCATAAACTTGCCGATAACTATATCTATAGATGATAAAGGCATGGTGTATAGAAGTTCATAAGAGCCGGTGTTGAATTCTTCCGAAAAAAGCTTCATCGTTACGGCCGGTATTATGAAAGAGAAGGTCAGGGGAAGCAGATTGAAAAACCCTCTCATTTCTGTCTGGCCGTACAGAAAAAAGGTGGAGAAGAAAAACCATCCTGTAAGGATGAGAAATATAGAGATCACGATATAGGCGATCGGAGATATGAAATAACCACGGAATTCCTTGCCGCATATATTTAGAATGTTTTTCATATTAATATTACCTTGTAAGTTCCCTGAATATGTTTTCCAGCGATTTTGTTTCCCTGTTAAACTCAAGCAGGCCCCAGTCTTTTTCTTTTATTAGCTTAAAGATATCCTGCCGTAAATCATTAGTTGAGCGGCAGGCTATGTGAAGATCAATCTGGTTATTTTCCGAACCTGCCAGGATTACCTCACTGACGCCGGTTATGGATTGAAGTGCTTCTTTGGCTTCCTCAAAGACAGCATTAAGCAGTGAGACATTAATTATATAATCACTTCCTGCCTGACGCTTAAGGTCTTCGGTAGATCCGTCCGCTGCTATCAGGCCATTATTGATAATAACGATCCTGTCGCACGTTGCCTCGGCCTCGCTGAGTATATGCGTTGATAAAATTACGGTTTTTTCCTTGCCGATCTTTTTAATAATGTCTCTGATCTCTACTATCTGGTTGGGATCAAGGCCTGAGGTCGGCTCATCCAGTACAAGTATTTCCGGGTCATCGATCATGGCGTGAGCCAGACCGACTCTCTGCTTATAGCCCTTTGAGAGTTCTCCGACTGATTTGTGCATAACAGCATTCAGTGCGCATATTCCGGCAAGTTCTTTTATTCTGCCGTCCTGTAAGGCCCGGTCTATGCCCCTGATATCCGCCACAAATTTCAGGTAATCATACACCAGCATGTCCGGGTATATTGGTGCTGATTCTGGAAGATACCCTATAAGTTTTTTGATCTCTACTGGGTTATCTTCAATATTGAAGTCTTTGACTGTGATACTGCCTGATGACGGGCGCAAATAGCAGGTCAGCATCCTCATGGTAGTGGTCTTGCCCGCACCATTGGGGCCGAGCAGTCCCAGGATCTCACCTTTTCTGATATCAAAGCTGATCTTGTCAACGGCGCAGATATCGTTATAAAACTTTGTCAGGTTCTCAATATGTATCATGTTCTTATTCTGCAGGGCATTAAAGAATTGCCTGCTAATTTTTCTATTCTAAAAATGTTATAAAATTATTTCAAGTCCTGCTAATGACCCCCTGCTGCGACACTCCGGTCTTGCAGAATTTTGTTTGTATCATATATTATTCGAAGACTAATATGACACTTTACTTGCCTTTTAAATATCCTCATAATCTTAGAATAAATTATATCTTTTGTTTGCATTTAAAATTGCAAAGGGGAATTAATCATGTATAACCTTGTGAGTTTTTCAGGAATATTTATACTGATGTTTTTCGCCTGGTCGCTCTCGTCTGACAGAAAGGTTGTCAACTGGAGAGTGATCATCGGCGGGTGCGCGCTTCAGTTGGTTTTTGCACTGTTTATTTTTATCGTGCCTGCCGGGGCCGATGCCTTTCAATTTATCAATGATATGCTTGTAAAGGTGATAGCTGTCGCCAGTACCGGGACTAAGTTTCTGTTTGGTAGACTTGCCCTGCCACCGGGTTCTACTGATGAATGGGGCGGTGAATCACTGGGGTTCATATTTGCATTTCAGGCGCTTCCTACAATTATATTCTTTGCGAGCCTGATGTCTATACTTTATTATATAGGGATCATGCCGCGACTTATTAAACTGTTTTCAAAGGTCTTTACGCGTCTCATGAAAGTAAGCGGCGCCGAGTCGCTGTGTGCTTCCAGTAACATATTTGTGGGGATTGAATCTGCAACTACTATAAGGCCCTATCTGCAGAAGATGACCCGTTCGGAATTGTGTACTGTTCTGACCGCCGGGATGGCGACTATTGCCTCCAGTGTTTTAGCAATTTATATAATGATCCTTCAAAAGCAGTTTCCCGGCATAGCCGGACACCTTGTCTCCGCCTCTTTTTTGTCCGCACCGGCCGCTATAATTATGTCGAAGCTGCTGCTGCCGGAAACTGGTAAGCCGGAGACTCTCGGGGTAGATGTTGAGCCATATTATGAGAGGGAGTCATCATTTATAGAGGCGAGTATTAATGGAGCCAATGCCGGACTTAAACTGGTCGGAGGCATTATAGCCCTTCTTGTAGCCTTTCTTGGAATAGTGGCGCTGGCGGATTATATGGCTATGGGCATTGGTCAGAGAATAAATGAGTTTGCCGGGATCAGCATTGACTGGTCGCTGAAGGGCCTTATGGGTTATGTATTTTATCCCTTTACGCTGATTATAGGAGTGCCGCCCTCGGATGCCTTTGAGATATCAAAGATCATAGGCGAAAGGGTGATTGTGACTGAGACCAAGTCTTATATGGATTTGGCTATATTAATAGATAACGGAACCCTGCAGAACCCGCGCTCTGCCTTTCTTGCAACCTATGCGTTGTGTGGTTTTGCGCATATAGCCTCACTGGCAATATTTGTAGGCGGCATTGCGGCCCTCGTGCCTGAAAGGACCTCGGATCTCTCTGCTGTTGGACCAAGGGCGCTTTTGGCCGCTACGCTGGCATGCCTGATGACTGCCTGCGTGGCAGGAACTTTTTTTGGGGGAGGCTCCATCCTGCTGGGATAGAGAGTCGAAATTTCGCAGTAATTAAGAAACTACCTGGTATCCTGCATCTTTTATTGCACTGATTATTAGAATCGCATTCATCAAATTTTCATCATAGGTTACCGTTGCTGAACCTATTTCGACATCTGATGAATGTATACCTGTAAGTTTGTCCAGTACATTTTTGAGACTGGCAACGCAGTGCTGGCAGCTCATGCCGCCGATTATTAATTTTAGTTCGGTCATCTGATGTCTCCTTTACATAATAACAGCATTTCAAGATCACAGGCCGGTCTGCTTTATAGCTTACTATGCAGAAAAAGCCGAAAGGCTCATTGGCTTCATTATAGCCAAATCATATTTTGAAATGAAATGGCCTCGGCCTGTCCGGGTATAAAAATTATGGCTGTATCTAATTGACCTTTTGCTGCGGGTACGAAGTATGTTATATTTTTAGACAATGGATAAAAAACTGATAGAAGAATCCGCTAAATACCTGATGCATACATATAACAGTCACCCTATTGTGCTGAGAAAGGGCAGGGGTATGAATGTATGGGGGGATGACGGAACAGAATACATTGATTTTGTGGCAGGAATAGCTGTGAATTGTCTCGGACACTGTCACCCTAAGGTGGTGATCGCGATACAAAAACAGGCCCAGCGGCTTTTGCATGTTTCCAATCTGTATCATATGGAACCCCAGATCAAGCTTGCCGGGTTTCTGGTGAAAAATTCCTTTGCCGATCGGGCCTTTTTCTGTAACTCAGGCACGGAAGCGGTGGAAGCAGCCATAAAGCTTGCACGCAAGTATTCCAAAGAGCATCTTTCCCCACAGCAATATGAGATTATTACGGCATATGGTTCTTTTCATGGAAGAACCATGGCCTCTTTAAGTGCTACTGGTCAGGAAAGACTTCAGAAGGGATTTGAGCCTCTGCTGCCGGGATTTAAACACGTGCCTTTCAATGATATAGGGGCCTTGAAAAAAGCTTTGTCGAGGCGGACCTGTGCCGTGCTTATAGAACCGATTCAAGGTGAGGGCGGGATAAAAATGCCCTCAAAAGATTACCTGCTTCAGGTGCGCCAGTTCTGTGATGAAAACAGGCTGGTCCTCATTTTTGACGAAATACAGACAGGCATCGGTCGTACCGGTAAGATGTTTGCGTATGAACATTATGGTGTTGAGCCGGATATAATGACGCTTGGCAAGGGACTTGGCGGCGGAGTGGCTATAGGGGCGATGCTGGCTAAAGAAAGAATTGCTACGGCTTTTGAGCCAGGGAGTCACGGCTCTACATTCGGCGGAAACCCGCTTGCATGTGCTGCGGCACTGGCCACGCTGCATGCACTTATTGAGGATGGGTTTATAATGGAGCAGTGCAGGCATACAGGTGAGTATTTCAGGAATAAACTTCTGGGCCTGCAGAAGGATTTCCCTTCACTCATATTGGAGGTCAGGGGGCTTGGCCTGATGATCGGAATGGAGCTTACCAAGGCGGGAAGTTTTGTTGTGGATGCCTGTGCAGCAAGGGGCATGCTGATTAATTGCGCCAGCGGTAATGTTCTCAGGTTTATACCTCCTTTAATAGTAACAGAGCGGGATATAGACCTTCTTGTTGATGTCCTTGACGATATTTTCGAGAAACACTCGCATTAATTAATAACAAAGGTGATAACAGATGAAACAAACAAAGCGTGATTTTCTTACGCTGGCTGAGTTTACGCCGGGTGAGTTAAAAAAACTTCTTGACAGAGCGGCCAAACTGAAATCCGGCAAGGTTCGTAAAACAAGTCCTTTGGCAGGCAAGAGTATAGGACTGCTTTTTGACAAGACCTCTACCCGTACCAGGATCTCATTTCAGACCGGCATTTATGAATTGGGTGCTCAGGCAATTTATATTAATACGCAGGAACTGCAACTGGGTCGCGGGGAGTCTATAGAGGATACGGCTAAGGTTTTATCGCGGTACCTGCACGGGATTGTAATAAGGACATATGAGCATAGTATCGTCGAGAAGTTTGCGATGAATGCGGACATTCCGATTGTAAATGGTCTGACCGATCATCATCATCCCTGCCAGGCGATTGCAGATATGCTGACCATAAAGGAGAAAAAGGGTAAACTGAAAGGCGTGCGTCTGGCATATATAGGAGATGGGAATAATGTCGTCAACTCTCTTATGATTGCTGCTTCCCTTACAGGACTGGAACTGGTCATTGCCTGTCCGCGTGGTTATGAACCTGATAGAAATATTATGAAGTCAGTAAATGAACAGGGTGCCAAGGTTGAGATTGTAAGAAGTCCTCAGGATGCTGCCAGGGGGGCGGATGTGCTGTATACAGATGTATGGATAAGTATGGGGCAGGAGAGAGAACTGCAGCGCAGGAAAAAAATATTCAAAAACTATCAGATAAATAAAGAGTTGCTTGCGCTTGCAAAACGCAATGCCTTTGTCATGCACTGTCTGCCGGCTCACAGGGGTGAAGAGATTACTGCCGATGTGCTGGACTCTAACCGGAGCGTGGTTTTAGATCAGGCAGAAAACAGGCTGCATTCACAGAAAGCTTTGCTGGAGATGGTGATTAGGTGATAGGTGAGTGAAAAAAAAGGGGGGTGTATATTGAAACCTGTAATGCTTATAGTTCTGGATGGTTGGGGGATTGGCAGTAACGCTGAACATGATGCCATCAAGCAGGCTGAGATCCCATTTTATGATAGTCTTATAAGAGATTATCCAAATACCAGTATTGCATCTGCTGCCGGGGCGGTCGGACTTCCTGAGGGGCAGATGGGTAATTCCGAGGTGGGTCATCTTAACCTCGGGGCCGGAAGGATCGTCTATCAGGACTATGCAAAGATCAATAAGGCTTTAGATGATGGGAGTTTTTATTTGAATCCTGCTTTTGCCATTGCCTTTGATGCTGCGAAGGCCGGCGGAAAGGCCGTACATTTATTTGGTCTCTTGTCTGACGGCGGGGTGCATAGTCACATCAATCATTTATATGCCCTTATAAAAATGGCAGAGACCAGCGGCGTGAAAAATATCTTTGTTCATGCCTTTATGGACGGACGAGATACACCACCTTCCTCAGCAATAGACTATATCAATGACCTTGAAAAATTTATAAAGCATAAACCCTCTGTGCATATCGCCTCTGTGACAGGCAGATTCTGGGTTATGGACAGGGATGAACGCTGGGACCGTGTGGAACAGTTCTATAATGCATTCATTCATGGAACGGCTAAAACAGCCAGGTCAGGGACTGAGGCTGTACAGCAGAGCTATGATATAGGTGAGACGGATGAGTTTATAAAACCGACGATCATAGTGAATGCTGATGCTCCTGCGGGAACCCTGCAGGATGGTGACTCCGTAATATTTTTCAATTTCAGGGCAGATCGGGTAAGGGAAATATCCCGGGCCCTGACTGCTAAAAACTTCGATGCGTTTGAGAGAGGGCGTATCCCTGTAATCAGTTCCTTTGTGACCATGACCCGGTATGAAGAGGACTTTGATTTTCCTGTAGCCTTTCCACCCCTTCCGCTGAATAACCTGCTGGGAGGAGTGCTGAGTCAGCATAACCTTACGCAATTGCGTATTGCAGAGACAGAAAAATATGCGCATGTGACTTATTTTTTCAATGGCGGCGAAGAAACCGAGTTTGCAGGCGAAGACCGGTGTCTTATTCCTTCACCAAAAGAAGTAGCGACCTATGATCTGAAGCCGGAGATGAGTGCCTATGAGGTTACGGATAAGGTTCTTGGACACCTCGACAGTGATAAATATGATTTCATCCTGCTTAACTTTGCAAATCCGGATATGGTCGGACATACAGGCATTATGTCTGCGGCAGTCAGGGCCTGTGAGGTGATTGATGAATGTCTGAAGAAGATTGTAGAAAAGGTACTTGAAAAAGGCGGGGTCTTTATGATTACCGCTGATCACGGCAACTGTGAGAAGATGATTGAGGGCGAGGGCGCTCACACGGCTCATACCACGAATCTGGTGCCTTTTATACTCGGTAAAAAAGGCGTGAAGCTCAGGGAAAGGGGAATCCTTGCTGATGTTGCGCCTACGGTGCTGTATTTTTTTGGTATTGAGTCTCCAGGGGAGATGACCGGGATGAGTTTGATTGATAAGGGGTAGTGCGCAGGTCGATGATTTTTTTCTGTTTTAAGGTGAAGCAGTTTTAGTAAATTTTTGAATTGATGTGATTGAAGCGATCACTTTAGATTCAGCAGGGCTCTATTTTAATGTGTTTATAAAGATTCTTTAGCGGGCTAGGTTCTATCGCTTAAACACACGGCATGAAGCCGAAGTTCACCCATTAAAGAATGATTTCAGCTTGTTTATATGGTAACAGAAACTATATAGGTTCATAGTTGATAATATTAATTGGACTTCCCCCGGAATAGCGGACCGGGAGGATACGGTTGGTATGAAATGTCCATTAATTTAAAAATTAGGGTTTAATAAAAGGCGGAATTATTTACGGACAGAACAAACAAGGGCGGGGTTAAAAAGGGGGTGGGCAAAATGGGGGGACAAAATGGGGTGGACAAAACAGGGGGACAAAACA
>JADHUV010000011.1 GCA_016784355.1 Nitrospira sp. | reverse complement strand
TCAGGTATTTTATCAGGAACTTTATTTGCCATTATTTTCCTCTTGTACAGGTGTATGCCCTGACAAATTTATTTTAATGATGATTTTTTGAAGTATCCCGTCCATATACCGCTTAAAAACCAGGTGTATGCGTAAGTGCCGAAAATAATCAGTATAAAGGCTTTCACTATATCCATAGTGCTTCCATTGAGTGTAAAACCCGGCACATAGCCAAACAGAAAGGCCCCGAGGTATAGAAACTTTGCAAACTTAAAGGAGGCAAATGCTGTCCTCCACATATTGGCCTTGGCTATGGTTGCGCCGGCAAAGGCTGCAATACATACAGGAGGTGTGATATTAGAATCCTGAGACAGCCAATAAACGATCATGTGAGCTGCAATTTGATTTACGCCAAGGTGAGTCAGTGCCGGAACCGCAACAACAGCAGTGATAAGATAAGCGGCTGTGACAGGCACCCCCATGCCGAGTACAAGAGAAACAAGGGCGATCAGAAGAATCGTCAGGAACAATTTTCCGGCCGCAAGCTCTATAACGATATCAGCAATAGTCAGCATCAAACCACTATAGGTCAGGACACCAATGATAATACCTATTACCCCAACGGTTGCACCAATCTTCAGACTGCTCTCTGCACCTGAACGCGAGGCCTCAACAAATCTTTTCAGATCAATCCGTGTACCCTTTCGAAACCAGCTCACAACAAGACACGATACAGTCCCGAGAATGGCTGAATAGGCCGGTGAATATCCGTTCAGCATAAAAACTGTTATTACAATAAGAGGCAGCGTATAAAACCACTCCTTCTTTAATATCTCCATAGCACTGTGCTTGGATTTTTCTCCCACTACATTGTTCTTTTTTGCATAAAAATGGACCATCATATAGACGCTGTAAAAGTACATTAGTGCCGGAAAGATGGCTACCAGCATGATATGTGAATACGGCAGACCGGTCAACTCGGCCATTATAAATCCTCCGGCACCCATTATAGGAGGCATAAACATCCCGCCGATGGAGGCAGCCGGTTCTATTCCACCGGCTATGTGGGGTTTAAACCCTGCCTTTTTCATCATAGGAATAGTAAAGGCACCAGTAGAAACAACGTTTGCAATAGCACTCCCTGATATCGATCCAAACAAACCGCTTGCAATAACCGATACCTTACCCGGGCCGCCTATCTTATGACCTACAGCTGCCAGCGGAAAATCAATGAAGAATTTCTCGGCCCCGCATTTCTCAAGAAAGGCCCCGAAAACAACAAAAAGCAGAACATACGTTGCAAGCACATTGGCCATGATGCCGAATATGCCATCGCTCTTGTAGAAGATACTGACACAAAGTTCCGGAAAGGTATCGCCCGCATGAGATATTAGATCAGGCATATAATCTCCGTACACGCCATACAACAGCAGCACAGTTCCCAAAACCACAAACACTGTCCCGACAACACGCCGGGCCAGTTCAATACCGAGCAGCACACCAATAACTGCCATAACCATATCCAGTTCTGTCTCTGCACCCGTACGATAGTTAATCGCCTCGAAGTTCAGTATCCAGTACCCGATACTAACAATGGAGAGAAGCATCAACAGATAATCAACTACACGCATTACAGTGGACTGAGACCGGTACAGCAGGAAGACGAGAACATACGTAATAATAACGTAAATCCCTCTATGATACTGAGTCGAAGCAGGCTGAAGCACCGCTGCATAAGAGTAAAAAAGCACGAGCGTAACAGAGCATACATCAAATAATATTTTTTCCGCTTTGTTTAGTTTGTCAAACATTTCACCTCTTTTTATTTATTAAAGATAGGGGCAAAGGCAAGTGAGTCAGGCACAAAGGGGCAAAGGCACAAAGTAAAATGCCTATGTGCCTCTGCGCCTCTGTGCCTCTGTGCCTCTGTGCCTCTGTGCCTCTGTGCCTCTGTGCCTCTGTGCCTCTGTGCCTCTGTGCCTCTGTGCCTCATTGCCTCATTGCCTGTCTTTATATAACCCCCTTTTCCTTCCAGAACCTCTCAGCTCCAGGATGAAGCGGCGTAACAATACCTTTAACACCATCTTTAATCTTCATTGCCTTAAAAGTCTTTTTCTGACCTACCATATGAGCCAGACCTTCATCAGTGTATATCTTTGAAAGAAGTTCATATACAGTATCAGCTGATACATCGGCATTTGCTACCCATAGTGTGGAATCAAAAAACGACGGCGTGTCATGATCTACCCCTTTGTATGTACCAGATGGAATTGCAAGCTTGCCAAAGTAGGGATATTTCTTGAAATAACCGGAATCTTCGGCATCCTGTCCAATATTGATAAGCTCAATATCATTGGTCTGAGCTGCCATGATGACCGCACCGCTCGGGAACGCAGTAAAGAGCCAGAAGGCATCAAGCTGATTATTTCCAAAGGCCTGCGCGGCATCATTGTATCCCATTGCATTACGCTCAATCTTATCCCATATGCCCATGTGCGTAAAAAACATCTCACAATTGGCAAAGGCTCCGGATCCGGCATTACCGACACCTACCCTCTTTCCGACCAGATCTTTTGTGCTCTTGATCCCCGAACCTTTCTTGACAACCAGCTGTGCAGGTGCACCATATAGGTAAGCAACGGCCATTACATTCTCATATTTGTTAGTATCATTTTTCATCATCCCGTTTCTGCCGAGATAGACATGCCCGGAATATACTACAGAAAATTGATGTTTGCCGGAATCAACTTTTCTCAGGTTTTCTACCGAGCCGGCTGACGACTGAGCCTTGACCGTAAAACCTTCAATATCTTTGACTGGTCCATAAGTCTGAATTGCATTAGCTACTACCTGAAATGTTCCACCGGCAGGACCACCGCCAAAGACCATCCGCTTTTTGGCGATTACATCTGTGTTAAATGCAAGACCCGCCAGCAGTACTGCACTGACAAGCAGAACAACAGCAAACCACTTACCTTTTCCCATATCATCCCTCCGTTTAAAAATTATCGATTCCTGTCCATGCATTGACAGGCTTATAGACTGCATAAATGCAATCTCCACTAGCCATATTTTAAACGCTGCCCCATTCCCGGGATTACTCCAGGAATAATTAAATACAGATTTCGAATCATGACGGAAATAGTGATGCACCCCCTCTTAAGGACACCGATAATAAAGGGGTCAATAACTCCGGAGATGCTATAATTCGCAGATATGTTTATGAGAAAAAAGGTGGTAAAGATACAGCAAACTCGATATTCAAAAAAACTGAGATTCATGACTTCTCCCTCGTTTATAAATAAACCGAAAAAGTACGCTTCTAAAGTCAGACTAAATTATCTTTACTGAATGATTATGTAATCATTGTAATTGATAATCAAAGCAAAAGCTAGTCATTTTTATCTGTTGTCATGTTGTACATTCCCCTTGCTTAAACATCAGTCAGGACGCGAACGGGCGGAAGGTATTCAGATCTTATCGCGTGTCATATGACGTATGATCCTTCCATCTACCATGTATACAACCGTCTCGGCTATATTTGTTGCATGGTCCCCTATTCTTTCGAGATATTTTGAGATATATGTGATCTTGACTGCTCGGGATATCGTCGAAGGATCACTGGTCATAACCTTCATCAACTCCTGCCAGATTACCTCATTGAGATCATCAATTTCGTCATCGCGCATAATTACGTCTTTTGCAAGGAGTTTATCCTCATTGATGAAGGCATTGATAGTATCAATTACCATACGCTGCGTGATCCTGGACATTCTCGGTATATCAACATAGGGCTTCAGTTGAGGCTCTTCATTTAATTCAATGGCTCGCTCGGCAATATTTACGGCATTGTCCGCAATTCGCTCAAGGTCTGTAGTTATCTTCATAGCGGTGGTTATAAACCTAAGATCTTTACCCATGGGCTGCTTAAGGGCCAGCAGACGAATACACTCCTCATCAATATCAACATCATAGGCATTGATCTTGTGATCCTCTTTAATTACCTGTACTGCGAGCTCTGAATCTCTTGTTACAAGTGCTTCAACAGACTTCTTAATCGCGATCTCGACAAGGGCCGCCATTTTAAGCACCTTCTCTTTAAGATGTGCCAACTCAATGCTTCTAACAGTCATAATACCTCCGGGAAAACCGTGCATCATACCGTGCTGCGTCTCAGGCTGCAATCAGAAAACGCTGCCGCGGCAGGACAATTTATTTATTTTAATACAATTTATCTTCAGGACTAACCATAACGCCCCGTGATATAGTCCATGGTTAATTTATGCTCAGGATTTACAAATATAGTCTTTGTACTATCTACCTCAATCAGGTTGCCCAGATGGAAAAAAGCCGTACGCTGCGAGACTCGCGCTGCCTGCTGCATCGAGTGAGTAACAATAATAATAGTAAAATTCTGGCGCAGTTCGTCAATCAGTTCCTCTATTTTTCCTGTGGCGATGGGATCAAGAGCTGAGCAGGGCTCATCCATTAGGATTATCTCGGGCTCAACAGATATCGCTCTTGCTATACATAACCGCTGCTGCTGCCCCCCCGAAAGACTCGTGCCTGGATGATTAAGCTGATCCTTGACCTCATTGAAAAGTCCCGCCTTTTTAAGGCTGGTAATAACTATCTCATCCAGTTCCGCCTTATTACGTGCAAGCCCGTGAATGCGGGGACCATATGCCACGTTTTGATAAATGGACTTGGGAAACGGGTTGGGTTTCTGAAAGACCATCCCGATACGGGCGCGCAAAAGTACCGGATCAATATTCCTGTCATAGATATTTTCATTATCTATGGTAATAAGACCCTCCATACGACATCCCTTAATCGTATCGTTCATCCTGTTAAGGCATCTAAGAAACGTGGACTTTCCGCAACCGGACGGACCGATAAATGCCGTCACTTCTTTTTCAGCAATATCAACGTTCACATCATGGATAGCGCGTTTCGGCCCGTAATATACATTGACCTCTCTGCAGGAAATCTTGCTACTGCCATCATCAAGCAAAGGACTCCCTACAGTTTTCGTATTTTCATCGTGCGGTATGACCATAATTGTCTCTACCACCTCCGTTCAAATTTTCGTCTAAGAACTACCGCAAGGGAGTTCATTATCAGCAGAAATGCCAGTAATACCATGATTGCAGCCGATGTCCTCTCGACAAAGGCCCGCTCAGGGCTGTCCGCCCACAAATATATCTGTACAGGCAACACTGTCGCTTTGTCCAGTATGCCTGTTGGTATATCAACAATAAATGCGACCATACCTATCATTAATAAGGGGGCCGTTTCACCAAGCGCACGTGCCATACCGATGATCGTACCTGTCAGCATTCCGGGCAGGGCAAGAGGAAGTACATGATGCGTGACCGACTGCATCTTTGAAGCACCCACCCCTAACGCACCTTCCCTTATTGAGGGCGGCACTGACTGCAGGGCAACCCGTGAAGTAATAATGATCGTTGGTAAAGTCATCAATGTCAGTACCAGCCCTCCCACCATAGGTGCAGAGCGCGGCAGACTGAAAAAATTTAAAAACACCGCAAGACCCAGCAGACCAAATACAATAGAAGGAACCGCCGCAAGGTTATTTATATTAACTTCAATAATATCTGTCCAGATATTTTTGGGAGCAAACTCTTCCAGGTACACAGCCGTAGCCACGCCAAGAGGAAATGAAAGTAAGAGCGTAACGACCATGGTATATAAAGAACCGGCCACAGCACCCCATATCCCCGCAAGCTCCGGCTCACGCGAATCCCCGTTTGTAAATAAGGCAATATTAAACTTTTTCTCAATAGCACTATTTCCCTTAAACACATTTATCCAGTCCAGTTTGTCCTGATTTATACGACTGGAACTTTCCCCTCCCTGAATATGCCCCTTCATATACATATCTACATCATCATCTGCCGGGACCCATAATGACTGAGTAGTCCCGATAACAGAAGGATTTTCGAGCACCATTGCGCGAAGCTGATAAGCTGCACCCTGACTTGCAAGTGAATAAAGATCTCTTTTCTGTTTGCGTTTTTTAACATCCGGAAATACCTTTCTAAGTGACTTTTTAACAATACCGCTATAATCGGCCCCGGCCAGGACATCAGGATCCAGTGTTTTATCAGGGTCGATCACTGCCTCATCAAATGTAATATCAAGCTTAATAAACGTCTGCTGAAAAGCAGAGTAACCATTTCCAATGATAGTGGTAAAAAGAACCATCAGCATTGCCAATGCAATTACGATAGCACTGAATCCCAGGGCTTTGAATAACCTTTCTTTGGCGTACCGTTTCCCCAGGCCTGACTTGATAATATCCAGTCGTGTATGTGTTTTATTCATACTGCTCCTTGTATCTCCTGACAACATAGAGCGCAATTATATTTAAAAATAATGTCATTATGAAAAGTACTAGACCCAGTGCAAAGGCTGCAAGGGTTTTTGCACTATCAAATTCCTGATCACCAACAAGCAAAGTAACTATCTGAACGGTAAAGGTTGTGACCGCTTGAAGCGGATTTGCCGTAAGGTTTGCCGTAAGACCGGCAGCCATTACTACGATCATGGTCTCCCCTACAGCACGCGATATTCCAAGAAGAATCGAACCAACTATTCCAGGAAGTGCAGCAGGCAAAACGACCCTGATTATAGTCTCCGATTGTGTAGCACCGATACCTAAAGAAGCATCGCGCAGGCTCTGAGGTACTGCATTAATAACATCATCTGAAAGAGAAGATATAAAAGGGATTATCATAATACCCATTACAAGCCCTGCGGCCAGGGCACTCTCAGAAGAAATATCAAGCCCCATACTGCCGCCCAGCTCCCTTAAAAAAGGGGCCACTGTTAATGCCGCAAAAAATCCATATACTACCGTGGGAATTCCGGCAAGAATCTCCAGCAGCGGCTTGGCTGCTGTCCTGAATCTGGAACCGGCATATTCTGACATGTATATGGCTGAAAACAAGCCTATCGGAACGGCTATGGCCATAGCAATTGAGGAAATCATAAGTGTGCCCGTAAGCAGCGGAATCATACCAAAAGCACCTGCCGCTCCCACCTGATCCGGCCTTATCGCTATCTGAGGACTCCACTGCAGACCAAACAGAAAGTCGGTCATCGGTACTTTATTAAAAAAACGGATCGTCTCAAACAAAACGGAAAACACTATCCCGATGGTTGTAAAGATCGCCACCAATGAGCAAAGGATCATGAGGACCTTTACCGCATTCTCTACATTAACCCTTGCCCGCATCCCCGGGAGGATAAATTTTCTGCTCAAGGCTATACCCGCAGTACAAACAGACATTACAACCGTCACAAGGGCCAGAAATCCTGTGGCCTGCAAACTATTATAATGTGCCGCCGCTGAAAGCAGAGTTTCATCCACTTTATCAGCAGCGACAATACCGTCAGCAATATTTCTTATGTCATTTACTATAAGAGACAAACGGTCAGGTGGAAGAGTGCTGATTTCAGAGGGCATAGCGGATACTACCAGATTCATTATAATG
This sequence comes from Nitrospira sp., assembly GCA_016784355.1. Classification (GTDB taxonomy): domain Bacteria; phylum Nitrospirota; class Thermodesulfovibrionia; order UBA6902; family UBA6902; genus JACNKH01. The sequence continues at coordinate 68,781 of JADHUV010000011.1, read as the reverse complement.
AAAGACTCAAAAGCAAGCCATAACCCTAAAATCATTACAGCCGGAAGACCGCACCACAGGGCCACAAACATACCGTAATATCCGGGCAGGGAATGCAGTTTCCGGATCTCACGGTTAACGACTTTAACAGCACGCTTCCGGCCGGCATAAAAGCCGGCCGCGGATAAAGCAACTATTATTATGAGAAGTGCTGTATATTTCATAAGTTACGCATCCTTCGCAATCGTACTATAGAGATAAGTTCTTCAGCATCTCACCATCTTTTCTGAATTGTTCCATTTCATTTTCAGGCATGGGAATAAGCCCCTTGTCAATAAGATAGCCTTCCTCGCCTACCGCTTTATCACTGGCAAACTCGGCAATATACTCTTTTATCCCCGGGATGATTCCGACATGCGCCTTCTTCACATAAAAGTAAAGCGCCCTGGATACAGGATACATACCTGCTGATATATTTTCAAAAGTCGGTTCCTGACCATCTATTATACTGCCCTGCACCCTGTCTTCATTCTGATCAAGAAATGAGAAGCCAAATATACCGAACGCTTCAGGATTGGCCTCTAATTTTTTCACTATCAGCACATCGTTTTCTCCTGCTTCAATATATGCCCCATCTTCTCTGACCGCATGGCAGATGGCCTTATATTTCTTCTTGTCTTTCTTTTTCAATGCCTTGATCCACTTAAACTCGCTGCATCCGCCCTCCATTGCCAACTCGGAAAAGGCATCACGGGTTCCGGAGGTAGGCGGCGGACCCAGAACCTCAATCTTAGCGGAAGGCAGGGCAGGGTTAATATCCTTCCACGTCCTGTAAGGATTGGGTATCAGTGATTCTCCAACACCGGAAGGTACATCCTTTGCAAGTGAAAGAAAGATCTCTTTACTGCTTATTTTCATTCTTTTAGAAGAGGCAGCATTTGCCAGCACTATGCCGTCATAGCCAATTTTGATTTCCGTAATTTCCTTTATACCGTTTTTAGCACACAGCTCAACTTCTGATTTTTTTATACGGCGTGAAGAATTCGCTATATCAGGAAGACTAATCCCGACGCCGCTGCAAAAAAGTTTGAGTCCGCCGCCGGATCCAGTGGCCTCAACCTTGGGGGTTTTAAAATTAGTTGCCCGGCCGAACTGCTCTGCCACCACCGTAGAAAAGGGGTATACCGTCGAAGAACCCACTATGCTGATATAATCACGACCTGCCGCTACAGTAATCGAACTGAATCCGGCAATCAGCATAAAAACACCTGCTGATAAAATGATTGCTATTTTTTTCATATGCGCTCTTCTCCTTAAAAAAAATGTTATTGCTTTTCTCATACGCTTTACCTCCATGAAATTTATGTCAGGTTGAAAACCCGAATTATTTAATAAACGTATTCTACTGATGCAATGTTACAGGAACGTTACACGAATATTAAATTTCCGGATTAACCCACTGCGCCTTCCGGGAGACTACCTGTACGAGAAATCAATAAAATATCTTCACGACAGTTCCATGTCCTACTTCACTGTTGATTATCATTTTCCATCCATGAGCCATAACAATATGCTTTACAATGGCCAGCCCAAGCCCGGTACCGCCGAGTTCCCGTGAGCGGGAAGTGTCCACCCTGAAAAATCTCTCTCCAATTCTCGGTATATATTTTTTCGGTATGCCGGAGCCCGTGTCTTTCACATAGAAATACGGCTGACTTCCCTGCAGCGCGGTACCGACTTCTACGCCCCCGCTTTCAGTAAATTTTATAGCGTTGTCCAGCAGATTAAGCAATATCTGCTCAAGCCTGTCGCGATCCGCATCAAGCATGTTGTCTTCATTTGCAAAGGCCTTTTCAATGTACAGACTCTTTTTAAGAGCCTGTACCATCATGGTTTCGGTCGAACTATCAATAATGTCCGCGATATCCAGTCTTTTTTTATCGATCTTAATAACCCCGAGCTCGATCTTTGAGAGTGTCAGAAGATCTTCTACAAGCCTGTTCAGCCTCTCACTGTGTAATAATATGGTCTTAAGAAATCTGGTTCCATTTTCCCTGTCATCAATAGCACCTTCCAAAAGTGTCTCAGTAAAACCCTGGATTGCTGTTAAAGGAGTTTTAATTTCATGAGAGACATTAGCGACAAAGTCCTTTCTCATCTGCTCAAGATTTTTCATCATGGTCGTATCGTGGAATATGGCAACGAATCCTGACAGTTCCCCAACTTTATATGAAAGCGGCGATACACTCACGGTAAGATAAATTTCATTGGGAAAATCCAGAACCAGCTCAACCGAACTCGGGGTACGGTCTTTTTTTACTCTATCGAGAAGTGCGGAAAATTCAGGACTCCGCACAATTTCTATATAAGAGCGTCCTTCCAGATTGGAACTACAAAAAAGTTCCCTTGCCGTATTATTGGAAAGTTCTATCTGATCCGAGATATTAATAAGTAAAAGGGCATCAGGAATACTCTTCAGGATCACATTCAGACGATTGGTCTCTTCGTTTTTCTGTACGATGGTTGTTTCCAGTTCATTAGCCATCTCGTTGAGACTACCCGCCAGTTCGCTAAACTCACCGGTACCCTCCATATAAAGCCTTTTGCGAAACAGGCCGTTACTTAAGCGTCCCGCATATTCAGCAATCAGGTGCACATTTTTCCTTATCTTCTCAGTCTGCCATGCCAAAACAGCTCCTGACATACAAAACAGTATAATAACAACCAGATTAATCTCCAGCCTTAAGATATTAACTGATGTATTTAATTGTGAAATCGGCATCGCAAGACGTATGAAGCCCATCGCCTTATTTGTAGCTGCTATTTTTTTTGCAACATAAAGATAATTTTCACTGGTTGTATTGCTAAAACGTATGGAAGACCCCGATCCTGCAATATGGGCCTGCTGAATTTCCGGTCGACCGGCATGGCTGTCCATTGAGATTGACTTACTATGAGAATCTCCGAGGACTTTTCCAGCTGCAGAAATGACCGTAACCCTGGCTCCGATCTTATCCGCAAAATACCTGCTGAAGGCATCGAGATTTACACCTTCCTTCAAAGATATACTCTCTGCAAGAAGTTCCGTCTGTACGAGCAGATTTTTTTTCCATTCATCTATGTAGTGAGTCCTTACGACACCGGTTACATAGACCTCGACAAAGATCATTGATAACATCAGGACAAGGAAATATAGAAAAAAGGGCTTTCTGAATATGTGTTTTTTCATATATGAACGTTAAATCAACTAACTATAAATGTATGCGTGACTGTTTATGCCACATGGACTCAATTTTAACCGGCGTCGCCCATTATATCAATTTACAGATAAAAGGGGGAAATTATTACCCGCATTCAGTTAGCGAAAACTGTACTGAGCAGGTACGCATTATAACCCGCATAACAGCCCAGCAGGGCCAGACCTTCAAAACGGTTTATGCGGCCAAGGCCGCGAAAGCCGTAACCGATAACAAAAAGCGAAACGGTCAATACGGCCATAACCGGGATATCTCTGGAGAAAACCTCAGGGCCCACCGTCATCGGATTAATTATCCCCGCTATACCTACAACAGCCAGCGTGTTAAACATATTGGAACCCAGAACATTTCCAAGGGCCAGATCATGCTCTCCCTTACGGGTAGCGATTATGGATGAGGCTAGTTCAGGCAATGAAGTGCCAAGTGAGATAATTGTCAAGCCGATGATCAAATCACTTACGCCAAAAGCCAGGGCAATTTCCACAGCGCCCCAGACCAGAATACGAGAACTAACAATCAGCAGAACCAGCCCGGCAAACAACCGGAAGAAGGCCTGCCTAATCGGCATGGCGTGATCATCCATCTCCTGCTCAATCTCAGTGCCATAGGTATCCGACTTTTTTTTAATGCCCTGCCATATGCTCCAGGTCATCAAGCCTGCAAATACGATCAGCAGAACAACTGCATCAAGGCGAGTTATTTCACCATCCATGACCTGCCAGGCAGCCAATGCCGTTATAGCAGTAAGTATGGGTATTTCCTTAAGTAATATCTGAGAATGTACGGTTATGGGACTGATCAGAGCCACAACCCCGAGGATCAGGGCGATATTAGTGATATTCGATCCATAGGCATTACCCATGGCAATATTTGGATTTCCCTGAAATGCAGCTATGGCCGAAACCACCATTTCCGGTGCGGAAGTTCCAAAGCCTATTACAACCATACCTATCAGCAGAGGCGGCATGCCGAAATAACGAGCGGTTGCGGCGGAGCCTTCTACAAAACGGTCAGCACTCCAGATTAGCAGCAGCAGTCCGAAGGCGACAGCGATAAATGCCAATGTCATATTTATTATCAAGCCTCGACACTGAATAAATGTGTCATTTTTATAATGGTGGAGAACACGGAGCATTACCTCAATTCATTCTCCAAACTACAAGACATATATAAATCCTGTTTGTTAAATATCTTACCACACATCCAACCCCTTTAGACTGCGACTCCGAGAGAAATTCAATTATCTACATTTCCCCTAAACAGAGAACGGACGTGGGTTAGATTCCCGATTGAATACCCGGCGGTGTGTTTTACAACTCACGTCTTAACCACCATTACCGTGCTGATCAGCCATGCGGTATAGCCCACATAAACCAGCAGAAGCGCTGCTCCCTCAAGGCGATTGATGCGCCCCTGCCGTCCTCTGAATCCATAGCCGATCAGGAAAAGTGAAATGGTCAACGCTCCCATAACAACCATGTCCCGGGAGAGCGTTTCCGGCTCCACAGCTAAAGGATGAATCGATCCGGCTATACCGACAACGGCCAGCGTGTTGAACAGGTTTGATCCAAGCACATTTCCAAGAGCGATATCATGCTCACCCTTTCGGGCAGCAATGACCGATGAAGCCAGCTCCGGTAATGAGGTGCCCACCGCTATAATCGTCAAACCGATGATCATGTCGCTGACACCGAATATCTGAGCGATTTCAACCGCTCCCCATACGAGGATGCGCGAGCTGGCAATGAGCACCAGTAACCCGGCAATAAGCCAGAAAACGGCCCGCTTAATCGGCATCTCTTTTTCAGCAGTTTCAAACTCAACCTCTTTGGCTAGCGTATCAGCCTTTTGCTTCAACCCTTGATAGATGGTCCATGCCATCAGGCCAGCAAATACCAGCAGAAGAATAACGGCATCGAGCCGTGACAAATCAAGATCTGCGAGAAGGATCACTGTGAGAATGGTCACCAGCGTAAGTATAGGCAGCTCTTTGCGCAATACCGTCGAATGAACCATGATCGGGTTGATCAGGGCGGACACCCCGAGGATCAGGGCAATGTTGCAGATATTGGAGCCAAACGCATTACCAAGGGCAATTCCCGCATTCCCATCGATCGAGGCCAAAGCGGAAACAACCATCTCCGGGGCAGATGTTCCAAAACCAACGATCACCATACCGATCAATAGCGGCGGCATGCCGAAATGACGTGCAGTTGAGGCGGAACCTTCCACAAAACGGTCCGCGCTCCAGATCAGAAGCACCAGACCAATAATCAAAGCTAATATTGCTAACCCCATCATCTAATTCCTATCATCACCGTGTCCCGGTGAAATTTTTAAGTTCAACAAAAAAACGTTGTCACAGCTGTTGTCATAGTAATGTCACAGCGCTTCATTGAAAAATCAGGCAGACTATTCATCATCTTTGTGTTCGATTTGCTTCATCAAACGGTCGAAATCACTCTCGAAAAGGCGGTCCTGAATAATTCGGTATTTCTCAAATTCGCTTTCGGCGTGGGCCTTGGCTATTTCCGCCGTTACCCTTCCAGCGTCCTGAAGGATTTTCCGGTCGGTGGCTTCAATGAATTTATTCAAGCGTGTTTCCCAATCCTGCATGGTCATGGGAATCTTGCGCAGGGCCATGTCCTCGGCAACATCCAGGTATGCATTCACCAGCCGGGTCAGTTGTGCCATTTCGTTTTCGGTCAGGTAATTCTTGGCCACACTGACATCAAACTTCTGGATTTTACCCTTCGGAGCATCTTTCCATGTGGTCAGACCCATGAGTTGTTTCTGATGGTCTGCCCGGTCGACAATCACTTCGGCAGCCGTCTGGCCGTGAATGGCCCAGTGCAGCTTATTCTGCACCGTGGCAAAAAAGCGTTTGGTCGCCTGAGCAGTCACATCATAATCAATAGACGTGGCGTAGATGTCGGTGATCTTCTGGTAAAACTTGCGCTCGGAAAGTCGAATTTCCCGAATACGCTCCAACTGTTCTTCAAAATATTGTTCAGTAAGAATGGAACCACCGCTTTTTATGCGTTCATCATCCATCACATAGGCTTTAATGGTGTACTCCTTAATGATGGTGGTTGCCCATTTGCGGAACTGGACGGCTCTTTCCGAATTGACCTTGTAACCAACGGCGATGATGGCAGAGAGATTGTAGTGTTTGGTGTTATAGTTTTTGTCGTCAGCGGCAGTTATTCGAAAATTTCGAATAACTGAATCTTCTTCCAACTCACTGTCTGAAAATACCTTTTTCAGATGGTAATTGACGGTGTGGGTTTCGACATCGTAGAGAACACCCATCATTTTCTGGGTCAGCCAGATGTTCTCGTCAGCGTATACGGCCTCAACACCGCCTTGGCCGCTTGCAGCAACGAAGGTCAGATATTCAGCCGCCGAAGAACGGACAATAGATGTCTCTTTTTTTCCTGCTTTTTGAAGTTTTTTGTCCTTCTTCATTCAACCCCTCCCCAGTTTTGATACCTGTCCCGGGACCAGCGGAGGTATTTCATCAATTCCCAGTTGATCGATTCGGAATCAAACCGCTCACTGTCATAATCGCTACCGGACCATTCCATGTAGCTTTCGTGTTCCCCATGATTTGGGTCCTTCAGTGCGCTGCAGAATTCAAAGTAGCCGCGTACGCCGCCCACATCTTCAGGCGGGCAGGCCCGTTCGCCTTCAAGACAGGCCAGCTCCGTTCTCAGTTTCGGATTGAAATAGCGGCTTTCTTCGAGAACAAGTTCATGCTCCCAGCTGTCCCCGAAATCATAGAGATAACGAAAGGCGCGGCCTTTCTGTTTGATCAGGTCTCCAAGACGGTATCTGCCGCAGACCAGTCCGTCTTCTTTCGATTCCGGATATTCTGTGTAGCGTTTATTCCCGATGGTAAATTCGTGCAGATGGCTGTCAGTCCAGCCCATGACAATCTGGATAACATCGTGCAGCCGATCCAGCGTGATGCTGGCGGGCACCACAAAACGACGCCAGATTACCGGTTCGATATCAAGCAGCTGTATTTTCAGCAGATAAAATCTTTCGTTCATTTCTTCACCTCATATTTTGACCAGAAGCTTCGTTTTCGGCCGTGGGCCTGAATGAGCTGCTCTTTGAAAGCTTCGTGATGATTAAATTCTTTCCAGTCGGAAATGGTCACTGCCAATTTGTCCAGCTTCTTCAAATAGCGGATGCCATGAGGATATGCCTTGGTGTACCCGCGTTGCAGAATAGAGATAAGCAGACTGCGGTAGATCATGCTGGTGACAAGGTGGCGATTTTCTGAATCCATAGCCTCTGCCAGAGAGAGCAGGCTGCCGTAATGGTTTCCGTCAAGCTGATCGGCCCGTCTCAGAAGATAGGTTTCGGCTTCATCTATCTTCCCGACTGCAATCAGAAACTCTGCATCTGATTCCCGGAGACTGTCGGTTTTCAGGATTTGCTCCACCTCATCAGCAATGACTTCATCCCGCTTGTCATGACCGATCAGATCCAGAAGCGCCTGCAGGGTGTCAGTGGAATGATAGGATCTGAATTTCTTATATAAAAGCTCCGTCAGTTTTCCTGAATCGTCCTGCTTATGGTAAATTTCCAACAGCAGCTTATCCCGCTCGTATGCCTGAAAGGTTTCGCCTTCCGGAATTTTCTTCAGCCAGGAATGTGCTGTTTCAACATCACCGCTTTCAAGGTAGACCCGGGCAATATCAATCAGTGCCGCAGTTGACAGTTTGCCCCATGAAGCGATGCGCGTCTCTTCAAACAGCTTTGCATCCTTGATCTGGCGGGCCAGTGATTCGATCAGCATCAGATGATGACGTTTGCCATATTCATCCTTTTCTTTGTCCGCCCACTTTTGAAGAGTCGTAATCATGGTACGGATAACCGATTCGGGCAGGCATTCACCGGCACAATTAATCAAGGTATCCCGGATGCCGTAGCTGTCTTTTTGATTTACCTTGAGAATGGTGTCTGCAATTTTATCCTTGTCAGAACAACGGGCGGCATAGTCCACAAACAGTTCTTTGGCATCATAACGGAATACATCACCAATATTGCCGCTGGAGTCGTCACACATCTCAAAAATGATACTGTCCGCCTCATAAAATGCCGCAACAAGCTCAACCCCTGTAAGCGGATCATCCACACCGGACTTTAAATCCTGCAGCAGCATTTCAAGCTCACGGGCAAAGCTGGCAGAGCCCCGCCAATCGATAAAGCGTCTTGAACGTTTCAGGCCTGAAAGTTTCTTTTTAAACCGCTGAACATTTCCCTTTGGGGTGGCAATCATTTGTTCAATCAGGTCATCCGCCTCAGCGGAATGGACTGCAAAGTTCAATAATGCATCTGCCAGAGCATCAGGCCCAAGATCAATCAATTTTTGTTTGCGGGAATCAGTCATTTGCCTGTCCTCCAACCCGTACTTCAACAATTATACACCCCGGGCCGGACAGTGAGCTGCGGCCTCCGGATACTGGTGTGACGTTTATCTGGGTGCTGATTCTTTCTTTCAGTGCAGATACGCGGGAGATGATTCCGATTAGATTGCCGAAGCTGTTCACGACATCGTTTTTTATATTATCAGGAATAATTAGATCCGAACTGTGACAATCCAGGTTACGATTGGCCTTGCGGTTCCTTTCCTGACGAACTGTCAAGTATTTTTTGACAGTTGCCTCCCGTTGGTTTTCGATGTCAGAATACAGGCGGGCACTGACAGTGGCCTCCGGCGTTTTGCCATCGCTTGACCACAAACCAGCTTCTATAATCCGCTCGGTGATTTCTTTAGCATGGAGAGGCTTTCCAGCGTCCTTCAATATCTTTATGGCTGCGTCTTGAATGTTCATAGAGCTGCTCCCCATTCTACATGTATTAAAATATTCCTTTTCATGATCACACCATACTGAGTTCGAGTTTGTGTTTTATCTTTTCCCAGCCCGGGATAACAGAGTCGAGCAGCTTATAAAACTCTGGGCTATGATCATGGTATTTCAGGTGACACAGCTCATGCGTAACAACATAGTCAATGCATTCTTTAGGCGCTCTTATCAGGTCTGTATTGAGGGTTACTGTGCCTTTATCTGAAAGGCTGCCCCATCTTTTTTGCATTCGCTTGATGGAGAGTTTTGGCTGATCAATGCCGAGGCCATTGAATTTCTGCCAGCACCGATCCATGCTTTCTGCAAATTGAAGTTGTGCCTTTTCCGAATACCATTGGTTCAATAGCTTCTTGGTAGCACTTGGAGTCGGTTCGTTCCGGCAAGTGATATGAAAAAAGCCACGAGACAATTTCACTGAGTTTTCCGCTCCTTCGGCTAACTTCAAGCGGTATTGCTTTCCAATGTACAAGTGGGTCTCGCCGTTCACGTAACAGCGATTAGGCGTCTTTGGATTAAACTGCTTGAAATAATTCAGCTGCCTGAGAATCCAACGAGCCCGTTTTATTATTTTCTTTTCGATCAATGTGATGTCGGACTGCGCGGGTGCCTTGACGATAACCGTGCTGTCAGGATGCACAGCAATTTCCATCGTTTTTCTGTCACAGTGAATCAACTGACAAACAATCAGCTTAGAACCATATTTAACCACGAATAGACACGAATGATCACGAATATCTTTGACAACCACAGATACACACGGATTTACACAGATATCTTTCATTTCACTCTTCAAACTTTACCCTTCAAACTTCTAAACTTTGCCACCTGCAACACCTTCTCGATGATGTCATCCATTTGATCAAGCGACAGTTCGATCCCTCTATTCGTCTTGAGCTCATCATAGAGGTAATCGTCAATCTCATTAACCGCCTGTTTCTGAGCGTCTTCATCATCCCAGAAGTGAACCTTCTTGTGTTTTTCCAATATGCCATGAATAGCAATTGCCGTATCAGCCGCAGCTGATTCAAGGTCTTCTTCACCTAATTCGTGCTTTTCAAGGAAAGGCTTAAGCACCCCGAAATAGGCCATGGCATCTTCATTCCCGGAAAGCTTATCCGGTATGTCATCATGTACCTTGCCGACAACCTTGTTGCGGATATCGACGACTTTGTTCAAATAATCCAGATCGGATATCCTCTTAGCCCTGAAATCTTCAATCGCCTGCTGGATCAGCTTTGAGAACTTCTCGTAAAACGCAGGGTCTTCATCCATCTTTTCGGTGATGACTTTCTTCGTGGAGTGCGCAATCGTATCAGCCTTTGAAGCTGTTGTTTTTTTGGTCTGGTAGACGCCTTGCTCCTCTTTGACCTGATTAAACATTTTGTCGTCAAAGATATTTACCGGCTCATTCAGCTGAACAACTTCGTTGGCCTGAATGTGAGTATCCAGCAACTTTTTGATTTTTGGCTCATAATCCCGGTAATCAATGGCTTCTGCATACCGGAGCTTGACAGATGCTTTAAGCGACTGGAACTTCCGGAGGTCCGCCTTGTATCTGATCAACGTTTTTTCGTCGGTTTCGGTCAGAAATTTCTCGGAAGAGAGTGCGATGCCAAGGGTTTTCCCGAATTCCGAAAGGCGGCCGTAAAACTCTTCCCGGAGCTCGTCATCGGCAAGCAGCATTTCATAGGCTTCTTCGTCGTAAGAATGCTTCACCGTTTTGAATAGATCCCAAAGATCGGAATACCGGGTGGGCAGTTTTTCGATTTCACTGTTAATGGATGTCAAAGTGCCGACCAGATCGGATTCATCGAACCCTTCAAATGCGCTGTACATGGTAAGCGCTTTGTCCAGCTCACCGAGGACGCTTGCATAGTCGACGATAAAACCGAACTCCTTGCCTTCATGAAGACGATTAACCCTCGCAATTGCCTGAAGCAGCGTGTGCTCTCTTAACATCCGGCACAAATAGAGGACCGCATTGCGCGGGGCGTCAAAACCCGTAAGCAGCTTATCAACGACAATAAGGATTTCAGGTTCGCTGCCGTGTTTAAACTGGTTGATGAGCTGCTTGGTATATTCGTCTTCACTACCATAACGCTTCATCATTTTCTGCCAAAATTTTACGACCTCGTCTGTTGTCTCGTCGTCGGTTTCTTCATAGCCTTCACGCATATCCGGCGGCGAGATAACAACCTCGGAACTGACAATACCAATCTCATTCAGGTACGCATTATACTTGAGCGCAGATGCTTTATTCGGGGCCACCAGCTGGGCCTTGAATCCCGTTCCCTGCCAGTTCGAGCGAAAGTGCTCGCTGATGTCAAAAGCTCTCATGTAGATGACCTGATCGGCTTTGTTCAGCATTTCCGCTCGTGCATATTTCCGTTTCAGGTCTGCCTGCTGTTCCCTGGTCAACCCCTGTGTGTGCCTCTCAAACCACAGATCAACTGCTTCTCTGTTTTGGGTCATCTCTACATGCCGTCCCTCATACAGAAGCGGAACCACCGCGCCGTCTTCAACGGCCTGTGTAATGGAATAATGGGGTTCCACCAGTTCACCGAATTTGGTAAAGTTGTTCTTTTCCTTCTTTAAAAGCGGCGTGCCGGTAAATCCCAAATAACAGGCATGGGGAAACATCTGTCTCATCCGAGCGGAAAAGGACCCGAACTGGGTACGGTGGCTTTCATCCACCAGAATGAAAATGTCAGGAGATTCATCCTGATATTTTTTTACCGCGTAAGCCTTGTCGAACTTATGAATGAGGGTTGTGATAATCCCCGATTTCTTTTCAGCAACCAGTTCCAGCAGGTTTCTCCCCGATGTCGCACGGTTCGCCTCAAGGCCACAGGCGGCGAAGGTGTTCCCCAGCTGCTTATCCAGATCGTCGCGGTCTGTTACCAGAACAATTCGAGGATTTAAAATTTCAGGATCTAAGGCCAGGTTACGGGCCAGCATTACCATAGTCAGGGATTTTCCAGAACCCTGAGTGTGCCAGATCACACCGCCTTTACGTGAATCGGTGCTGTCAAAATGCTTTACCCGCTGAAGGGTAGACTTGATAACGAAATATTGCTGGTAACGGGCAATCTTTTTGATTCCCCCATCAAATACCGTAAATTTCCAGGCAAGCTCCAATAATCTTTCAGGACGGCAGAGGGCATACAGCGCGATGTCCTGTTCGGTGACCAGCCGCGATTTTTTTTCAACCACGAAAGGCACGAACGACACGAAAAATGTTTCTGGATTAACTTCATGCTGCAAAGACTCCTGAACCAGCTTTTCCAGCTCTTTAACTTTCGTGCTTTTCGTGTCTTTCGTGGTTAAATCTTCTGTTGTTAAACCCGACTCTTTCCATACCCCCCAGAATTTTGCAGCGGTTCCCGTTGTTGCGTACATGGCGCTGTTTTTATTCAGAGCCAGCACCATCTGACTGTAGATGAAGAGCTTCGGGATATAGTCATCATTCTGATTTCTGATCGACTGCGAAACAGCCTGTTCAACTTCAATCTGCAGCGCTTTACACTCAATCACGCAAAACGGAATACCATTAACAAAGAGAACGATGTCTGGACGGGCGGTTTCCGTTGATCGTGAACGTTCAACAGTGTATTCGACCGTCACATGAAACTTGTTCCGACCGGAATTACGCCAGTCGATATAGTTCATATTGAAGCTTTTTGAGTCACCCTCAATGGTCTGTTCCATGGCCGTACCGAGAGTGATCAGATCGTAAATAGCCTCGTTGGTCTTAAGCAGTCCGTCGTATTTGATGTTTTTCAGCTTTTGGATGGCTGACTGCACATTCTCCTCGCTGAAGAGATACTCACTGTTTTTGTAGCGAATGCGGTTTATCTCTTTGAGCTGGTTGCGAAGAATACTTTCCAACAAGACATTGGATGTTCGATCCTGCCTTTCGCGGAGTGCTTCAGCCGGTGTCAAAAATTCAAATCCCAAGCCAATCAAAAGCTGCAAAGCCGGGATTTGAGACGTCCGTTTTTCGTTTGTTGCAAATTCACACATAATTATTCTTTCACCTCCCAATAGCCACCCAGCTTTGGCCCTCTTCTTATGATGACGCCAGCCTTCTTCAATTTAGCCATATAGTTTTCTATCGTTCTTGGTGTTTTATTTAACTTTTCAGCAATCTGTTCGGCTGTGAACTCCGGGTGCTGACGGATAATCTCAAAAGCTTTAGCAGGTTCGCTTCCGAATTCTTTCCGAATTCTTTCCGAAATCGTCCCGAAATCATTCCCACTGCCTTCCGAAACAGCTTTTTCGGAAGCCGGTTCTTTCAGCAACTCAACCGCAATCCCGCCGGAGTTTTCTTCAATGATCGGTTCAGGCAAGCTAGCTGCTTTGCAGGCATCGGTGATCTTTTCGATTCCACGTCCCCAAGAGTCGATTAAGCCCACACGATAACAGACCTCTGCAATGAGCGGATTACGGGGAATGGATCGGTGCGTCTGAAACAGCTTTTCGACGGTTAATTCGAGCGGCAGGGTTCCGGCATTCCAAAGAGAAAGCCGGTCATCCATGACGCGGAGTTGCGTCATGCTTCCCATATAATTGCGATGCACCAGCGCATTGAGCAGCATTTCACGTAATGCGGGAACCGGATATTCCAGCTCTTCAATGCGGCGCAGCCCTTCAAAGCGTATCGGCTTAATTAAGAACTTTCGTTCCAGTTGCTCCATCACACTGCGAAGGAGTTGGAAAAGATTGCCCTCGCACACCTCCTGAAAGCGCATATCCACCATATTGAGGCCAAAGCGGCCAATCTTTACAAACAGGTTGGGATAAAACGCGCCCGGGTCCTTGCCGAACAGCACCACCGCCGCATTTGTGAGGCCTTCGTCAGTCAACAGGTGCAGTTTCCTCAACAGCTCTTTAGTAGAAAGCCCTGAAATATCCGGCAAACGACCCGCCGTGACCGCTTCCTTTTTAAACAGCTCAATGGTTGTGTCGTCGATGTCATCCAGCGTGGCTCTTTCCTGAATCACTTGATCCCAGGTCATGCCCATTTTTTTCAATAGATACTCGGTCAGGGCATGGCCTTTCAGTTCCTGCTTCACTGAGCCGGAACGCCAGTAGTAGGAACCGCGCAGAGAAATGGGCACCGTCGAAGCCTCGACGATGATTTCCAGATAGGCTTTACCGTCTTCTTCGAGTAAATTGATATGCGGCATCAGCCCCAACTGATCGCGGATCTTGTTCGGCAGGTCTTCCAGCAGCTTCTTGGCGTTTTTCAGGCAAGTGACGTTTCCTACATCATCCTTGCCGATGAAAATCCGCCCGCCCTGCGCATTGGCAAAACCGCAGATCCATTTCAGGTAGTCATCATGCCAGGATTGTTTCCATTCGATGTTTTGGGATTCGACGGTCATGGCGAAACTCCAGCAACGATTTTATCGCACTCGGCAACAACGTATTCTGGAATGGTGTCGAATTTAGCGGGATCAAGCTGGCAGATGAATTCGTTTTCAATGTGATATGTCTGTTTAATAAACTTTTCGATGACAGCGTCATTTTCTTCATGATCAATAAGTCGACATACTTGGAGTTTTTCGTACCCATTTGTGCATGCCGCATAAACAGTCCTCATCTCAGTGACATTGCAAATGCGGCCTAAAAGTTCACTATAAGAAAACCCCGTAAGGTGACTGGATATTTCAGTACACCCATCATCAAACTTCGTCTGATCCATTTCAGGGTAATTGCCCGCAGCATCTTTCGGCTCTCGGGTGTCAATCCCGCGAGCCTTGTCGTTACCCTTGTGTAGCAGATTAGAAAGCACCTGATAGGCATCACCTTTGTCATCAGCGATCTCAAAACGCCGCCGCATATAGATTAACTTGATGATATCATCCTTGCTTGACCCAAGTGCATTACTGCAAATCTCCGCAAAGGTCTTCACATCATTTTTTTGTATGGGCAACTCCTCAATGACGCCCGCATTAAGCTTGAGAAATGATACTGAGGTGGTTTGGTTGTCGAACTTTCTATAGAGTACTTTGACAGTATCAATGATGGGTTCAACGTCATGGGTAAGCATTAGCACCGTTTTATTTTTGAGGCATGATTCTGCATCACGCCGAAACAACATCTCAAGAATGGCGTATTTTTTATTCTTATCGAATGAAGAAATCGGGTCATCCAGAATGATTAAATCCGGCTTTTTAGAGAGACATTCGTACATAAATAGCACGATCGCAAATGCGTTCCGTTCCCCGAAGCTGAGGTGCTCTTCGTGATCGATATGCCGAAGTTTTAACTGGGCCTGTTCGCCATCACCGGCAATCTCAACGGCATAGCGGTATCCGGCATAGGCTAGAAATTCATTGATGTCTTTCTGATGAAGCTCAATGGTTTTCTTCATCTCGCGGCGCTGCTGATTAATCTTCCCTTGCAGTTGACCAGCCTGTTCAATTACCTTATCAATTGAAGTATTTATCGGGGCGATGGCGTCCTGCATATTCTTTGATTCAAGCTCTGGAAAGAACTGCAAGTCCAGCTTGTATGCTGGCAGTTTCTCGACGACTTTTTCCCCGTCCTTGAACTGAAACGCGGAAAGCGTTTTGAGCTTTTCAAGCTTTTCGGTAAAGTCATCAATCCGTTTTTTTACCGTGGCAAGAAATGACTCATGCTCTTTTTCAAGCCCCTCCTTCAAGGTTGTGATTGTTGTCAGTGTATTTTTGGCATTATCAGAGAAATAGTCCCCTAATTTTTCGATGATGCCAATTAGGGCAATCAGGTTTTTGATGGTGTTCTTGTCGTATTCCTGACCGACCTTTTTGATCTGATCCTTTTTGTCGGCTGTATGTGAGGTACAGAAGGGGCAATTATCCGATAGGTCGGCAAACTCGCAACCCTTGGTTTGCCACTCGATCCAGCCCACACTGTTTTGGCTCTGAATAAACGGTGTATAAGATTCCAGCCCAGCGGGAACATGCTTAATTTTGTTGCCGGCTGACAACCCCTTCATGCCGGCAGACGATTTGGATAAGCCGGTTTTTGTTGTTTTAAAGGCGTTCCCCATTTCCTTGAGCGTGTTGATCAACGCGTCCAGTTCCTGATTCACGGAAAACAGCTGCTTGATATTGCTGACCAGCTCCTCTATTTCCTGTTCTCGCTGTTTGTAGGAATCGGTTCTGATGAAGATATCGAAACTGTTGCTGAGGAGTTCGTCCGGCTTGTAAACAAATTGACTGACATACTTCTCGTCGAAGCACATGATGCTTTTAAGCGCTTCAGCACCCTTGACCTCCGGCTGCTTATTATCCAGGTTTTCTTTTCTGAGTTTGAACGGCATGAGTTCTTCGTTCAGCAGGTTTTGTTCTCCTTTCACTCCGAGCAACACCGCCTTTGCAATGGTGCTTTTGCCTGTCCCATTCGGCGCAAACTTGATATTCAGCTTACTTCCAGCAATCGAAATAGTTGCTGTGTCAATATTGTTGCAGTTGTGAATTTCAATATTCATCAATTCCACTCCTTATTTTTTATCCTTAGGAGGGCACGGGTCATTTCCGTAGCTGTTGCCAGCCCGGATCTTCCCGTTCTCGCCATGAATCTTGGTGTCCGACTTCTGGTTTCTGGCGATGTTCTCCGCCTTATCAATGGCCTGTGCCTGTGTGCGGGTAACTTTGGTCGCTTTGCTGTTACCTGCGCCCTTGACCGCCCAGCCATCGGGATGTTTTACAACGTGCTGATTTTTACCTTTAGCCATGATTACGCCTCCATGTATTGGTTAACGATTTCCGGTTTTACCCGCCATTCGCCTAAAAAAGTGTGAAGAAGGAAGTTCGAAGTTTGAAAATTTTCACTCTTCACATTTCTAACTTCACACTTCATTTATCGGTCTCCTCAAAGGTTTTTATGACATCGAACTTGATTCTCCAATCACCTGTTAAGAGGCGCTGCATCAGGCCGCGTTTCTGGGTTTTGTATTTATCTGCGAGCTGCTTCAGCAGGTCGATTTCGTGCCGAGCAGAAGCCAGTGTCTCGGAGATTTCCTGTTGTTCCTCAAGCGACGGAATCAGAACTTTTATTTTAGAAAAGTCACCCCAGCGAAGACTGCCTCGGCGGTCAACCGATGAACTTGTGCTGACTTGGAAAATGTGTCGATAAATATCCGTCTTAAGCAGCTTGTACAAATAAGGTGAATGTACCTTTTCTCTCGAGGCTTCAAACACAACATAGATCGGACTGACAATGCCTTTTTCGCAGTGTTCAAGAAGGCCTATTGAACCCTCTTCAACATGATTTGATGGATAGCCGAATTGTCCTTTTTTAACGACCTTGTAGTTGGATGTATCACTGCTGAAGACTTGTTTTCCGAAGTAGTCCAGCGAATTAACAAACCCGTCATATTTTGAGCATGACAGTACAGTCTCTTCGGACTCCCCGTTGCGTGCAGAAACTTCCTTTGCAACTTTTCCAATTTTGACCAACGCCCAGTCAGATGGGTATTTAAAGAAATGACCATCAGCCGATTCAGTTTTTTGATTACCCAATCTTTTGTGACCAAATAGCAGCCATCTCGACATCTGCCTTAATTGCCGTTCCTTCGCCTGAATCAGCCGTTCGGTTTTCTCGATGGCCTCATCCCAGGTGGACAGCAGATCGCCAATGGCCTTTTGTTCTGGGAGCGTAGGAAGCTGAAAATCATAGTTCTTCAAAAAAATTGTAGGAACACGTTTCTGGCCAGCTGTACCTGTCATGTTTAGCTCGCCTGTTCCCCTAAAATGGTGCGTTCTCGTGAGGATATGTAGATACTCGCCCGTTATATTCTTCTTTGGGCGAAGAACATGAAATTCGGTACTGCCAAATCCACGATTATTTTTTAGCTCTGTGCATAGGCAGCCTTTATAATTCTCAAAACATGGAGTGATTTTAGCTACCAAGACATCGCCGGTTTCAAAAGATGTAAACCCCGTCTTTACATCAACAGCTTTTCGAGTCTCAGCACCATGAATAATGCCTGACTCAGATACAGCATTCATTGGAAGAAATGTCACCAAGGTGTCATCATCAACAAAATATGAACGAGGGTTTACCTGAGCAGCATCCTTTATTTTGGATGACTTCCAGCCGTTTGGAACTTGAAGTGTTTTATTCATCGCTGAATCTCCCGGGAAAAAGTGTGAATGGTGAAGTTTGAAGGGTAAAATGAAATATAGTCTGGCTTCATCTCGTTATTTTCAAACTTCGAACTTCTCTCTTCAACTTCATTTCACTCTTCACATTTCTAACTTCAAACTTCATTTCCGCTCCTTCATCTTCTTAATAATCGTGGTCAGAATAGCAATGATTTGATTACACTCATCAGTTAATTCAGCAAGCTTGTTTTCTTCAACAATTCCGGTTGCACATAAAAGTCTCAACCAATAATGTGTTTCACGGGCTTCTTTACAGGCAATGCTGTATTTGGAGACAAAATCGGCTTCACTTTGCGAGGCCTGTCCTTCTTCAATATTTGCTCCGACCGAAGTCCCTGATCTTAACAATTGATTTGCCAAAGTTCGACTAACCCCCGGTTTTTCATCCAAAGCCTGACACAGTAAAACAATCCGCTTAGCAAACTCAAACGACCGTTCCGGCAAATCACTTTTCCTTTCACCCTTCAAACTTCCAACTTCACCCTTCATTGGTTGCCTCCCTTCGGAAGCTCAGAGCCCTTAATCAGCTTTTTCTCAGCAGATTTCACCCGCCGTTCCAGTTTTTTGATGTCCTCCTCGGGCGGCAGTTCTTCGGGCTTAATGCCACGTTCTCTCAGCATATTACGGACACTGGTGTTGTTTTGAACATGTTCTCCCGTGATAGAAGGCTCGCCCTGCAAGTCATTTTGACGGACATTGTGATTGGTGATTTCAGCCGCCAGATTTTTGGCGGCAATGGTCACGGTCGGCAGAAAGTCGGCAAGTGGCCGATTTGACGGCATGGCCAGCTTGTTTTTCATCTGAGCGGTGGAGTTTCCGCCAAATAGGGCGGCATCTCCTTTGGAACGGATTCGACCAAACCCTTGATCATCCACGCCACGCTCGTAGATGTTGCGGGAGAGTTCGGTTTCCGACTCGGTGAGTTTTTGTCTTGCCTGAAGACGTTCTTGAAGACGCAGTCGCTCCTCAATCAGCTCCTGCTTGCGGGTCTGTACCGCGAAATAGGTCTGAGCGAATGCAATCGCTTCTTTACGAGGATCACCGTTTTGAGCGATCAGATAACAGGCGTAACGGGTGAGAATGATGTCATCAACAGGTCGCTCGGCCCCGGAGCCAATTTGGACCATTTTCGTGACGCCACGAAAATGGTTGGCAACCACCCCACCTGCGGTCTCACAAGCAATGGATGCTTTGAGAATGACTTTACTGAAGTTTTCCCAGCGGTCATACCCAAGAGCTACCATAATCTCTCGTGCATACCAAAATTCCGTTTCCTCATCAGGAATCTGATGAGCAAGGGCATCAAATGAACTCGTGAGCTTAGTAATTGTATTGTGATCCATTATGCATCCCCCCGATTAATCTGTTGAAGCTTTTCCGCCATCTGCTTGCGGACTTCCACAAGCTCTTTTTCCAGATCGTCAATTTCCACCTGCACCGCATCGATGTCGATTTCCTCTTCCTCTTCAAAGGTGTCCACATAGCGGGGGATATTGAGGTTGAAGTCGTTTTCCTTGATCTCTTTGAGGTCGGCCACATGGGCGTACTTTTCCTCTTCAGCACGGGCGGCGTAGGTCTTCATGATCTTGCCGATATGCGCTTCCGAGAGGGTGTTCATATTTTTCCCGGACACAAACTCCCGGCTGGCATCGACAAAGAAGACGTTTTTACATTCTTCACGGGCTCCGCCTTTTTCACGGGAGCGGTCAAAAACCAGAATCGCCACCGGTATGTTGGTGGTCGGGAACAAGTTGCCCGGCAGGCCGATGACAGCATCCAGCAGATTTTCTTCAATCATTTTTTCCCGGATACGCCCTTCAGCAGCACCCCGGAATAGAACGCCATGAGGCACCACCACGGCGACACGGCCCTGCTTTTCAAGGGCGGTTTCCACCATGTGGCTAATAAAAGCCCAGTCGCCTTTGCTCTTGGGCGGCACCCCGCGCCAGAAGCGGTTGTACTGATCGCTCTCAGCGCTTTCCGCACCCCATTTATCCAGCGAGAACGGCGGATTGGCCACCACGCAGTTGAATTTCATGAGCCGGTCATTTTCCACCAGCAGCGGACTATTCAAGGTGTCGCACCACTCCACTCGGGCGCTGTCGAAGCTGTGCAGGAACATGTTCATGCGGCAGAGCGCCCAGGTGCTACCGTTGGACTCCTGTCCGAAGAGGGCAAAGTTGCGACCTGCCTGTACATCGTTCCCCGCTTGCTTAGCGACTTCAGCAGCAGCCTGAACCAAAAGGCCGCCCGATCCGCAGGCCGGGTCACAGATGCGATCGCCCGGTTTGGGGCCTGCCAGCTTGGCCACCAGCTCGGTCACCTTCAACGGGGTAAAGAACTCTCCGGCCTTCTTTCCAGAGTCTGAGGCGAAGCGCTCAATCAGGTAGATGTAGGTGTTCCCGATGACATCCTCGGAAACGAGGCTGGGTTTCATGCTGAGCTGTTGCTTGTTGAAGTCTTCCAGCAACGTTTTGAGGCGTTTATTCCGATCCTTCGTCCGCCCGAGGTTGGCCTCGCTGTTAAAGTCGATATTACGGAAGACCCCTTCGAGTTTGCTCTTGTTGCTCTCTTCAATGTGTTCGAACACGATATTGATCAGCTCACCGATGTTGGCGGCGGACCGGCGCTCATAGAGGCTGTAATAGGTGGCGGGGAATTCATCCAGAACCGTTTCTTCACCAGTTTCGTCATTCTTTTCGGTGAGTTTCACCACCGGGAGAACAAAACGTTCACGCTCGAGCTTGCGGCGGATACGTACATCATCATCGCCATACTGCTTTTGATACTCTTCGTAGTGGTCCTGCCAGACATCAGAGATATATTTCAAAAACAGCATCACGAGGATGTAGTCTTTGTACTGCGCCGGATCAACAACGCCCCGGAAGGTGTCGCACGCCGCCCATGCCGCGTTGTTGATGTCTTTCTGATCAATCTTATTCATAATAATTCTCCATTATTTTTAACCACGAAAGGCACGAAAGACACGAAACGTTAAAGAGCCAATCGTGTGATTGATGCTTTCGGATATGTTCCAAAGCTGACGAGCAATCCAAGTTTCATCCCGGTTGCTTTCAAATAGTTAATCACCTGCGCTTTGTGTTCTGGCGCAACTTCCTTAACCGCTTTCAGTTCAATGATAATTTTGCCATAACAAATCAAATCCGGTTTGTAGGTTTGTTTTAGGGAATCTCCTTTGTAAAGTAACTGTAATTCTTGCTGAGAAACAAATGGGATGTCAATTCGCTTCAGTTCTTTTTCCAGGCATTCCTGATAAACCGCTTCGAGAAATCCGCAACCCATTTCACGGTACACTTCAAAAATCGCCCCCTGAATCTGGTAACATTCATCCCTGAAAAGTATTTTTTCGTGCCTTTCGTGTTTTTCGTGGTTCATGCTTTTCCTCCCCTGGCAAACTGCATTAGTACTGTTGAAATGTATTGTTCCCGCTTATCAGCCAGCGTGTGAAGCAGGGTTTGTTCACGAGCAGACAGCGTGGCCAGCTCTACGATGTTTTTCTGTTTATCCAGACTTGGCAGTGCCACCTCCAGATCTTCAATGGCCTGCTTGCTGATCATTTTCTGAAACGTCCCTTTAGCCCGGCTGGTCAAAAAAATCTGCGCATCCCGCTGGCTGATGTACCAGTTCAGATACTCGGGCAAAACCTTGTCCGGCTTGGTCACCCTTATCCTTAATAAAGGAGCGGCGACAACGGCCTTGCCCGGATCCTCAAGAAGAACCGCTGCCGTGGTCACATGCCCGCGAGACCTGAATACCAGATCACCTCTTTGCGCAAGGTGGTGATCTTTCATGGCCTCCATGTTGATTCTGACCAGACCATCACAGCCCACCGTGTTGTCATCCAGAAGATCCTTCATCTGAATAACTGCAACTCCGCCACCTTCAGAGGCTTCGAGACGTGACCTGAACGAATATCCCATCTGCACGGTTGCCAGTTTTTTTATTTTCATCTTCATTTAATCACCTTACAATATGCTGTAATGTTATTTCTGTATAATATACGAATATGAGAGATACTTGTCAACCTATTTTGCAAAAATGCCATTTCTGCACTTTTAGGTTATTGGTTGGAGATGATCCGTTCCGCATAGTGGCCGAGATTGCAATATACAGCCAAATATGGCTGAATTACTCGTCTAAAAGCATGGATGGATCACTGTAACTTGCTAATTTATTGCTAGATAAAACTGCTTCTACATGCCGGGCTCGGCAACAGGATCGGTTTGCCTGAGTAAAATTGGTGGAGGCGCCGGGAATCGAACCCGGGTCCGGAAGTGCTACTTTCAAGCGTCTACATGCTTATTCAGCCGTTTAATTTCAGATCTGCAAGCGCGGGCCGAATGGCTATTGCAGATCCAATTCCCCTTGATCTTACCCGAAGAACGGGATCAGTCTTCTTCAGGCCAGCCTACTTGTGACGCTTTACTCCGGTAGCAGGCTTCCCGGAAAAGCGCGCGGCTTAATTAAGCTGCGAGTGCCAGTTCGTTGTTGGCTTTTGTGTGTTTTGCTGTTGTATTTACGTGGTGACAGCTCCACGGCATGCAACTTGAACCTCACATCCCCCGTCGAGACCAATCGCCCCCTACAGGTTTTATATGTCCATTATACCATTAATGATGAAAAACGTAACAAGAACTTTATTTAATCCTGCTAACGCCTTAAATCTAATAACTAAAACAGGTTAGTGCGTCGCCCTGTCTCCCCAAATCTCTTTTAATCGTTTATCACGGCCGCAGTTCCAGCGATATACTTTGTAGCGAACAGGACTTTTTTTATAAAAATCCTGATGATGAATTTCATCGCCCTTAATAGGGTAAAAAATTGAAGCATTTAAAATTGGGGTTACGACTTTTTTCTCAGGGAACTGCGCAACAACCTCATGCCTGGATTCTTCAGCAAGTTTTTTTTCAAGTTCATTCGCCACAAAAATAGCACTTAAATAACTTGGGCCTTTATCACAGAACTGCCCTCTATCATCAAATGGATCAATGTTCACCCAGTAATGCTCTAACAACTCTTTGTAACTGACCTTTGAAGGATCATAAGTTATTTCAACCGCCTCATAGTGGCCTTTGTGATTACCATAATAAGTCGGGTTTTCTACAGTCCCGCCCGTAAACCCGGAAATCACATCGGTTACACCCTGAAGTTTCTCAAAATCCGACTCCATGCACCAGAAACAGCCTCCGGCCAATATGGTTTTCTCAGCTGATGCATTAGAGGTATGGAACAGTAGAATGATTAAAAGGAAAAATACCAATTTATTTTTCATAAAATTTCTCACTTTCATACGTAATGCATCACTCATATTCGGAGACACTCAACATCATTCTCTTATTATTGTTCATATTCTTTAATTTTAATTCAACACATCTCAACATTAAACATAGTGCAGTCGCTTTATTGAATATTAGCTTAAAAAGGGAGATTGTCAAGGCTGAAACTATTAGCGATTAACCGTCCTGATTGCCGATTGCCAGATTCAACAAATAAAAGAGGGCAGAGCCATTACTGACCCTGCCCCTTTAGAAATCAACTATTATGCTCCTTAATAATTCTTAGTTTTTTTCCTAAACTGTCTTAACCCCATAATTGCTCCACCAACGATAAAAAGAGTTGAACTTATCGGTTCCGGGACAACAGTAATAGCAGAAGCAATATTGCCTTCATGAAGTGCTATAGCGTGTCGAGAGCCGCTTTTACCTGCATAGGACTGTTCGCCAGTGCTGAAAGTAAAGTTCCAGGCATTAGATGTATTTGCTGCAAGTAATGTATTTGTCCAGTATGGTTTAGTTAACAGGCTCCCAAAAGGCCCTTTGTTACTTAAGCCATAAAACGGTTCAACGACAGCATTTGTGTCATACCTACCTGTATTTCCCAGTTCCTCATAAAACAAATGTCCCATATCACTGTTCGTTACATTGTAGCCCTTCGGTCTTGAACCGTCATAAGCAGTACCTGGCGCGCCGTTGTCTATTATTGTCGGCAGGCGCCAGTTATCAAAGTTACTGTTGCCAAAAGTAACCGTCAATGCATCTGCCCAGTTCATCTGAGATTGCCAACTGTTGGCATTCCTCGTGAAATCATACCATGTAACATTGAGGTCTGTGTCATAGATAAGACTGTACGTGCCATCAGCAGACGTACCCTGTCCAACTACACTTAAACTAGAATGAGCCTGCATAGAAAACCCCAGAATCATCACCATCATACCTGCTAAAATTGCTACCTTTTTCATTACCCCTCCTCTAATTAAAAAATGCACTTACAATCTGACTGTAAGTTAAGTGATTAGTAGCACTATGCCACTTACCAGAATTATACGTTTAGCAATTTTGATGCCAAGAGTTAACTGTTTAATTTAAAGAGGAACTAAAATTCATACTTTAGAGGTTGCACAGTGTCATACAATACTTTTTTGTGCCATGTCACAATCTCAATAGTGTTGCCTGAAATTTATTGTCCACTTCAACAAGAGAGTTAAATTCAGACCGAATCAATCGATTTGATAATGCAGATATTTTGGCAGATTATAAATGGAGAATTTGTAGAATGAGCAGAAGCAACTTACTGAACAGCGCACCTCCTCCAGATTATTTTAAACTCTAATATTTCATCTGGAGCATTTCAGGAGGGGCGATACAAGTATTAATTCAAATCAAATCATTAATTTGCGGACTTTTTATAAAGTGTACATGATGGACCCCACGGATACCCCCACGGACTCATATGCGGATACCCTCTGAGGTCTGATATCAAGTTTTAAATCTCGATTGATTAAACAATTAAATCTAACCCTTAGTGGATTTCTTCTCTTTTTTCGCATTGCGCTTTTCTTTTAAAGATTTTCCTGGTTTTTTCTTCTCTGATTTTTGAGAATCGGTTCCTTTAGCCATAAATCTCTCCTTTGTTTTAGTAAGTTAACCGTATATTTTTTAATTGTACTATACCTACATTTAGAATGAAAGTAGTCATTAGATAGAGTTGTATGAATCAATGGAATTAGCCACGAAAAGTGGACACTAATCATGGGGTTAGGCCTACGGAGGAGATTATGTATTGAGTTTCTTTTTATATTTTTGTTTTGGGCTATTGGGTATGTCGGGGTAACTCATACTGATTACGCCCTGTTTTAAAGCTGGTAACAAGTAGTTCTTTCTAAATGTGGGTTTATGAGATAAACCGACTTTCGCCATTATTTGGGCACTGCTTAAATAACCATCCCCCATTACAGATAATAGTTTTCCAACTGGGTCGGTTACTGGGTCGGTTACTGGGTCGCTTGTCTCGATACTTGCTAAAATAATACGAAGCATAAATTCGATAAACACAGTACTGTCTGCGTTATCATCAGCACTTACTAGTGCACTGTAATAGGCTTTTTGATTATTTTTGATGGTATTTTCGATCGGCAAAGAATAAAACAGCTCACGCCATTGCCCTAATATCAATGTCTGCCACAGCCGACCCATTCTGCCATTACCATCACTAAAGGGATGAATAAATTCAAACTCATAATGAAACACACAACTACGGATTAAAGGATGATCATCCGTCTGTTTAAGCCAGCACAATAATTCTTTCATTAAAGCTTTGACACGGTCTGCCTGTGGAGCAACATGAATCACCTTACCTCCCTTATGCACACCGACATTATTAATACGAAAACGCCCTGCATCCGGCAAAATTTCTTCGGTCATTTTTTGATGCGCACCCAGTAAGTCATCCATGCTATGCGCCTGATACTGCGCCAAGGCTTCATAAGCTTTAATTGCCCCTCGCACCTCGGCAATCTCTTTTTGTGAACCACGAACCGGCTTGCCCTCAATAATTGCCGATACCTGATCTAAATTGAGCGTATTGCCCTCAATTGCCAATGTACCGGTTATAGTTTTAATGCGGTTTTGCCTGCGAAGCATAGGCGAATTTTGAATCTCAACAAGATTAACACCTGCAACCGCTTCACTGATCTGTGCAACCAGTGACAGGATTTTTGAGGTTATTGTGTAAGGTGGCTGATAGGGCATTAGTTTTGGCTCATGATTTTGCTAAATTCAATCTTCTAGTTTGCTATTCCAATATTTAATATAAGACATATAAGCCCTTTGAGTTGTAAGAAATCTTATGTGAACATCTACATTTAATCTATAAGCCTTAACACTCTCAACTCCCATCCTTCTTGCCTTTTCTAACCTGTGGTTTCCATCAATCACGTTATAATTACCGGGAGATATTTCCGCTAATACTATAGGCTTTGAAATATCTACAGATTTCAAATGAGCTTCATTAATGCTTGAATGATCCTTAAAAAAACCGTTTACTTCGACTTGTTCAATAATGAAGTCATCATGGTTGTAATTAATATACTCAGTTAATTTTCTAATATTAAATTCAAATATGCCATTTGGAAACAACTCATCCTCAGTATCAACTGTACACGGCGTGAAATCATTTTAAATTCTTAATTTTCTCTTCATACCATGATAGTTCCGAAAGACTCTCCAATTAATTCTTTCCCCTTTTAAACAGAATGATAAATTATAACATTTCGGCGCGCCACGGGGTTTAGCGGTAGGGCGAGACAGGGCAGCGGCGAGCCCTGCCCCTATATGGTTTAACAAGGTGCCCGATATATTATTGTAGGGGCGCCCCTAGCGGGTGCCCTGACTTTATGCACGTCCGTGGGGCCGTGTCTACACCTTAAACTACAGGTGGTGTCAAGGCTCCAGAATTATTATTTCCACTGAAGAATGGAGCTCTGACACCACCCACTATTTAACTGTATTTCTGGAGAGGAATAATTGCTTGAAGCCAATGAAACAGACGCTAAGGTATATCAGTCCGTGGAGATAGTTGCGTTCAACTGGGAAGGGTGAACTGCCGGGCCAATAAATTCTTAAACGTAAATTTAATATTTATGAGCAGTGTCATAATTCCTGCTTTATTTATTTTCATCCAGGATAGTTCGTGCAAGTCTTAGAGTTCGCAGCCATGATGGCCTTGGTCTGGGAATAAGTATAGGCCGCTGGTTTAGCCTGCAGAATGAGGTGATTGCTGATGGCGTTGTTGATGCTGAGATGATTTTAAGTCTTTCCCGGCAGACTCCGTAAGTTTCATGCAGAAAACCGATGGCCTGCTCGTCCAGATCGATCTGATAAATACTTACAAGAGCCATTGCCAGTTGTTCCGCAGGCCTTGCCATATCATTTTGTATTTCCTCGACAGCAGCTGTACCGAGGGCAGTCTTGGTAGTTGCACTCATTGACGTAACGAGATTGCCCAGATAAGAGGCATTGGTGCCATTAACAGCACGCTGGATGCTGGCACGGCTTATATGAATATGGGGTTCGAGTGCGAGAGTAATCTCAATGGCGAGCTGTTTTGCTGAGTCAAATGTAAAGATTTTATCTTCTTTAGTGTTTTGATTATCAGCACGTGCCCCGGAGCGTCTGATTCGTACTTCGCGCAGGTGTGGCGCAATGGCCTTTGCAACCTCCAGTATCTGCTTATCATCCAGGCGTATTGTCTGTTCGAATATGCGTAAGCCTCTCTTTCCTCTACCTGTACGAAGTGCTGTGACAGAATCGGGATAAATGGATACCAATTTATCCCAGTTTTTCCCTGCAAGTATCAGGTTTGCATGCTGCCGGCCCAGATGTTCATATGCCTCCCTGACAGACGTGTAAAGTTTCAGAGACAGATGCAGAATGCCTATTTCTTCTCTCAACACGGCAATGTTTAACTGTTTTCTTGATAATGCCTGAATGTTTTTGATCACACTTTTTGTCAGTTTATTAATTCCATCCAGTGAAGAATTCAGTAATACTGTTGACCTGATTCCTGACGCTTCGCTCAGCTCAATAATGTCATTTTCAGAAAGGAACATTGCCAGTGCCTTCAGGCGGCTGTTGCCGATGGCCTTGGCAATACGATAGTCGCTTCGGGCTTTTTCAAGTGCATCTGTCGCATTTGCGATCCGCCAGCGTCCCTTGTATTTGAAGTAGAGCGCAGGAATTGCCCGTCCACACATTAGCTCAAAGGCAAGGACGATCATTTCCTCTACATCCTGCAGAGTCATGAGAGCCTCGTTTTCCTCACCTATTGCAGCCAGAATGCGTTCTATGAACTCATTTTCACGAGGTACACCCTGACGAAATACTGAGGCTGAGCCGTTGAAAAAGCTGTGCAGTGCCTTTGCTCCTTCAGGTACCGTCTGATGCAAGGCTGAAGCAGCTGCATAAATCCTCTCTCTGTTCTCTACAAGAATATCATTGACATGGTAATGAAGTCCTGCCTAGCGATAAAGCACAACGCGTGTCGCTGCCTTTGCAAGAACCGTATCAGCTGTGAGATCCTCGATCAACGCACCGATAGACTCCAGGCTGAAATCGCGTTTTTTCAGCACAAGGGATGCTGCCTCAAGTCTTCTGATATCTGGCGAGAGAGACTCAAACGAGAGGTTCCTGACAGCGAGAATAAGGTCTGGCAGGCGATTCATGACAGTCTTGATATCAGCCTGCCGCTTTTCGTTCAGACGGCTCCTGAAAGTGCCGTAGAGGATTTTCGTGATAACGCTGATTATACCGGCGATAACAGTATAACCGATAAAAAAAATGAGGTTTGCTTTTGGCAGGAGCTTGCCGAATCCCAGATAGTATCCTCCAACTGCGGCGATCAAAGTTACCGGTCCGGCGGCCCAGGCCATCTCAAGAAGACTAATTGTCCAGGGAAGACGGTCAACTGACGCAATGATTTTCTTGATACGGTTTTCTCCTTCACGCTCTAGGTGAACGGAAGAGCCCGAGGTTACACCGCCGTTTATTTTCGCTTTTTTATAAAGAAAACCCATGAAAAGATAAGAAATATTTTTTATTCTGTCTAATTACTAGTCGTGGCAAGTACTTTATCTGTTTTGTTTTGCGTTTGTCCATATTCTGTGTTGGTTGCTTCAGAAAGAAAGACAGGCACAGACATCCGAAGGTGTCAAGGGTGGTGTCGGTCTCCATTCTTCAGTGGATGTAACAGAGTACTTTAAAATTGGTGACTCTGCCGTGTATCAATCAAGCAGGAAGTTTACTTATTTGTTAAATGAAAATAAGAAGCTGAAAAAACAGGGTGAGCTGTTACCATTTACGCCTCCTTTATTAAGACGTAAATAGTGTATTTTCCCGTTAATAATTTTCTGGAATTTTAATTGTCGTCAGTAGGCGCATTGACTCCAACTCAATATGCTACGCACTGTGTAGCAAATCTCTCCGCGGGGTCATCCGCGGGGTCAAGCCTACACAGGCTTGTTTCGGAGTCTAGTTTTTTTCAAGCAGTCTTACCATCCTCGATTCCAGTAAATCCCAAATATCGTGACCGGCAAATCCCATTGCAAGTGATCGATTTTTAATAGAGGTTGAATTTCCATTGAAGAGCTGATTTTCAATGCACATTAATGGGTTATTGTAACTCTCCAATTACTAATTGAGGAAGGATTATCAGAAACTCATGCAGAGAATAGCCAAACAATATGGATTGTAGGATTATATACAATTAATTGTATAAATTTGCACATATTATTGTATAATTAGATACAACTATGTTAGATAGAATAGATAAACAGACTTTATTAGATGAGCTTCAGCAATGGAACAGCTTCCTTAAAAGGAAGGTACACCTCATAGCCTGCGGAGGAACTGCATTAACATTACTGGGCATAAAACCATCGACTAAAGATGTTGATTTTATGGTACCAGTGGAGGCCGAGCATAAGTACCTGATTAAGACTATAAAGAAGTTGGGATATGAGCAAAAAACGGCGTCCGGGTGGCAAAGAGTGGGTCATGTGTTCAGGTATGACTTATTCTCCGGCAACAAAATACACACAACGGAACTTTTGAGATCTCCACTAGAAGAAGGTCAGCATATACTGCTGAAAGAGTTTTCCCATATTTATGTAGGTGTGTTAAATGAATACGATTTAATTACCAGCAAGCTCTTTCGAGGAACAAATGTGGATTTTGATGATTGCCTGATGTTGGTAAAGGCTCAAAAGGGTACGATAAATATTGAGCACCTGCAAAATCATTTTCGTGAAATGGCTGGTTATGATATTTCAGAAGATCGCATCATAAAGCAACTAGACCATTTCCTAGACCTCTTAAGAAAGAATAATCTCTATGCTAAATAAGAAACTATTAAATAATGTAAATCGCCTCGGCTACCCTCTTATGGAGATAACCGAAGAATTAGATGCTAACGCCACACTGGCGGCAGTTGTTGAAAGCAGGGACGGTCGTTTACTTGAGGGATTTCCGGTATTACTGGCAAATACCGGACAGAAGCACAATTTTGATTACGCCCAGGTTTTAAGTAAATTGAAAAAAGAAGAAGATAAGCTTACTTTCAATAAACTATTTTTACTCTCACTGGCGCTATATCAATTCTACAATCTGTCCTTTGCCTGGACAGGCAACCTGAAGAAAAGTATGTCTCAGGAACAACGGGCATATCTTCAAAAATTCAAAAGCCTCTTAGCACGTAACAGAGATCTCCCTTTAGAGAATACCGTACTTGATTCCTCCCGGGTAAAAGCAACATTCCAAAACTATTTTGAACAGGATGCCAAAAGAACGCGCCTGCTAAAAGAAAGACATGAAGAACTGTCTCTTGAGTTTGCCCTTTCACAGCTCTTTTCACCCAAGCAAAAAGAGCTTTTTCAAAAGAAACTTGAAGGCCTGCCGCTTACAAAAACTGAACGAGAATACTACTCACGCACCGTCAAAAAAAGAGTATCTGCCCTTGCTAACCCTGAACTTCACCGCCTTGCGCAGAAATTAATGGAGTAGTTCCTTTTATATCGTGAGTGATATGAGTGGTGAAAGGTCTTCATTTTATATACAGTGAAGATATCTTGTTCGTGAAAAATAAGTATGGTTCTGACATTCCCTTCATCATTCGACATTCCTTGTTCGATATTCGATATTCGCTGTTTCAGGCTGTTTTAAAAAAAGAAAATATCGAAGTGCAATACATAATCCCACCGCAAGTGACCAAGAAATCCCAAATATCGTGACCGGTGAATCTTACATAAATAAAGGACAAAATGGCAATGCCGGGAAAAAGAGTAAATAAGAGCAATTCCGGTAAACATCATTACCGGATGAGTTCTATAATTTAACCACGGAAAAAGTGGGGAATAAAACTGAAACTGGGTGGGGAATTAAGCTGGAAATCGACAGGAGCTTGAGCAGTAATTCCCTCGTTATAATAAAGTTGCCCCATTTCACTTTCAAAGCATGAATGCCCACGACAAATAGATGATACAGGAAGCCTCCAATCGCTATAACCTTGATAGACTAATGAGCTTGCCCAGTCACCTGCATCTTGCCATGATCGTTCGCCACCCATATTAGCATCTTGTAACCATGTTACATTTAAATCAGTGTCATAAATTAATCCACCACTTCTATCAATCAACTCCGCACTCGCACTTGTAGCCATCAACATCAGCACAACAAAAAACAGATGTCCTTTTTTCATAATTCCCCGTTTTAGAAATGTAACTGGATTGAAATCGAATAATAAATTATACCCTGAATTACTCCGTCTGCATACCTGTAAGAACTAACAGGTGCTTTGATGAGGCCAGTAACAGTCCAGTAACACTTTTTAAGCACAAAAAAACAGGCAATCAGCTTAATTGATTCAGCTAACTGCCTGTTTTCATTAGAAACAGTATTTTATAAAAATGGTCGGGGCGAGAGGATTTGAACCTCCGACCCCTGGTCCCCCAGACCAGTGCGCTAACCAGGCTGCGCTACGCCCCGAATATTTTCATTTTATGACTAAATACAACGGATGTAATTCTATATGATTTCAAGATAAAACGAAAGCCTTTTTTACAGGAGAAGCCGTGTCTGCTCGTTTTCCGGAGGTGCTTCCGGTTCGTTACGGGTATTGTCAGTGTTAAGTATATCGAGAATTTCTTTCAGCTTTTTTTTGACACTGTGAATAGTCTGCATAGAAACAGAATTTTTCTTCAGCGTATTGTCTCCAAACTTCCGCTTAACACCGGCTATGGTGTATTTCTCATTGTAAAGGAGGTCTTTGATCTGCAGTACAAGCTCAAGATCTTTGCGGGTAAATACCCGTTGTCCTGTCTTGTTCTTGCGTGGTTTCAGAAATATAAACTCAGATTCCCAGTATCTCAGCACATGCGTTTCGATACCGGCAATCTCACTGATCTCGCCTATTTTATAAAATAGCTTATCAGTGCTTATTTTCCTGACAGGCGAAGCTCCCATCGGGCCTTACACCTTTTCAACAATTTCTTTAAACTGAAGACTAGGCTTAAAGGTAACAACCCTGCGCTGCTCTATCTCCAACTCAGTGCCGGTCTTTGGGTTCCGGCCTTTACGAGCGCTTTTTTTCCTGACAAGGAAGGTACCAAATCCGGTAATCTTGATTGATTCCCCTTCAGAAAGAATGTTTTTCATGGTATCGAACAACATCTCTACTATAGCGGTTGCTTCTTTCTTAGGAAGACCGATCTTTTCATAAAGTTTGTCAGCCAGATCAGCTTTTGTCATTGTACCCTCCTATCAATTTTTATAAATTATAAAATGACTTAGCGCCATTGTCAAGGCATATTAAATAAAAAGAACTTATACACCGCACTTTACAGTCAGTTAATACACCAGCCACGGCTGCGGAAGAAAATTCTTTTCATACATCATAAGAGCAAATCGGTCGGTCATACCTGCTATGAAATCACACACCAGCTGTTTTTTATCACTCAGGATCATATCCTTGGGAAACTCTTTGATGACATCTCCGGTATTATCCAGATAATAATGGTACAGATCGAGCAGGATTTTGCGGGCCTTCTTAAATTCTGCCTTGGAAGTCTCTCCCTCATATACATGCTCATAAAGAAACTCTCTGAGCGAGGTGGTCAAATCCTGCATCTCCGCGCTCATGGTAATGCAACTAAGACCAGTCTGCGATGTCTCAGTTATAAGATCTCTGACCATCGAATCGATCCTTTCGGACTGCGAGCTGCCTGTTTTGTAGAACTTCGCGGGTATTCCGGATTTTTTAACTATTCCGGCCCTTACCGCATCATCAAGGTCGTGATTTACATATGCAATCACATCCGATATCCTGACAATCTGCCCTTCAAGTGTCTCACCCTTCAGTGCGGTAAATATAGCGCCTTTGCCCTTTGAATGCTTTACGATACCCTCACGGACCTCCTGTGACAGATTCAGACCCTTTCCATCACGCTCCAGAATGTCCACGACCCGGAGACTTTGCTTGTAATGTTCAAAACCGCCAGGATAGATCTCCCTGAGGATATTTTCTCCGGCATGCCCGAAGGGCGTGTGACCGAGGTCATGTCCGAGTGCTATGGCCTCGGTCAGGTCTTCATTGAGCCTTAAGGATCTGGCAATAGTCCTGGCTATCTGGGAAACCTCCAGCGTGTGTGTAAGGCGTGTACGATAGTGATCTCCCTTGGGAGCAAGAAATACCTGCGTCTTGTGCATAAGACGTCTGAACGCCTTGGAATGAATTATCCTGTCCCGGTCCCTCTGAAAACATGTGCGAATGTCCTCCTGCTTTTCCTGCCTTTGCCTGCCCTTGCTCTCAGAACTTAGACAGGCCCTCGGATGCAGTGTAGCTCTCTCAATTTCCTCTGTCTGCCTGCGTATCGTATCGGATAAACCGCTCATACAATCCTTTTATTCATATTTATTTATGCGTTATAATAAGCTCTGTGCTGCCGCTATCCCCATATCTGCCACTTTACTCCTGCCCTTCATCCAGTTCCGCAACAATATCATTATCCAACATTTCCTGCTGCCTCAGATCCTCTATTTTCTTAAGCGGCTTATCCAGCATATTGCTCCTGGTGGTTACCAGTGAATCATACTCTTTTTTGGCAGCATCAAGTTTCTCGCCCATAGCCCTGAACCTGTCTTTATAGCTATGCCACTGTTTTGAAAAATCACCGAACAGTTTCAGCATCTCTCCGGCTGTACGTTCAAGGTTGAAATTATCTATGGCCTGCCGCACTACTGCAAGGACCGCATAAAGGGTAAAGGGAGAACATAGTATCACCTTCTGCTTCAATGAATCGTCCATTAACGTAAGATCTGATTCATTTAAAAAACCGTATACCTGCTCATTAGGAATAAACATCAAGACGTAGTCAACGGTATTTTCTGAGGGATTTATATAATCTCTGGTCGTGACCTGCTTAATCATAGTCCTGACGTTTTTAATCAACTCCTCCGTGTACCTCTTTCTGTCATGCTCTGTATGGGCATTCAGATAATGCATATAGTTATCCAGGGGAAACTTCACATCCATATTGATACGCAGATTATTGGGCATAAAGAAGGTAAAGTCAGGCCTGCCAGCCGAACTTTCCAGGGTCTTTTGCTTCACATAATTAACACCCTCAATAAGACCTGTAAGATTGATTATATCCTCAGCCATCCGCTCACCCCAATCGCCCCTCTTCTTAGAACTGGCAAGTGCCTGTTTAAGCTGATCAGTCGTATCTCTAAGCTTCGTGGTTACGTCCTCATGTTTTTGAATCAGGGTGCTCACCTGTGCATTGCCTTTATTGACGTCCTCAACCCTGCTCCGGACATCCGTCATAACTTTGTCCATCTCCTGAAGGCTCTTTTCGATCAGTTCTTTCTTTGTCTCCAACTCCTTTGAGTTTTCAGATGTATGGGCCCTGAATTTTTCTTCAGCAAGTTTCAGAAATTCATCTGAGTTTTTTGAAAGAGCTTTCAATGATAAGGAATCAAACTTCTCTGAAAGATCTCGCTCCATGGCCTGGTAATTCTTTTCAGCCTCATGAAAGCGCGCTTCATTTGCAGATCGTATCTCGGCCTCATTTCTAAGATCATTCTGAGACTCTGCATAATCAATCGATATTTTGTCCAGCTGCTTTCTTAATTCTGCATTTACCGCCTCAGAACTCTTGACCTCACCTTCCTGCACAGATATTTTTTTTGTTAAAACTATGTATACCACCAATGATGAAATGGCCCCGCCGATAAGAACCCCCATCACTAAAAAAAGCATATTTGTTTCCATAATTACTGAACCATCCAGGGTTTCAATATCCAGTCCACGCACCAGTTAATCCGGTCTTCTGTCTTTAAACACACAACGCATCCGTTTGCAAATTCTATTACATCTTTTTCTTTATTACCGCTGACCAGCAAAGCAGCCATCTTTGCCATATGAGGCAGGTGACCAACAAGCATCTCGTCCTGATTGAGTTTGCATGCCCTTTCCGCCCATACACACGGATCATCCATAGGAAGCAGGCCATCGACCTCCAGTATACCCATATCCGAGGTTATGTGTTCGGCAAGCATCTGTGCGGTCTGCAATGACCTCATCTTCCCGCTGTGGCCAATCTGCCGGACCTCTATCTTTAGGCCCTTAAGAAAGCCCCCTATTTTTTCCAGATCCGACACGCCTCCGTTTGACAGGCTCTGTGTAGCATCAATCTCTTTTGAGCGTGATGCTGCGTGCTGCACAAGATAAAGTCTCATGGTACGTCCTCCCTTCTATAGTTAACCGGCAAATCAGGCAGCTGCCCCCTCTAGAATAAATTACACACACTCATCAGCAGAAGCAATACTCTCAAAAAAAGATATCACATCCTCCGCACTGTATGCCAGTTTCATAGGTGGCAAAGAGGCGATTATGGACTTTCCATAAGAACTGCTGACAACCCTGGAATCCAGGATAGCGCATACACCGAAATCATCTCTACCCCTTATCAGACGCCCAAAACCCTGTTTAAGCGTGAGGGTCGCAGAAGGAAGCGCCAATTCCCCGAACCATCTATTACCAAGACGTCTGCACCTTTCATCATATACCGGATCTCCCGGCGTGCCAAAGGGAAGCTTCACAATAATAACCATACTCAGATTCTCACCCTTTATATCTATACCCTGCCAGAAGGACGCGGTTGCGAGCAACACAGAATTGGGCGTGTCTTTAAACCATTTGATCAGCTTGGAAGGAGGCATATCTCCCTGGGATTTAACCGGAAATTCACAATCTAAATTCTCAGCAGCATATTTCAGATGAGAATATGAAGTAAAAAGAACGAGTGCCCTGCCCATTGATGCATTAATCAGCTCTTCGATAACGCTGACACTCTCAGTCTGAAACTCATCACTGGTCTCCCTGACGGGGGAAGGCAGACCCTTTGCGATATACAAAAGTGCCTGCTTTTTAAAATCAAAAGGTGAACCGATTATCTTATCATTGCAGCCTTCAATACCCATACGTGACTTGATAAAAGCAAAGCTGCCGCCTGCCGCAAGAGTTGCAGAGGTCATAACAACACTCTCATATGCGCCAAGCATAGTCTTAAACAGCGATTGGCAATCGACAAAACTGCTCCTCAACTCAAGCTTTTTCGCGGACTGAGATACATAGTAGACCTTATCCTCATTCCCCTGCTCGATAAAATCTTCGATAGCTGCATCAAGAGACTTTATGAAATTTATTGTGGTATCAAGCTTATCAGCGGCCTCCTCCTCATCCATGGAGTCCCTTGCAGAATCAAGTATATCTATTAGCTTTCCAAGTGCGCATTGATCACGCAGACTCTTTAGCGAATCTATAATCTCTTCAGGTATCGGGCAGGCATTCCAGGCTAGCCGTCCCTTAATTCTAAAGAAATGCTCTACCGGCTCAAACAGATGATCAACCACTATCTTAAGCCCCTTGAGTCTGTAGAGCAACCACATAAAACGCTTGTAATTAAGAAGACTGCCTGAGGCATGAGAAGTTATATTTTCCAATTGGTGGGCCTCATCAACAATCAACTGAGCATGAAATGGAAGCAGATTAAAATCAGAAAGAAAGTCATAAACAAGCAGATGGTGATTTATGACCAAAAGATCTTTTTTGCATGCCTCTCTGTAGTGAGCATAATAAAAACACTCATCATAAAAGGCACACATCCCGGCATTGCAGTCATCCGAGTCACCGCTTACCTTATGCCAGTACTCAGGCACAAAATCCAGCTCGTCCCTATCCCCGGTATCCGTCTCCGTTGCCCACGTTAAAAACTGTCTGTGGGTACCGCCAAACTCAGGCTGAAACTCGCGCTCCTTCTTAATACAGAGATAATTGTTTTTGCCCTTTAACATTGCAAAAGAAAATTTACGGGGCAGTATACCCCTGAGAAATATGAGGTCCTTTTTAACAAGCTGGCTCTGAAGTGCAAGTGTGGCTGTGGATATTACGGTTTTTTCTCCAGACAGGATGGAAGGAATAAGATACGCAAAGGTCTTGCCTACCCCGGTACCGGCCTCTATCAGCAGTCGTTCCTTTTTATACAGGCATTCAAGGACCTCAGTGGCCATTTCTATCTGCTGCTGCCTGTCCTCAAACCCCGGAAGCTCTTTTTTTAGTAATGCAAATGCATCCGTTAAATCACTCATAATGCCCAAACATAAAAAACCGGGGGCAGCCCCGGCAAATCAGATTTTTTATAGTGTACCGAGTATCTCAATTAAAGGCGCGCATACTCCTGCTCTTTACTGCCTGCAAGAACAAATCAAGTATGGATTTTAAGTCATTAGCTGCTCATCAACCGTTTTTACGGCAAAAACCGCAGAAAAAACTGATCAAATGTATATACTGTCCCAGGCATTCATGACTTCAAAGTATTCAGCACAGTTTACAGACTGTCCGCAATCAGGACAGAAACCATCACATTCATCACTCACGGGCGTTACTTCAAACCCATGATCCCTGAGTATCCCTTCAAAATCAAAGTCATACTCATCAATAATACCTGTATCATCTTTATAAGAAGCCATCCTAACTCCTTTACTTTTAAGGTTTACAGGCAAGTTTCAATAACATTTCAATTGCATTAATTGAAACATAAATATAATTTCCTGTCAATTCAAGGCACCGAATTTACTCTATGATTCCGTCCCTGATCCTTACAATCCTGCTGCAACTGCCGGCAAGACTTTCATTGTGGGTGACCATCACAAAGGTGATGCCCTTGCGGTTCAGAGCCAGCATCAGTTTGAAAATCTCTTCGCCGGTCTTCGTATCAAGATTTCCGGTAGGTTCGTCGGCCAGTACCACTTTCGGATCCAGCATCAAGGCCCTTGCTATGGCTATCCGCTGTTTTTCACCCCCGGACAACTGACCCGGCTTATGGTTGGCCCGATTTGTAAGACCGACATCTGCTATCAACTCCAGGGCCTTATCCCTGGCCTCCCGCCTGTCTCTTCCGCCAATAAGCGCCGGCATCATCACATTTTCAAGCGCATCAAATTCCGGCAGCAGGTGGTGAAACTGAAACACAAACCCCACAGAACTGCTCCTGAAGGCCGCCAGTTCATCATCCTTCATCTGCAGGACATTACGCCCTTCGTACAGGAGTTCGCCGGACGTAGGCCTGTCAAGAGTTCCCAGTATATGCAGAAGGGTACTCTTACCCACACCTGAAGGACCCATCATAGCGGTCATCTCTCCCGCCTGAATATCGAGGGATATATCCTTAAGAATGTTAAGTTCCTGAGCAGGCGTGCTGAATTTCTTACTCAGGTTATGTGCGCTTATCAATGTCATACAGTTTATTTCTTCTCTGTCTTATCAAGCTCAACAACTTCTCTGAGCTTGTCATATGTCTTTCTGGCCTCTTTCCCGCCATTGACCAGCCCATCCACAAAATCTCCAAAATCGGAAAGCTTCTCACCTACAATTACTGTACCCTCACCAAGCACCCTGAAAGGCTCCCCACCCTTCCAAAAGGCAAGCCCGATGGTAAGAAAAATAATAAATAATGTGAGACTTATAAATCTGAATATCAATTTAAACATATATATTTGTCATTCCCTATTCCCTATTCCCTATTCCCTATTCCCTATTCCCTATTCACTATCACCCCATCTCACTCATATCTAAGCGGCTCCACCGGATCCAGTTTTGCCGCCTGCCATGACGGATAAAGGGTGGCCAGAAAGCTGATCAGTATGGCTGCCGCAGGTACAAGGATGAAGTCCATCGTATTGAACTGAACGGGCAGATAACTCAAATAATACACATCTCCCGGTAAGCTTATAAACTGATATCTTTTCAGCAGCTGACACAGCAGAAAACCTGCGGTCATGCCGAGCACCGTGCCGATCAGACCTATTGTGAGGCCGTGCAGCATAAAGATCGTCATTATACCGCGGTTCGTTGCTCCCATAGCCTTCATAATAGCTATCTCCCTGCTCTTTTCCATGACCGTCATAATAAGATTACTGATGATATTAAATGAGGCCACCAGGATAATAAGCGCAAGAATAATAAACATCGCTATCTTCTCAAGCTTCAGGGCGGAAAAAAGGTTTTTATTCATCTCCATCCAGTCGCGGGCATAATAAGGTGAGCCGAGTTCATACTGAATCTGCAGGGCAATATCCTTTGTCTTTGAGAGATCACTGATCCGAACCTCAATGCCTGACACCTTCTCGCCGTAATTAAAAAACTGCTGGGCATCCTCTATGCTGATAAACCCGAGACTGGAGTCATACTCATACATGCCGGCATCAAAATAACCGACTATCCTGTATTTCTTCATCTTAGGCATCATTCCAAGGGGGCCTATCTCCCCTACAGGCGAGACCATGTCTATAATATCTCCCGCAAAAACGCCAAGGGTCTTCATAAGCTCACGACCGAGTATAATTCCCGGCACATACTGACTATTATCAAATTTTGATTCCTTCACCCTGGATCTCTTCAGGTCCTGCACCTTCCCTGCTACAAGTTTATTAAGTATCCCTATCGTTTCTTTTCCGCTGTCAGGATCAATACCGCGTATCACAACTCCGTGCGCACGGTCGCGGAAGCGCAATATTACCTGGCCGTATATAAAAGGGGAAGAACCCTCAACCCCCTCAAGCTTCCTGATTTTTTCAGAGGCCTCGTTATAATCACCTATCTTGCCATCCAGACTGAGCATTACTATATGGGCATTTACCCCGAGAATTTTTTCCCGAAGATCTGCGTGAAAACCGCTCATAACGGAAAGAACCGTGATCAGGGTCATGACCCCGAGCATCACTCCGCCAATGGAGATGAAGGTATTAATGGATATACCGCTGTTTTTCTTTTTCGACTTAAAATAACGCAGCGCTATAAAGAAGTGATACGAAGTTTTCATATTGTAGTTATAACATCAAGATACTGAAATGACGACCCTGCAGCCGCAGCTCATTACAAGAAGTTTGGATTACTGCTCCGGCCTCAAATGAGGAAAAAGGATCACGTCCCGTATCGAGTGCGTATTAGTCATAATCATAAACAGGCGGTCAATACCAATCCCCTCTCCTGCGGCAGGCGGCATACCATACTCAAGCGCACGTATGTAGTCCTCATCCATCTCGGTGGCTTCCTCATCACCCTGTTTACGGGCCTCGACCTGTTCCATAAACCTGCCCTTCTGATCAGCAGGATCATTAAGCTCTGAAAAGGCATTGGCCACTTCCCTGCCGCCTATAAACAGCTCAAATCTTTCCACAAAATCAGGCTCGTCCTTCTTTCTTTTTGCCAGCGGAGAAAGAGCAACCGGGTAATCAGTTATAAATGTGGGCTGTATAAGCGTCGGCTCCACTTTTTTCGAGAAAATCTCATCAAGCAGTTTGGCATGATTTGCCTTTTTTGATACATCAATTTTATTGTCAAAGGCATACTTTCTGGCAACTTCCAGATCATCAAAAACAGCGGGATCAACTCCCTGCTGCTGCATGGACTGCAGCATGGTCATACGGGTCCATGGGGTCTTAAAGTCTATGACCTCCCCGTTCCCTTCCTCATCCTGCTCACCAAAAGGCACCTTCAAAGTACCATTAATCTTTTCACAAAGATGAGGAATCAGCTCTTCCGTAAAGTCCATCAGAAAATTATAGTCTTTATATGAAATATAAAATTCCAGCATCGTAAACTCAGGATTGTGCTTTGCGGATATACCCTCATTCCTGAAATTTTTATTGATCTCGTAAACCTTTTCATAGCCGCCCACGAGCAGCTTTTTCAGATAAAGCTCCGGGGCAATTCTCAAAAAAAGATCCATTCCAAGTGCATTGTGATGGGTCACAAAAGGCTTCGCAGCAGCGCCGCCGGCTATCTGGTGCATCATAGGGGTCTCGACTTCCATAAAGCCCCGCTCATCAAAAAAATTTCTGACGGCCTTTACAAACGAGCTGCGCTTTAGAAACAGCTCCTTGACATGGGGGTTTACGATAAGATCCACGTATCTCTGCCTGCATCTGGTCTCTATATCCTTCAGGCCATGCCATTTTTCTGGCAGTGGCCTCAGCGACTTGCAAAGCATCTCAAAGGTATCGGCATGCACAGTAAGTTCATTCGTACGGGTCCTGAACATGGAACCCTTCAAGCCGATTATATCTCCTATATCTAAATTCTTAAATATATTGCTCTGCCCGACTATTACTTCTTTACTGAAATAAACCTGTATCTTTCCGGAATCATCCTGTATATGCGCAAAGGCGGTCTTGCCGAAATTTCTGATAGATATAATCCTGCCTGCCAGTGAGCAGGAGGTTTCCATTGACTGAAGCTGCTCTTTGTCATTCTCCTGATATCTTGCTGATAAATCCGTTGCCTTATCCGAAGCTTCAAACGGAGCGCCATACGGCTCAAGTCCTTCATCACGGAGGCGCTGAAGTTTCTTAAGACGCTCCTGCATAAGTTCATTAACTTCTTCCACGATCTACCTTCCCTTATCTATGTCAATATTTATATTAGAATGTACACGGAACCCTAATCCCGTGTAATGTCAGTCAAGAATTCCGGAGAGAATTTTTGTCTTTTCCT
Organism: Nitrospira sp.; assembly: GCA_016784355.1. Lineage (GTDB taxonomy): Bacteria > Nitrospirota > Thermodesulfovibrionia > UBA6902 > UBA6902 > JACNKH01. The sequence continues at coordinate 26,601 of JADHUV010000011.1, read as the reverse complement.
CAATCAGCTTATCAAGATTATCCTGCTCCATCTTCAGCTTAAACAGCTCATCCGCTATACCGAAGGCCGCCATAACGGTTGCCTTACTCTGTGTGATATTCGGAGCGACACTATATATTTCTTTGAGCTTGGAATCTACGTAACGGGCCAGAGACTTTATGTATGCGTCGTCATCCTCTGTTTTAATAGAATAAGCCTGACCCAGTATATGTACTTCGACTGACCCCATTTATTCACCGCCCCTAAATTTTAAAGATAATGCCGGGATCAAACCTACAACTCAACCGATTCCAGCTCTTTCAGAAGCTTTTCAACCTGAGTCCTTACAGTATCACGCTCGCTGTTGAGTTTATCAACATCAGTCTTTAAGCCATTAAGATCCCCGAGATCCTGCCTGAGAACCTCAAGTTCAAGGTTTCTGCTGTCAAGCTCTTCCTGCAAACCGGCTGCACGGGCAGAGAGCATGCTGTTTTCTTCAGTTAACACCTTGATTTTATCAATAACTCTGGAGATTTTCTCCTCAAGTACCTGTATTTTCTCCACAGATGATTCCTCCTCAGTAAAGTTAAAACTATCCTGCCGCATCAGGTTGTAACTTATCAAAATACCTTTAAAAAGTAAAGTCCTTAACTCAGCCGCCGGCACCTTTATTCCAGGCTCCGACAGCCGTTAAACCGTTAACCCTGCGATACTGCCAATAACTTTTCATGACCCTCTGGACATACTGTCGAGTCTCTTTGTAGGGAATATTTTCTATAAACTGAACGATATCTTCAGAGTCAATCGTCTTTACCCATGTCCGCACTCTGTTTTCCCCTGCATTATATGCAGCAACCGCCAGAGAAATATCATCAAACTCCCGGATCAGCCCGGCAAGGTAATAGGTTCCAATCTTTATATTTTTTGCAGGAATCGTCAGATCATCTCTGCCATTAATGATCACCCCTGCACCCCGCTTCATCCTGGATGCTGTAGCAGGCATAAGCTGCATAAGACCAATAGCGCCGGCCCAGGATTGAACATCAGGCTGATACCGGCTTTCCTCACGTATCAGGGCGGAAACAAGATATCTATCTATATTACTGGCCTCAGCAGCCTCCTTAATCTCGGTCCAGAACCCTCGGGGATATGAATAAGGCAGGTATTTCGGCCCGGTTCTAGGTTCAGCAAACTCAATGACTTTTTTATACTCACCCAGGGACATAGCCAGATACCCAAGATACAGCATGCTGCCAGTATTACCCTTACTATTAAGCTGATGCCGAATCTCCTGAACTGCCTCGGCCTTCAGTCCGATAGCAGCAAGCGCCTCTATCCTGTCATAGGCCTGACCAGACGGTTTCTCAGGTTTCGTAAGCTTATATTCCCCGGCATGAGAAAACGAGAGAGACTCAAACATTATCAGGAATCCATAAAAATTCTCCTTAAACGGAAGGCCCTCAAAATAATTATACTCCTCGGCAGGGCATCCCATTCTGGCCTTTTCACTATCTGTCATTTTCATACATTTTTCCGCCAACCTGCCCTCTGTACGAGCCATCCAGTACAGGTACTTATGATGATCCCGGCTGGCTTCATATCCGGTGAGCCTCCTGAGCAAGGGCAGCGCCTTCTGATATTTTCCAGCATTATAGTTCATCCAGGCAATGCCCCATAATGCATCCTCAGTACTTTCAGGAAACGACTTAAGGGCCCTGCGGTAATCATTCTCTGCCTCCGCAAGCCTTCCCGCCCTGCGGTGATCATCCCCAGCCATAATATGCAGCTTTGCTAAAAGTTCATGGCCGGGAAAACGTTTTTCCAAAGTGCTTCGAACCTTTTCAAAATCCGCCCTGCGATCCAGCCTGTATAGGGATTTAGCCTGCCAGTATAACGATTTAGGGCCGCCCACCTTTCCAAACGTCTTAGATGACTCTGTATATTTTTTCTGCCGAAACTGACTCCTGCCTTTCCTGTAAAGCAGCGTGATTTTATCAGGAAACACCCCATCGCTTAAGAGCTTGCCATAAAGTTTTTCAGCCATACTATATTGATATGCGTCAAACAGGTTACCTGCACGCCTGAAAAGATCATCGGCACTAAATTGTGCAGACTGCATTGATTCCAGCTCACGACGCGCCTTTTGAGCATGGCGTGAAGCACTCAGATATAACTCGCGGTAATGCCTGACAGCTTCCTGTTTCTGCCCTCTCTTTCTTAACAACTTGGCAAGCCTGAGCCTGTAATCCCAATCTTTGTCATAGGCCGCAACATACCCGGCAAGGGCTTTTTCTGCCTCCACCTCCGGCCCTGTTTCTAATAGAGCCAGGATCTCTGTCTGCCTGGCCTCTTTCAAAAGAAGCTTGAGAGTAATCCTGCGGGCAGTCTCTGAGGCCTGGACATACTCTTTCATATCCATATACATTCCGGCCAATGCCTTCAATGCATAATCCTTTAACAGTGGATCCTCGGCGGCAGCTTTTTTGAGATATTGTTCAGCATCAGAAGATAAATCGGCCTTCATGTACATAAGTCCAAGCGGCAGATAAACAGAGGCTGCATCCTCAGGATTATTATCTAAATAATCCTTTAATACCTGCGCTGCCTCTGTATAACGCTGCAGTTCGTCAAGACCTGCTGCTACATTAAGTGCACCCCGAAGGTTCATCCCTGCACCGGGCATCTCATTAGTATTTACGCTTGCTCCTTCTGAAAGGTCAGCCAGGGCGAAACCGCACATAAAAAGCATGCAGAAAAACACATTGAAAGTATATTTAGATATTCGACTTATTTTTTCCATTGTTTATATTAGCCGAATACATCAGACCTGGCAAGATGACTGATAAAACAGCTGGATTTTATTTTTAAAAAGGCAGGATGTAAATGAAAAAATGGAGGCGACGAGCGGATTCGAACCGCTGCATAAAGGTTTTGCAGACCTCCCCCTTAGCCACTTGGGTACGTCGCCATAAAAAAAAAGCTACCGGCATTATGCAGTCAGCAATCAGCATTTATTATTACTGACAGCTGAGACCTGATAGCACACAGCTGATAATTGGAGCGGGAGACGGGATTCGAACCCGCGACAACCACGTTGGCAACGTGGAGCTCTACCACTGAGCTACTCCCGCACTTACTGCCAAATCAAATATTTCAGCTAGTCTTTAACTTAAAATACTTAATTGTCTATAATAGACTCAAAAATAATAATTAAAAAAAGAGTGTTTTGTCAAATGTTCTATCCGGATATTAAAGAATTTAAGAAAAAAACAAAAGAAGGCAATCTGATTCCCGTATACCGCGAGATACTTGCGGACATGGATACGCCGGTCTCTGCCTTCCAAAAACTCAAGAGTAAAGCAGGATTTCTGTTTGAAAGCCTGGAGGGCGGTGAGAAATGGGCGCGCTACTCGTTTCTCGGCAGCCATCCTTCCTCGATAATTGAGGGCAAAGGCAATAAATTGACCCTTAATAAAGGCGGCAAAAAGACCCTCCTAAGTACTGAAGGTGATCCGCTGGAAGCCATTGAAAGGGAGCTGAAAAAATACAGACCCGTGCATATGCCCGGGTTGCCGAGATTCTTCGGCGGTTATGTCGGGTACATTGGCTATGACACTGTAAGGCACTTTGAGCGCCTCCCCGATAACGGACATGAGGGGATGGACCTTCCTGATATCTTCCTGATGTTTACAGATACGCTTGTGGTGTTTGATAACCTGACTCACAAGATCAAGGTTATATCTAATGCCTTTATCGAAGACAACCCTGAGCAGGCATACAAAGACGCCCTGAAAAAAATTAATACTATCGTAAAAAAACTACAGGCAGGCACACCTATTCCCAAAACAAAAAAGGGTCCTGACACAGAAAAGAAGAAAAAAGGATTTACCTCAAACTTCACAAAAAAGGGTTTTATGAAGGCGGTTGAAAAAACCAAGGCTTATGTAAGGGCCGGAGATGTTATCCAGACCGTGATCTCACAGAATTTCCAGAGAGAAACCAGTATACCGCCTATCAATGCCTATCGTGCCCTGAGAGTAATTAATCCCTCGCCCTATATGTTTTATCTTGAGACAGGCAAGTGTACTCTTGTGGGTTCATCTCCGGAAATACTGGTCAGGCTTGAAGACGATACCATTGAACTCAGACCGATCGCAGGAACGCGCAGAAGAGGAAAAACTCCTGAAGATGATCTTTTCATGGAGAATGAACTTAAATCAGATCCCAAGGAAATCGCGGAGCATATAATGCTTGTTGATCTTGGAAGAAATGATACAGGACGAGTGTCAGAGACCGGAAGCGTCAAGGTTACTGAGCTTATGAATATTGAACGCTATTCTCATGTTATGCATATTGTCTCCAATGTCGTGGGCAAACTGAAAAAAGGCATGAACTCTTTTGATGTCCTGAGGGCCTCCTTTCCAGCCGGAACCGTATCAGGTGCGCCCAAGATAAGGGCAATGGAAATAATAGAGGAACTTGAACCGACCCGCCGAGGTCCTTACGCCGGTTCAGTGGGATATTTTGATTTCTCCGGCAATATGGATATGTGCATAACCATACGAACCATTCTATTTAAAGACGGCAAGGCACACATACAGGCAGGGGCCGGGATAGTCGCCGATTCTGATCCTGAACTGGAATATAAAGAAACAGTAAACAAGGCCACGGGCATGTTCAAGGCCATTGAGATGGCAGAACAGGAGCTGAATTAGACATGCTTTTAATGATCGACAACTATGATTCCTTTACCTATAATCTTGTTCAGTACCTCGGAGAGCTCGGAGCAGACATCAGGGTATTTCGCAATGACAGAATCACCATTGATGAAATTGAAAAGATGCAGCCCGAAAAAATTGTTATATCGCCAGGACCATGTACTCCTAAAGAAGCCGGGATCTCGGTGGAGGTTATCAAGCACTTTGCTGGCAAGCTGCCTCTGCTGGGTGTCTGCCTTGGGCACCAGTCCATAGGAGCAGCCTTTGGGGCAAGCATCATAAATGCTCCGAGACTTATGCATGGCAAAACGTCCATGATTCACCACGACGGCAAGTCATTATTTAAGGGCCTTCCCCAACCCTTTGAAGCTACCAGATACCACTCGCTTATCATTAAAAATGACACTCTGCCCGAGGAATTTGAGATCACGGCCTGGACAGACCAGGATGAGATCATGGGTATCCGGCATAAAAAACTACTTATAGAAGGTGTGCAGTTTCACCCTGAATCTATACTGACTACGGCGGGCAAAGACCTGCTTGGAAACTTTTTAAAAATCAAATAGCCTGAAACATTAAAATCCTGACTTATAACTGCCCTTATGCATTATATCCCGGCAGTTAGTTCTAAGGTTGTCTAATGAAATTCCCATATCATATCACGGCCTCTGTTGCGGTCTCCTCGGCAGTCTATTATTACACGCGGTCTATCTCAATGATGGTCAGCAGTTTTTTAGCAGGTATTTTTATCGACCTTGACCATATTTTTGATTTTATACGCGAACACGGCAAGCCGTATACAGTAAAAAGATTTGTCCATATATGTAATACCTGCCAGTTTGACCGGCTTTTTATTTTCCTGCACGCATGGGAATGGTTTATCCTGCTTGCCTGCCTAACCTGGGCGACAGGCGGAGACCTTTTACTTACTGGAGTACTGATCGGCTATGGGCACCACATGCTCCTGGATGCACTATATAACGGAAGAAGCATCTGGAGTTACTGGCTGATATGGCGCTGGAAGCATGGGTTTGACCTGGAAATAGCATTTGGGGATACGGGCAACTGTAAATCCAGAAAACATAACACCAAGAGTAAAGTATAGTATTTCATCCCACTGAACTGTGTTATAATAGTATTAATCTAAATTATAAGGGTTCCAAAAAATAAAAATATGCAGGGCAGCTTTTCATTCAGTTGCCGGGGTTCATATGAAGAAACTTACTTCAGCCAGTCTACTTTTTGTGTGTGTATTTATAATAACTGCAAGTCACTCAGTATATGCCGCTGTTTCACAGCAAAAACCCCAAAGCAACAGTAATACCCAGAAAACAATCGACAACATGCTTGAGCATGATCACGTAACCGGCAGGCTGCTCGTAAAGTTTAAATCAGAATCAGCCCTGAACAACGCAATGCTGGCCAATACCTCAGACCGAGTCCACAGGGGAATAAACTCTAAAATAAAGAAAAATTTTCGAGGCATGAAAAGGCTGCAACTGGTAACCATCCCTGAGAATTTTTCAGTTGAAGAGGCTCTTCAATATTATCTCACAGAGCCTGATATCGAATATGCAGAGCCTGACTATTTAGTGAAGGCATCCCTCACTCCGAATGACAGCGGCTATACGAATCTCTGGGGTCTTAACAATACAGGCCAGAGCGGGGGCACTGCAGATGCCGATATCGATGCACCGGAGGCCTGGGAGTTAACTACAGGCAGCAGCACGGTCGTGATTGCGGTAGTCGATTCAGGAGTGAATTATAATCATCCTGACCTCGCTGCCAATATCTGGACAAACACAGGGGAAACCAGCTGCACGGACGGGGTAGATAATGATGGTAATGGTTATATTGATGACTGTACAGGCTGGGACTTTGTAGGCAATGATAATGACCCTATGGACTATTACGGTCACGGAACCCATGTTGCAGGAACCATTGCTGCAACCGGAAACAACAGTACCGGTTCCACTGGCGTGATGTGGCAGGCCCGGATAATGCCGCTTAGATTTCTCGGGGTAAGCGGTAACGGCTCTACATCCGATGCTATCTCTGCAATAATATATGCAACCGCTAATGGCGCCCATATTATAAACAACAGCTGGAGCGGCACGTCCTACAGTATGTCGCTGAAAGACGCTATTGATGCCTCACCTGCAGTTGTTGTATGTGCCGCGGGCAATGAAAATAAAAACAATGATACAACACCCTCTTATCCCTCCTCCTATGACAGCGCGAATATTATTTCAGTTGCAGCCACCGACCGCAACGACGCCAGGGCATGGTTTTCCAATTATGGCGCGACCGCAGTAGATATCGGAGCGCCGGGTGTCAGCATATACAGCACCCACCCTCAGTATTCCTACAGCGCGCCAATCATAGAGCACAGCCAGAGCTTCGATAACGGCGGCAGCTCTTTTAATTCCATGGGATGGGCCAAGGGTGGTATTAATTCTTCATGGTCAAGGACAAGCGGTACGGGTATCGGCGGGAGCAAGAGTCTGGATGACAGTCCCGGTGGCAATTACCTGAGCAATACCAGTTCATGGGTGGGATACATGACACCGATTACAACGGTCAGGGACAACCTTTACACTCTCTCGTTTTCCTGGAAGGGGGAATTAGAAAACAACCTCGACTTCATGCTCATTACCTATTCCCCGAACGGCAGCGCATGGGACTGGATAGACTACAGGACCGGCAGCACAGGCGGAATCTTTAACACTGACTCCTCTGAAGAGCTGACTATTATTGCAGATGTATTTGACAGTTTTTATTTTGGCTTTGGTATGCAGACAAATGCCACGGTCAATCTGGACGGCGCATATATTGATGAAGTTACCCTTTCACGACAGACAATCTCAATCACCGGCAGCAGCTATGTTTACTTTCAGGGAACATCCATGGCTGCACCTCATGTTGCAGGAGTCGCAGGATTGCTGAAGGCAATGAGTCCAGGGCTGACCAACGCAGAGATTAAAGCAGCTATTTTAGACAATGCAGATCCAGTTGCCTCTCTTTCCGGCAAGACCGTCACAGGCGGAAGGCTCAATGCACTGACAGCCCTAAGTTCGCTGGGCTGCGCTAGTCAACCATTTCGACTGCTTAGTACTTTCGTTGAATATACAAGCCTTCAGGCAGCCTACGATGCGGCCTTAGACGGAGAAACCATACAGGGCAGAGATGTGACGATCTCAGAAATTGTCAATTTCAACATTAACAAGTCCATAACAATACTGGGCGGATACGAGTGTAATTTCAACTCTATAACCGGTAAAACCTCTATCTCTGGATCTCTCAATGTCTCTGAAGGCAGTGCTGTAATGGGAAATCTGATTATTACTCCATAAGCACAACCGACATTCATATATATTCCAATCTTATTATTCGACTCATTGCTTAATATATTGCTTCCATTATCCGATAATGGTATAAGATAGGTTGTGCATATACAGGAGAATAACCACCAATGAAGTTAACACATCATATTTCAGTATCATTAATCGTATCAGCTGCGTTATATACCTCATTCAGATCCGTCAGCATGGCTGTAACTGCATTATTTGTCGGGATATTCATTGACTTAGACCACATACTTGACTACCTCAGAGAGCACGACTGTCCATTTAATGTAAAAAAATTCTTCCGTGTATGCTACGAACACAAGTTTGAAAAAATGATTCTGGTCTGGCATGCCTGGGAATGGATAGTGCTTATGGGTTTTTCGGCATGGCTTACAGACTGGCATCCTGTTATGACAGGTATTTTCATAGGAATGACACATCACTTACTTATGGACGCATTTCATATCGATCCTGTCATTCGCGGCTATTCCATTATCTGGCGCTGGAGGAACGATTTTGATTTCCTGAAATCTTTCGGCCCGAGGGTGGAAAAATTTGATGCTAAATTCTTAAACTCCCAAACAACCAGATAGACCTCAAATTTCATTTCTTTATGCTAAAATGATTGATATTTAATCATTTTAACCACATTCATTCCAACAGGAGGAGTAATGATCAAAGAAGCTATCAGCCTTGCCATTGACGGTATAAGTCTTTCCGAAGCGCAGATGAGCGGAGCCATGCGTGAGATCATGGAGGGAAACGCAACCGGGGCACAGATAGGTTCATTGCTCACTGCCCTGAGAATCAAGGGTGAAACCGTTGAAGAGATCACCGGCGCGGTCAGGGTAATGAGGGAAAAGGTAACCAGAATCCAGGCACCGGAAGGCACGGTCGATACCTGCGGAACAGGTGGGGATATGGCCAATACTTTCAATATATCCACTACTACGGCCATAGTGGTTGCAGCCTGTGGAATCCCTGTTGCCAAGCACGGTAACCGCTCTGTCTCAAGCAAATGCGGAAGTGCGGATGTACTTGAGGCCCTTGGAATAAAAATCGACCTGGAGCCCGCAAAGGTACAGGCCTGTCTTGAGAGCACCGGGTTCGGCTTTATGTTCGCCCCGCTTTTTCATCCGGCAATGAAACATGCTGTAGGTCCAAGAAAGGAAATGGGTATAAGGACAATCTTCAATATACTCGGCCCGCTTACAAACCCTGCAGGAGCTCAAAGGCAGGTACTCGGAGTATTTAATGGCGCACTGACAGAACCTTTGGCCAGGGTGCTCGGGAACCTCGGCTCAGTACATGCAATGGTAGTGCATGGTCAGGACGGTCTTGATGAGATTACCAGCACTGAAAGCACAAGGATCTCTGAACTGAAAGACGGCAATGTTCTTACCTACACTATATCTCCAGCAGATATGGATATTACTATAGCAGCCAAAGAGGAGCTTGCAGGGGGAGATAAAGAGCAAAATGCCAAAATTACACTGGACATACTGAACGGGACACCCGGTGCAAAAAGAAATATTGTCATTATGAATACCGCTGCGGCCTTGATGGCGGCAGACAAGTCAGACAGCCTGCCGGAAGCTGCAAAGATCGCAGCTGAGGCAATAGATTCCGGGAAGGCAAGAAAAAAGTTGGACGAGATAAAGGACATAAGCAACAGGCTCTAAGACATGGTTTTAAATAAAATCCAGAAATTCTGTCCCTACATATCAAAAATACGTGCAAAGCTTATATTCTTATATTACAATAACTTACAAGTTTAACATAGCCACCATAACCCCTAATCCCTAATCCCAGGCCTCTGATATCTGAGTTTGACTAACCGCCTGCGGATGGTATAAAATTTCACATGCATTCCGAGTATATTCCGCTTCACGTCCATACTGAATACAGCCTGCTTGATGGCGCTATGAAGATCAAAGATCTTATAGCGAAGTCCAAAGAATTTAATCTGGCTGCCGTGGCTATTACAGACCATGGAAATCTGTTCGGAGCTGTGGACTTTTACCAGAAAGTCTCAAAGGCCGGACTCAAGCCGATTATTGGCTGCGAGGTCTATGTTGCCCCGGGCTTGCATACGCAGAGAGGGACGGTCAACGGCCGGCATGAAAAACCCTATCACCTCATACTTCTATGCAAAAACATCGATGGTTACAGAAACCTGACCCGACTTGTAAGTAAGGCATATATAGATGGTTTTTACTATAAACCTCGAATAGACAAGGAACTCCTTAAACAATTCAGCGGCGGCCTTATCGGACTCTCTGCCTGTATGGCGGGAGAGGTACCGCAAAAACTGATGGCAGGCAATCTCGACGAGGCACGGGAATCCGCCCTGAGTTACCAGCGCATCTTCGGGGCAGATAATTTTTATCTTGAAATACAGGCCAATGAAATGCCTGAACAGGCTGATCTTAACAAACAGCTTATAGAACTTTCCAAGGATCTGCATATCGGCCTGGTAGCTACCAATGACTGTCACTACCTTACGAGAGAGGATGCCAAGGCTCATGAAGTTCTGCTATGCATACAGACAGGCAAGACCCTCAGTGATACCAACCGCATGAAACTCTCAACCGATGCCTTTTACTTTAAAAGTCCGGCAGAGATGAAGGAGACCTTTCTTGATACGCCGGAGGCCATAGAGAACACTCGAAAGATAGCTGAAAAGTGCAACCTGGACTTTACCTTTGATGAGTACTGTCTTCCGACCTTTGAGGTCCCTGAGGGGTATACTGCAGATTCCTATGTTGAACAGCTCTCCCGCGCAGGCTTAAAGAAAAAACTTAAAGCAGAGGTTTTTCCTGATGCTTACGAAGAACGAATGGCCTTTGAGCTTGCAATGATCTCCAAAATGGGATTCTCTGCATATTTTTTGATAGTGTGGGATTTTATAAATTATGCCAAGGGCAAGGATATCCCGGTCGGCCCAGGTCGTGGCTCGGCAGCAGGAAGTCTTGTGGCCTACGGCCTTGATATTACGGGTATTGACCCCATGATGTACGGGCTGCTCTTTGAAAGATTCTTAAACCCGGAACGTGTGAGCATGCCTGATATCGATGTGGATTTCTGCATGGACAGGCGTGGTGAAGTCATTGATTATGTAGCGGTTAAATATGGCCGTGAGCATGTTGCCCAGATAATCACTTTTGGAACTATGCAGGCACGAGCGGTTATAAGGGATGTTGGCCGTGCAATGGATATACCCTATTCCGAGGTTGATAAGGTTGCAAAACTTATCCCGAACGTCCCGAAAATCACCCTTAAGTCATCCATGGAAATGGAGCCTCAGCTTAAGGAATTCTACGACACTAGACCCGAGATCAAAGAGCTGATTAATGTGGCTCAGAGACTGGAGGGTATTTCACGCCACGCATCTACACATGCAGCCGGTGTGGTTATTTCTCCGGAACCTCTGACAGAATATCTGCCCCTTTACAAGGCTCCGAATGATGACGCAATCACAACGCAGTGCGATATGGACGGAATAAACGATCTGGGCCTGCTGAAATTTGACTTTCTCGGTCTGAAAACACTGACCGTTATAGATACGGCAGAAAAGATCATAAACCGCGCAATCAGGGAAAAAAACGGGGAAGATGCAGAACGGTTTTCCATTGGAGATGTCCCGCTGGTGGATGATAAAACATTCAGATTACTGGCTGAAGGCAGGACCTCAGGAGTATTCCAGCTTGAAAGTTCTGGAATGAAAGACCTGCTGAAGCGCATGCGCCCGGGGGTTTTTGAGGACATGATAGCACTGGTCGCGCTCTACAGACCAGGTCCCCTGGGAAGCGGACTTGTAGATGAATATATAGACAGCAAACACGCCGAGGACAAATCACCTGGCGGGCAGGCTAAACCAACAGGTTCACTTGCAAAACTGGGCCTGCCCCTTCTGGATGAAATGCTCAAAGAAACACACGGAATTATCCTGTATCAGGAACAGGTAATGGAGATAGCGCACAGACTAGCCGGCTTCAGTCTGGGAGAGGCGGATATTCTCAGAAAAGCTATGGGCAAAAAAGACCCCGAGGTCATGGAAAAGCTGAAAAGCAAATTTATCGAGGGTGCCAAAACAAACAAGATAGCAGAGAAAAAATCAGAGACACTGTTCAACCTTATCCTGCAGTTTGCTCAGTACGGCTTCAATAAATCTCACTCAGCCGCATATGCACTTATCGCCTATCAAACAGCTTATCTTAAGGCCCATTATCCCGTAGAATTCATGGCAGCCTCACTAAGCTCTGACATGGACAACACCCTGAAGATCGTTGGTTTTATAAATGAATGTAAAGAGATGGAGATCGAGATCCTGCCGCCGGACATCAATGAAAGCAGGCGTGAGTTTACAGTAATTAATGGTGCGATACGATTCGGACTTGAGGCGGTAAAAGGTGTCGGAAGTTCTGCTATAGACGCAATAATTGAATCAAGACTGCAAAAAGACTTTGAATCATTTTTTGATTTCTGCTCTAACATCGATCTCAGACGGGTCAACAAAAAAGTCATAGAAAGCCTGATCAAGGCCGGAGCAATGGACTCTATGGGAACCAGGGCCCAGTTAACAAGTGCACTGCCGGCAATAATGGACGGAGCGGTAAAACTTCAGAAGGAAAAAATTATTGGACAGGAAAGCATGTTCGAGATCCACGAACCGACACAGCAGCAGATGCCCAATGTTGCAGAGTGGGATGACATGTACAGGCTTAATATGGAAAAAGAGGCCCTCGGGTTTTATATAACCGGACATCCTTTAAACACTTATAAAGAAAAGTTCATTGAGCTTTCAGTCATATCTATTGCTGATCTGCAGGAAGTAAAAGACAAGAAGGAAGTCATTATCGGGGGGCTTATAAAGGAAGCCAAGAAGATACAGACAAAAAAAGGCGATACGATGTGTTATCTCACTATAGAAGACCTGTATGCTTCTATAGAAGTCGTGGTATTTCCCGAGGCCTATGCAGAGGCGCAGGAGATCCTTTCAGCTGACACTCCAGTAATAATCTCAGGATACACTGATAAGTCTGACAAAGGGCTGAAAATTATAGCTGTCAAGGCTGCCTCTATCAATAACGAGTACCAGTTGACCATTCTTAAAAACAGCGAAGTTGTTCCTAAATCAAATAAAAATCGCGGCAATTATAAAAGCCGTACCCCTCACCCGTCAGCACCTCCGGCACAGGAGGAACCAATGTATAAATCTCTGGTTCTGACAATGTATAATACAACGACTCTGGACACTGTCCCTAAGATTGAGACAATACTTTCAGACTATTCAGGAAACTGTCCTGTATATTTAAAGATAATTTCTCCCGGCCAGTGGGAAACCCTGATCTCGACAGACCAGAATATATTGCCCTCAGATGAGATGATACTGGCAATACAGACTCTTCTGGGCAAAGAACGAGTCAAGCTGCATTAAAACATTAAGGCAGTCCCTTAAAAAAATAATTAAATACTGATTGGAATAAATGAACAACATGCACCACTACCTTGATTTTGAAAAACCAGTTGCCGAGCTTGAAAGTAAGATAGCCGACCTGAAGAACCTCGCCGATGGTAAAGATATGAATATCTCATCGGAGATTACAAAGCTTGAAAAAAAGGCCGATGAGCTTAGGGCGGATATATTTTCAAAGATAACTCCCTGGCAAAAAACCCTTATAGCCAGACATCCCGAGCGTCCTTATACCCTTGATTATATAAACATGATAATGGAGGATTTTCTGGAACTGCACGGAGACAGGCATTATGCTGATGACCCTGCAATCGTATCTGGCATAGCCAAACTTCAGGGCATACCAGTCGCGATCATTGGTCACCAAAAGGGAAGGAGCACAGGCGACCGGATAAAGCGCAACTTTGGCCAGCCGCACCCGGAAGGCTATCGGAAATCACTGCGTATAATGAAACTGGCCGAGCGCTTCAGCATGCCTATCATTACCCTGATAGACACTCCCGGAGCTTACCCCGGAATAGAAGCTGAAGAAAGGGGCCAGGCTGGAGCAATAGCAGATAATCTTATGGAGATGTTCACCCTCAAGACACCTATAATAGCAGTCATTATTGGGGAGGGAGGCAGCGGCGGCGCACTTGCACTGGCTATCGGAGACAGGGTATTGATGATGGAACACTCTGTATACTCCGTCATTTCACCTGAGGGGTGTGCAGCAATATTATGGAATAAAAGCGAGACAGCTATAGGACAAAATGAGTATGAAAAAGCAGCAGATGCCCTAAAAATTACTTCAAGCAATCTGAAGGACCTTGGCATAATAGATGAGATAATCCCCGAACCTTTGGGCGGCGCACATAGAGATCATCAGACAGCAGCCAGTTCGCTGTCTGATGCACTGAAGCTGCACATGGATCAGCTGAATGAAAAGTCCTCTGAAGAGCTGCTTGAAAGCCGCTACAATAAATTTCGCCTCATAGGCAAACTACAGGAACAGTAGTCCTGATAGTAAAACCATACCTGATATTTAAAAAAAAGGCAGCCCCGAAAGGCTGCCGTATATTTTCAATCTATTTAATTACTTCTTCAGATACCCCTCAATCTCACTCTTAAAATCCTCAAAAGAACGACGCATCATCCTCTTTCCATTCATAAAAAGCGTAGGAGTACCGGTGACACCTGCATTCCGGCCCATAGCGATATCATCATTGATCATCTTATCATATTTATTGCTCTGATAAGAAGCCATAAACTTCTCCACATCAAGCTGCAGTTTTGTTGCATAAGCCTTATATGATTCATCAGTGAGTTTATTGAAGTCCGCAAAAATCAGGTCATGCATCTCCCAATACTTATCCTGCTCACCTGCTGCTCTTGCAGCCTTGGCTGCATTCTTCGCCTGCTTGTGAAAAGATAGGGGGAAATCCTTAAACACCAGCCTTACATCATTCGGAAAGGCATTTAAGACCTGATTTAAAGTAGGCTGCAGTCTTGCACAGTAAGGGCACTGAAAATCAGAGAACTCGGTAATGGTAACAGCAGCATCCTTTTTGCCCTTAATAGCTGAAGAACCTACTGTCAGTTCATGCACTTTATTAACGTCTACAGAGGGTCTCTTCGGAGCACTTGCCGGTGCGCCCTTCATAATCTGCTTCTGATTCGTCTCAAGCACATTAACCTTCGCCAGTATGTCCTGCTGTCCCTTCTCAAGGGCCTCAAGCTTTTCAAGCAAAGTCTGGTTTATCTCAGGCACTACCTCTTTATCGGCACTGCTGCAGCCAGTCAGGACAACAGGTAATAGCATTAAGACCATTAATATATAATTCTTCACTTTACGCATTTAAAACCTCCTGATTAAATTTAGGGTTCGTATCTTTAAGATAATCTGAAATATTAAAAAATTGATGCCAGCCGGTCAACAGCCTTTCTCATACGAATTGCCATAATCTGGTTAAGACCCTTAAGAATCTTTATTGCAATGCGAGGATATTTTTCAACTATAATCTCAAGGGAAGCGCGATTCAAAGTAACCAGCTCTACATTCTGCCTTACCGCTACCGTGGCATTTCTTCTCCGCTTTGCATCCACCAGGGCCAACTCCCCGACAAAAGACCCCTCGCCAAGTATAGCTATAACTATCTGTTTGCCCTTAAATTCTGTTTCCTTCTTAACCTCAAGTTCCCCTTGTATTATGAAGCCTATATAATTACCCTCGTCTCCCTCATTATATAAGACCGAACCTTGCAGATAATCCTCAATTGCCAGATAAGGAACAATATTCTCAATTTCACTCTCATCCAGCATATTAAAAAGAATGAACTCATCCTTGTACTTCTTGATAATATCTTTTATCTTCACTTCCATAAACTACATTCCCCTCTTTACCACGGCAGTTTTATGCAGGCACAGTTCCTAATTATATCTGATTGTCATGAAATAAAATCAAGATTTACGGCGTCGCATTAACTTCAGAAAGCTTTTCCTTCATTTTGTTGATCAGCCCGGCAAACTGCTCTTTTCGTATAATCTTCGCATACTGACTCCTGTACGTGCTAATAAAACTGACACCCTCAATCACTACATCATAGACAAGCCACTCACCAGTCCTGTTTATCAGCTTATACTCTATAGGTATATCAACACTTGCTGTCTTGATTGTTGTATTAACTACACCGTATTTGTCCTCTTGCTTTATACTTTCACTGTCGTACGTTATCTTTTCATCCGTATATGACTCAATTTTACCAATGTAAGAGGCCTCCAGAAGATCAGAAAATAACTGTACAAACTCCTTTCTTTCCTCCAGCACCAGCGGCTTCCAATATTTGGCAAGGGAGCGTTTTGACATCTCGAGAAAATCAAAGCGTTCTCTTATAAGCTTGCTTATTTTATTTCTTCGCTCCTCTACTCTGGCGGGATCTGAAAAAGCCGGATCTCTCATTGTGTTTAGAATTCCATCTACAGTAGACCTTATCGATTCAATAGGAGTACTCACAGCAGACACAGTGGAAGCCTGTCCGATACAAAATACGATTAATATAATGACAGCCAAAAATATTTTTTTCATCACACCAGACCTTTTTAAAAATTATTTATCACCCTATCCCCGGTTATACGGGACACAGGCAACTATTCTTTGTCAAAGATATATTTACTTATCAACTCTTCCAGCTCCAGGGCTGATTCGGTATCAATTATTTCACCATCGTGCGCTATATACTCATCGGCCCCGCCCGTGGTTATCTTTATATACTTATCCCCTATAATACCCGCAGTCCTTATTGAGGCAATAGCATCCTCCTGCAGCTTTACCTCAGGATCAATCATCATTACCACTAAGGCCTCGTAATTATCAAGACTGATCTGATCAACCTTTCCCACCGCCACTCCGGCTATCTCCACGGCAGCACCCGGCTTAAGTCCTGTAACACTTGCAAAGCGGGCCTTGATCCTGTACTGTTCACTGCCGAACATCT
The DNA here is from genome assembly GCA_016784355.1 of Nitrospira sp. Lineage (GTDB taxonomy): Bacteria > Nitrospirota > Thermodesulfovibrionia > UBA6902 > UBA6902 > JACNKH01. Next base: position 9,608 of record JADHUV010000011.1, on the reverse strand, counting down.
TGACATCTCCAAGCCTGACAGACAGATATGCCAGACTTAACAAGCCGATAATCATAAAGATTCCGACACCTGTTTCAATATTGAACTTTTTCACAATTCATCCTCCATTTCACTCGAGTAAAGCGGACCCATAGCTGTTTCTACATATTGCTTTATGATGGGGTCATTTGAAAGCTGAAACTCTTCAGGAGTAAGGCAGTCCTGAACAATCCCGTTATTCAAAAGAGCTACATAGTCTGCGAGTTTAAAGATTTTCGGCACATCATGACTGACAATAACAGCTGTATAGCCCAGCTGTGTCTGAGTTTTGTAGAACACTCTGTATATTTCATTACTCTTTTTAACATCCAGACCGGTTGTGGGTTCATCAAAAAAGACTATCTTCGGGTTCAGCACCAGGGCCCTCGCAAGACCAACCCTTTTTTTCATTCCTCCGCTTATCTGGGCTGGAAATTTGTCATTACTGCCGGAGACATCCATCATCGCAAGCTTTTCCTCAACAAGCTCCCTTATCTCCTTTTCGGAATGACTTGTCCTTTCTCTAAGCGGCAACGCGACATTATCAAATACATTCATAGAATCAAAAAGCGCCGAGTTCTGAAATAAAACTCCGAACTCTGTGCGTATCTTTTTCAGATCCTTCTTTTTGATCCGGTTAATGTCCTGGCCATTGACAAGCACCTTGCCACGGTCCGGCTGCGTCAGGCCGAGAACATGCTTCAGCACCTGACTCTTACCCTGTCCGCTGCCCCCGACAATCACCGTGGTCTTACCTTCCATAATATCAAGATTAACACCCTTTAATATATGATGAGGCCCATATGATTTATGTACATCTACAAGCTGTACAATTGGATTTCCGGTTATCTTAGCCTTCATAGGAGCACCGAGGTAATAAAGTAATCAAATACCAGAATACAGACCGATGAAAGGACCACCGCGCTGGTAGTAACACTGCTGACACCCTCAGCGCCGAAGCCGCCGCCCTTGGTTAAATGGACATAGTAACCCTTAGACGAACATATTGTTACAATAATCAGTCCAAAGCAAAGGGATTTCACTACACCCATATATATATCTGAAAATTCGACATCCGCCTGCATACTTGCAAAGTAAGAGCCTTCATTCGCCCCGAGCAGACCTACTCCAACCATGTAACCGCCAAAAATACCCACGACATCAAATAATGCTGTCAGAAGGGGCATAGATATAAGCGCCGCTATAAACTTCGGAGCAACTATATATTTATGGGGATCTATTGCCATACAGTCAAGTGCATCAATCTGCTCTGAAATTCTCATAACCCCGATCTCTGCACACATGGCCGATCCCGCACGGCCCGTCACCATCAGCGCGGCAAGAACAGGTCCCAGTTCTTTTATAAGACTCAAGGCCACAGCAGAGCCCAAAACAGAAACTGAGCCGTACTTGCTCAGGGTATGATACATCTGCAGACTCATAACCATTCCGGTAAAGGCCCCGGTAAAAATAATTACAAAGATCGAAAGCGAGCCTATAACGTGTATCTGCTTAATAATTGGATAGATTTTATAAGGAGGTTTAAACACATTAATGATCGTGTTTATAAGAAACAGGCCCATTCTGCCCGCTTCATTCACATAGTCAAGTGTCCTGGCCCCGAAATTTTCTATGGCATTCATATTCAGTCTATCCTGATAAACTATTAACTTAATCGTATATTATACATATTATTGCGATAAATCAGAACGGTTAACCGCATCCTGCAAAGGTGCCGATTAAATTGCTGTTTATCTTTTAGAATCTATTTACCTATAGACCATCGACATAAGCATCAACAATCTTTATTCTATTACAGCCAAATAAAAAGGAGCACCTTTGGCGGGTGCTCCTTTTCACTATAGTTAAGAATTAATTACTCTGTTAAGCCCGGTCCAGGAACTTTTCCGTATGTACCTCTCCACAGGGTAAAGTCATCCGTCCATACTGCTCCATTACCGTTCATATCCATGTCTTCATTTGCCGCAGTCGTCTGCTGCCCGGCAAATGGTCTCCACAATATGAAGTCTTTAATCTCGACAATACCGTTATTGTCAAAATCGCCGTCGCAGATATTTCCGTAATGCTGTATACCAGCAACCGAGGTATTATCATCCTCGTCGCTGTTGGTATCTCTCTGATCTGCGTTTGCTGTATTGAGGCAGTTATCGCATGAATCTCCTACGCCGTCCTGATCAGAATCTTTCTGAGCGGAATTTGCCGCGGCAGGGCAGTTGTCCGTGCCATTTAAAACTCCATCGTTATCGATATCTTCCGGGTTATCATAGGTCGCTTCATTACAATCATCATCAAGACCGTTATTAGGGACCTCTACAGATCCGGGACTCACCGCGGCATTCATATCATCGCAGTCACCATCATTCTCAGAGTATCCGTCTCCGTCATCATCTGTACCGGGCAGACTGTCAAGGGTTGCTGGATTACAGTCATCATCAATACCATTCAGCATTATTTCAACCGCTCCGGGTGATACCGCTGCATTGGTATCATCACAGTCTGCAAGACTGCTTCCGCCATTATCTCCCTGTACAAGACCTCCGACTTCGGGTGCACCGGATGTAACGCCTTCCGGCTCTTCTACATAGCCGTCTCCATCATCATCTGTGTCCGGAGCGCTGTCATATGTCAGAAGGTTACAGTCATCATCTATTCCGTTTCCAAATACCTCTGCAGCCGCAGGACTTACAAACGGATTCGTGTCATTGCAGTCGCCCTGCATCTCGGAATACCCGTCTCCGTCTCCGTCCACATTCACTGGTGTATCCAGGGTCATAACATTACAATCATCGTCCAGCGCATTTGCCGGTACTTCTGTCACTGCTCCAGCATATGGATCACAGGTATTATTTACCCAGGCACCGGCTATGCAGGTTATTGCTCCTGCATTGTCTGCGCACTCGCCCACTCCGCAGATTGTAGTATTAGACAAACCATCGTCTATATCTCCATCACAATCGTTATCTGCATTGTCGCAGACCTCTACGGTTGCTCCGGCAAAGGGCTCACACGTAATTGGAATCCAGTCGCCATTCTGACATTCTCCGAGTCCGATATTACCGGCACACTGACCTAGGCCGCATACAATTGTCTGAAGCAATCCTTCATCCACCGTACCATCACAATCATCATCTATTCCGTTACAGCTTTCTGTATGACTTTGAGTGTTATCAGTACAGCTCTGCACTCCTGATGTACATACATACACTCCATCTGCGCACTGATCTGCATCCGCTCCGTCACAGGCACTGTTTAACCATGCCTCAGACGTTCCATCTCCGGTCACTGCATTGCAGTCATTGTCCTTACCGTCACACTGCTCCAGTGCACCGGGATACACCGTGGCATCGCTGTCATCGCAATCGCCCTCACTACTTTTATACCCGTCTCCATCTGCATCTATATCTACACCGCCAAACTGGTAACCAATTCCCCAACCTCCATTCCACTGTCCCGTCATATCACGAGGATATGTATAATCATACAGATACAGCACCCCCTGATATCCGTGTCCTGATGAATCTGTCACGTAACCGCCCGTTCCTTCATCAAACCTCCAGTACCCTTTCAACTTCGTCTGATCTATTGCACACTCGGCACTGGATCCAAGTTCCTGATTCATGCACTGCTGAAGCTCTGACTGACTCCTTGCCACTGTCCAGAACCTCACCTCATCTATCACTCCTTCAAATCGATTAGATGTATTTGGCTCATAATATGAATCCATGCTTTCTGTTAACCTTCCTATAAGCAGCAGGCTGCCAGCATTTCCAGTGTAACCGCTTGCTATGGTTGCACAGTTGCTGAACTCTCCACCCATATATATATCCATATGCGGGGTTTGCCGCATTGCCGCTGGCGTACAGCTTGTCGTAAATGGATGATTATGCGCCTCGTTTGTCAGCACGCCCGCTACATGATACCAGCCAGTGCCTGCCGTGATTGCATCCTCGGCAATTACCTTATACGGCACGGTGCTTGTACTCTGCTCTGTCGCTTTTCGTATCTCCATCCGAGGAACATTGCCTTTAACTGCCAATGATACTCCGCCGCCGCTTAGATAACTCATTCGTGAAAATATCCCGCCTGTCAGATCCGTACTTCCGCTCTTTACCCAGGCCTCTACCGTAAATTCGCTTCCGCTTATATCAGGCAATGTTGCATTGTTTACCACTGCATAGCCTATTGTTCCCTCTGGCGCCTGCGTCAGGTCGAATGCATTATCTTCGCAGGCATCACCAGAACCATCACTGTCAGTATCAGTCTGATTCGGATTATAAACCCCAACACAGTTATCATCACAATTAACTGTTACACCGCCTGTACAGGCATTGTCACCAATGATCCCGCTGCCGTCACCATCATTGAAAATCCCGTCACCATCAGTGTCGAGAGTCTGAGCATGCATTGGCATTGCAAATAATAATGTGAGAAATGAAATTACTAGAAATGATAATAAGGCTCGTCTGGACATGTCCCCTCCATATACGAATAAAATTCAATCAGCAGTTAACTTCTGTCTTGAAAATCTATATATTAAAACGACTTAAATTATATATTGCTATGAGAAAATGAGATGCGAACTTCTACTACGATGCTATAAATTAACACTAAAGATACATTAAATCAATGAAATTCTAAGATCAGGAATAGCCCCGGACCATATCCCAAAGCCCGGCAAGTCTCATATCTACAACACTGCCTGAACCTGCCAATTCATCGAGTTTTGCAGTCACTTCTTCAGCAGGAACAAGGATCACCTCTATATCCTCATTTTCATCCGCCTTTACCGATGCAAGAATATCCTCCCCTGCAGGCACAGCATTCCGGGCAAGCACTATCTTCCACTCCTCAAAGTTAAGCCCTGTTGACATGATCCCTTCTTTAATAAACTGCAGATCATCAGACACATACCCGGTCTCCTCAATAAGCTCCCGAGCTGCGGCTTGAAGAGCAGATTCTCCCTCATCGATTAATCCGGCTGGAAACTCTACTATGTAATTATCGAGCGCTGGCCGGTATTGCCTGATAAAGATCACCTCATTACTTGTCGTGACCGGAATAACCACAACTATCCCCTGACAACGGACGCGGCGCACTGCTTCCCACTGCCGCTGGACTCCATTACGGTCCATATAGGTAATCATGGTGGTCTTTAGAAATTTACCGCTCCAGAGGGTTTGCTCGCTAAGGACTTTCATAGCACCAGCTCCTTATATTTAATAATCGGGGGATTTATGTACTTTGAAGAGTAAAACAATTACTTTTCTGACAGGCCGTCTATAAATAATAAATGGTATCAGTTTAAAAAATCGATGCGATACGGTCGGTTGACCTGTTAAGGCATTTAGAAATAACACCGAATACATGCCGCAGGAGTTTTAGTCCGAGCATCGGATAATCTGTTATAAGACGCTCAAAATCCCTGCTGGTAAGAATTACCAGTTTCACATCCTCTAAAATAACAGCGGTCACAGATCTGACGTGATCTGTAAGCAGACAGAGTTCTCCGGCAACCGTTCCTTTTACAAAGGTGCCGACTATCATATACTTCCCCTCAAACTCTGTACTCTTCTTTATTCCCAGCTTACCCGACATGATAAAGGCAGCGTAGTTATCGCTGTCACCCTCATTCCAGAGATCATCACCCTCTGAACCTTCTTTGTAGTTACAGTATTTCAGAAAGCAGATCATCTCTTCAGCGGTCAGTGTCTTGAAGAAATTAAATTCCTCCCGCAGGCGGGAGCTTATAAGAAGAATGTCATCATTTTCCTGCATAGAAAATTATACAGTAACCATCGGGATGATTTCCATCAGGATCAACGCTTTTCGACCTTTGCTGCCTTTTTAACTACCTCGGCTGCCATGTTCTTTTTATAGGCCTTAAGGGTCTTCTGCATTTCAGGATCACTTGTTGCGATAATCTGGGCCGCAAGAATGGCAGCATTTTTTGCCCCGCCCTTACCTATCGCCATGGTTGCCACGGGAATGCCGGGCGGCATCTGTACAGTTGCATAAAGCGCATCAACACCCTTTAAAGGGGATGAATCAATAGGAATCCCTATAACCGGTAATATCGTATGTGCGGCAACTACTCCGGCCAGATGAGCGGCGGCGCCTGCTCCGGCAATGATCACCTTTGCACCTTTTTTCTCCGCCTCACGAATCAACTTAATCGTCCGCTCAGGTGTCCGATGTGCAGATGATACAGTCATTTTATAAGGAATACCAAATGCATCAAGCTGGTCAGCTGTTTTTTCCATGACCCCTAAATCAGAATCACTTCCCATTAGTATTAAAACTTTCATATATAATTACTCCTTAATAGCCTTATCTGCAATATCTTTTCTGTAATGCATACCATCAAACTGTATCTGTTCAACCGCCCTGTAGGCGTTTCTCTTTGCGGTCTTTATATCACTTCCAAGGGCTGTTACACCGAGTACTCTTCCGCCTGCAGTCACGACCTTATCATCTTCCAGCCCGGTACCTCCATGAAATACCACAACATCTTTTTCATCTCTTAAGGCCTTCAGACCATGTATTACATCTCCATTACTGGAAGATGCAGGATATCCTTTTGAAGACATGACAACACATACGGCGGCCTCATCTTTCCATCTAACATCGACCTCATTCAAACGTCCCTCCGAGGTCGCCTTAAGCAGCTCGAACAGATCTGAATCAAGTCTCATAAGAATCGGCTGTGCCTCAGGATCACCAAATCTGGTATTAAACTCAAGGACATAGGGTATGCCGTCACAGATCATTAGACCGACATATAAAACTCCCCGAAAGTTAATCCTTTCACGTTTAAGGCCCTTTATAATAGGATCGACCACGGTCTTCATCACCACTTCATTCATCGCCTCATCTACTATTGGAGCGGGACTATATGCACCCATACCGCCGGTATTAGGACCTTCATCATTGTCATAAATCCGTTTGTGATCCTGGGATGTTGCGAGGGGAACAACCGTTTTTCCATCTGTTATTATCATATAAGATGCCTCTTCACCCACCAGGCACTTTTCTATCAAAACCCTGTTTCCGGCCGCACCGAAGGCCTTCTTTTTCATTATTAAATGTACGGCAGCAATCGCCTCCTCAACCGTCTGAGCAACTATTACCCCTTTGCCGGCAGCAAGACCATCGGCCTTTATGACAAGCGGGGCGCCCTTAAGCTGTATATAATCCTCCGCATGCATATAAGATGTGAAGGTCTTATACTCCGCAGTCGGGATACCGTACAACTGCATAAAGTCCTTTGCAAATATCTTACTTCCCTCAAGCTGAGCACCCTTAGAGTCAGGGCCGAAAATACGCCGCTCCTCCTTAACAAAGGCATCGACTATCCCGGCCGTAAGAGGGACCTCAGGACCTACAACTGTAAGGTCAATCCAGTTATACTTTACAAAATCAAGCAACCCTTCAATATCATCGGCCTTTATATCTATACACTCAGCGATCTCTGAGATACCGGCATTGCCGGGCGCACAGTAAACCCTGATGACCTTTGAACTTTGTTTAAGCTTCCATACAAGGGCATGCTCTCTGCCCCCACCACCTACGACCAGAACTTTCATCTAATAAATAATCCTCCGCTACCCATCTCGTTTAATGTCTGAAGTGTCTCATCTCAGTAAAGACCATCGCTATATTGTGCTCATCACACGCAGCAATAGTGTCCTTATCTTTGATAGATCCACCCGGCTGTATGATGGCTGTCGCACCAGCTGCAGCTATAACATCAATACTGTCTCTGGCCGGGAAAAAGGCATCAGATGCCACGGCCGAGCCCTTCAAGGAAATATTACAGTTCGCTGCCTTACCAGCGGCAAGTTTTGCGGAATCAACCCTACTGGTCTGACCACACCCGATACCGAGGGCCATATCTTTAGAAGCATATATTATCGCATTGGATTTCATGTGTTTACATATCCTCCATGCAAATGCCATGGCAGAATATTCGTCATCAGTAGGCTGTCTTTTTGATGCGACCTTCAAAGTCTTCAGGTCCTCAATCATCCCGGTGTCTCTTTCCTGCACAAGAAGACCACCCTGTATCTTTCTCATATCATAACCAGTTATGTCCTTTGAGACATCCAGCTCAAGCAGCCTTATATTAGGCTTCTGTCCCAGCACTTCCAAAGCAGCCTGATCAAATCCGGGAGCAATGATGATCTCACAAAAGAGATTCAGTATCTCCTTAGCCGTCGCCTCATCCACGATCCTGTTAAAGGATATTACTCCTCCAAAGGCTGAAATCGGGTCAATCTCAAATGCATTTTTATAGGCAATGCTCAGGTTGGCATTGGCCGCAGCACCACAGGGATTGTTATGTTTTACAATGACCGCAGCAGGCTCTCTGAATTCCTTTATCAGATCAACAGCTGCGCTTGAATCAAGATAATTATTAAAAGACATCTCCTTGCCCTGTAAGATCTTTGCATCAACAATAGAAAGTCCTCTGTTAAGAGAGTCCCGATATACTGCCGCCTTCATGTGCGGATTTTCGCCGTACCGGAGACTGCTGATCCTCTGAAAGCTCAGATTAAGTGTAGGCTGAAAAATATTTTCAGGCTCTGCTTCCCGGTTAAGGTAGTTGGATATAAGTGTGTCATAACGTGCTGTATGCGAAAACACCTTGCGTGCAAGATAATACCTGGTTTCATAAGAAGTCTGCCCATCGGCGGACTTCATCTCCTTAAGCACCTTGGAATAATCCTCAGGATCTACTACGACCGTCACGTCCTTAAAATTCTTTGAAGCGGCACGTAACATGGTAGGGCCGCCTATATCTATATTTTCTATGGCATTGTCAAACTCAACATCAGGATTTGAGACAGTCTTCTCAAACGGGTATAGATTCACTACAACCATATCAATGGACTTAATGCCATTAGCCTCTACTTCCTGACGATCCTTATCATTATCTCGTCTCCACAAAAGTCCGCCGTGAACCATAGGATGAAGGGTCTTTAGACGTCCGTCCATCATCTCAGGAAAACCGGTGTGTTCAGATACGTCCTTGACGGCAACACCGCCCTCTTTCAATGCCTTTGAGGTACCGCCTGTCGAGAGTATCTCTACTCCCATATTTGTCAGTTCCTTTGCAAAATCTACTATTCCAGCTTTGTCAGAAACGCTGATAAGGGCTCGCTTTATTTTTGACATCACACTCTCCTTATAAAAATGAGTTATATTTTTTTGAAATTCGAGACACTGTAATTTATTATCAAAACCGGAGTCTATGCCCAATTTGCCGGCACCTGAAATAACTCACATAGCTTATCCGGTATGACATTTTAGACTATTTGCGCAAAAAAATCACAAGGCCTTTTTTTTAGCTGATTAATCAAAACCTTATAGAATTCGCTTATCTGACAAGCCCTTTTTCCATAAGACTGACATAAGCCCCGTCCGCAACAATAATATGGTCCAGGACATCAATGCCCACGATTCTGCCGGCCTCTACGAGCCTTTTTGTTATATTAATATCATCAGGACTAGGATCGGGATCGCCGCTTGGATGATTATGAATAAACAAAACCGCTGCCGCCGCCTCTTTT
>JADHUV010000047.1 GCA_016784355.1 Nitrospira sp. | reverse complement strand
GGATTGGCAGAGACATAGTGTTCAGCCCCTACATAAAGATTGGTAAAGTTACATTTACCACCCCCTGACACCCGCAGCTTTCTGCCGGCTTGCGGGTTATGTTCCAGGATAGTGACCCTGCGACCGCGACCGGCTGCCTCTATAGCGCACATCAGACCGGAAGCACCGGCCCCTATAATCAAGACATCTCGTTCAGTAACTTTGTCCACGGGCTAGTGAGCGCTGACTTAGTCCGCCTGCTGCATTGCCTCAAATAGAGAGCCGCATGCATCGAGACTTTCAAGGAATACAGGAGTTGGTTCATGCGGACAAAATGAATAGAGATTTTTTACAAAATCCATAACATAAGTGGCCTTGCGGTGAATCAGATGCGCATCATTATCTTTGAAAATTATAAGATGTATAAAGCTTGCCTTATCATTTTTCAGCTGCATGGACTGGTAAAGCAAAACTCCCGGTTCATTCTCTTTAACCTTAACTATCAGTTCCTTTATAACCTGCTTAATCTCTTCGATCTTATCTTCATTTACATGAAAAGGGATCATCACATATTCTGCCATTTGTTACCTCTCGTTTATATGTACATATATATTAAGTTTAAGCAGGGGCACGACGCGCCCTGCCCATACATCCATTTACTTCTTTATTTTAATCTCAGTCAGATAGCGAAACAGCGACTTTACAGCCTTTGGCGGTTTGTTATTACCAACTTCTTTTTTCGCCTGCCTGACCAACTGAGAAAGCTTCTGCCTCTCTGCTCCGGGACAATCCTGAATAATCTGCTCCAGAAGGGCATTATCTCCAGCAATCAATTGATCCCGCCACGTCTCTATTGCCTTAAATTGCAGGGCCTTTTTATGATTTCCAGCCTCTATATGATCAAGCGCACCCTGAATAGGTTCAGTCTCAATATGCCTCATAAGAGTGCCTATAAACTGCATCTGGCGTTTATACGCCCCGTTTGATTTAATTGTCTTTGCAAAACGAATAGCAGCCTTAAGCTCTTCAGGCAGCTCCATACCCTTAAGGTGCTCCGGAGCAAGCTTCACGAGCTTTTCTCCGATCTTCTGCAGACCCTCAGCCTCGCGTTTTTTTTGCGTCTTACTTATATAATCATCGAATTCTATATCGTCATTCATAATAATATTTCCCTTATTCAAACTCTTTCCTTAACTCAATAAATTCTGCCTTAAGCTGATTAAGCTCACCCCTCAGCATAGCCAGTTCATTCTCTAAAACAGATATCCTCTCATTTTCCGCCCTGACCCTCACAGCCGCAGCCTCCTCGGGCAATTCCCTCTGAAGCGCCTCCATATCCGGTTCCCCCGCAAGCAGATGCATGCAGCGTTGCTCTTTCCTGCCCGCCTGCCTCGGCAGCCTGATCACCATAGGAGATTCCCTGCTGATCAGTCGATTAAGGGTATCCTCCACTTCTTCAAGATCCAAAAACCTGTATAACCTTTCTGTACGCCCCCGAATTTCACCTGCAGTCTGAGGTCCGCGCAGTATCAGCACACACATAACCGCGACCTCCGCGGCTTTAAACTCAAAGCTCTTCTCAAAAAAATGTCCATACTTCGGCACCCGGCTGTCGGCCTTGTATAATTTTTCCGTAAGCCCAAGCGCCTGCAGACTATCAAGTCCCCGTACAACTACCTCATCATCAAAGGAAACAACCGGTTCACGGTTAGATTTCTGATTACAGGCGGTGACCAGCGCATTAAGTGTAAGCGGATAGTAATCAGGGGTCGTAATAGACTTCTCCACCAGACATCCCAGCACCCTGAGTTCAATATCATTCAGAATTTTATCCATTATATCTTCCCCGGATCAGGCTTGCATACAAGACGGCTAAAACATATCATATCTGACCAATCGCCCGTCAAGTCCGCCGGTTTTCAGCGGCTTTTTCCAGGTAGACTTCAACCTGATTTTTTTTATAAACTCTCTTTCACCAAAATAAATATACGCCGTACTGCCCTTACACTTCTGCTTTAAAAAATCTCCGAGTTCCTTGTAAAACACTTCAAGATCCTCGTTTTGGCCCATACGAATTCCATAGGGAGGATTCGTTATTACAATACCTGGCTTCAGTGCATCAAGGGCCCGAAAGTCCCGGACCTCTAAAGAGACTCTTTCGCCATACTGAAGTGCCTTAAGATTTGTACCGGCTATTTTAACAGTTTGAGGCGATATGTCACTGCCAAAGATTAAGCCGGGAGGTAATTCACGGATATTCGAGTCCGAGTCTTTTCTCACCCTGTCCCATAACTGCCCGTTAAAATCCGGAAGATTTTCAAACCCGAATCTCCTGCGGAACACACCGGGCGATATTCTGCAATAACGCATAAGGGCCTCACAAAGAAGGGTCCCTGATCCGCACATCGGATCATATAGCGGCACATTGCCTTCCCACCCGGACATCTCAAGGGCTGCGGCAGCAACGGTCTCCTGCATAGGAGCAGACACAGAGGCCTTCCGGTATCCCCGCTTGTGCATGGAACCCCCTGAGGTATCAAGACTTATAGTGGCCCGGTCTTTTCGTATATGCAGGTTCAGCCAGACATCCGGATCTTCCGGGTCAATATTAGGCCTGCTGCCCAGGGCCGTTCTTATGGAATCGACCACCGCATCTTTCAAACGTAAAGAAGCAAACTGTGAGTTTGTGATACCGCTGTCTGATACATTGCTTAAGATAGCAAAGGTGTTTTCAGCAGAGATGATCTCCGCCCAATTTATCTTTACTGCATGGGCATACAGCTCATCTGTTGTGCTGCATTGAAAAGAGACCAGCGGCGCAAGGACCCGTGAAATAAGCCGGGCAGAGTAATTAATCCGGTACAAAGCCGCCGGGTCCGCACTAAAATGCAGTCCACGATGTTCCGGTCTCATATCCTTTGCACCTAGTTCGCCAAGTTCCTTCATCACCGGTTCCTGCAGACCCTCAGCAAGCTGTGCAAAGTAATTTTTTTTCAGTTGGTATTCATACATGATTGATAATATATATTGATTATAAGATTAAAAAATGCGTTCGACTAAGATCAATGACAGGGGTTGGCCGATAGCCAAATATTAAATCCCGACAAGCCTCTTCAGGCACATTACAATATCGGACGACTCTGCCCGGCTGCAAAAAAATACTATGCTAAGCACTAAGGCTGAGCTTGATATGAAAAGGGCCAATATCGGACCTTTCATACCCGGAGATACACCGGCAGCCGCTTCTTTGCGGGTTGTCCAGGACTGAATAGACCTCTCAGGGTACTCCTCATCAGGCGCAACCTCTTTTATATGAGAAGGGATACCGGCATCTTTCTGTCCCGATACCGAATTATCTCTTTTCCTCTGAGCTATCTTAAAATGAAACACCTCAGACTCCATGCCCATACCCTTGGCTGCAGCATACACATCATCCACATCTGCCGCAGTAACATCTCTTTCAAACGCAGCGTTCAGCGTCCTGTCACAAAGCGAGTTAATGATACGAGGGGTGCATATCGCTCCGAAGGCCGCTTCCAGGGCCTGCCATCCCGCTTCTGAAAATATTTTCTCACTTCCTCCGGCAATCTCCAGCCGGTGTGCGATATAAGGACGTATATTATCAGACTTCATCATGCCCATAACTGCCAGCGTGGCAATGCGCTGTTTAAACGGTTCCATCTCAGGCCGATTGATAAGATCCATTAATTCCTCCTGACCAAGCAGGAGTATCTGCATCAGTTTATTTGCACCGACCTCCAGATTATTCAGTATGCGAATACTATTGATAACATCATCACTCATAAGATGCGACTCATCAATTATCAAAAGGCACCGGCCCCCGGCTTTATGCAGGTTCATCAGCGCATCCTTAATATCTCTTAAAATAAATACCCGTTCTGATGTAGCCGGCTGAAGCCCCAGCTCCTGAGCAATAAATAAAAAAAGATCTGAACTCTTTTCCGGCGGCTCCGCCATCCATATGAGCCTCATATCCGAGGTAATATCTCCAGTGATCATCTGGCTGACCGTGGTCTTTCCTGAGCCGATAGGACCGGTCACAACAGTAAGACCGCGACCGGCCTTCACTGAGTCAGAAATCCTGCTTCGAAGCCTTGCATATGCACCGTGATCAAAAAAGAAGGCCGGATCCGGCACATTCTCAAAGGGTAATATCTGTAGTCCAAAGTGTGAGATATACATGTGCTTTTATAATCTCCTGCCGGCAACTGCGATCTCTACCCGGCGGTTTTTTGCCCTGCCCGCGGTGGTCCTATTTGTGGCTAAAGGCCTCATTGCACCATACCCGACTACTTCTATGCGGTCAAGCGGGATATCATACCCGGAAATAATCTGCGCAACCGTCTCAGCCCGTAAAAATGATAAAGCCATATTATCCTTATAACGTTTAGTAGCCGGCTTTTTGAGTGTCGCACTATCAGTGTGCCCGGCAATCACAATACGCTCAGCCCCATCTGACTTTATATCCGCAGCGATCCCTTCAATAACTTTCAGAAAATCATTATTAATAGTAGTCCTGCCCGACTTAAAGGCATCCCCTCCAAGCACAGCCACTATTCGAAGCCCTGCATCACCACTCCGGCCGCTGTCGGCCTCAGGTTTTTCCCTGAGATCTTTCAGCTGATTTTCCAGCTGGTCAATCGTGGACTGAAGACCGGCAACCAGCTGACGATTTACTTTCTGCTCAGAGACAAAATGACCAAGCATTTCTTTTATCTCCGGAGTTATTTCAGCAGGCCGTACAGCCTCAACTGCAGGCACCGTCTCCGGCATACCATTACCAATACCGAGCGCCTTAAGTACAATACCTCCCGAGAGCATAAATAAAACAATAGATAATCCAATAATAAAAGTACGCATAAATACCCGCCTAATAATTCTCCGAATTTTCAGAGTTATCTTAATGCATAAAAAGCAATTTTTCAATATTGCAGACCCGCCAGCGCTGTCATATATAGATGATAATAATGTGACAGGGGAAAGCCGAAGGAAAGGATAAAAGCAGGCCCCTGTTTAAGAGGCCTGCCATTAAAAATTAAAGCTTCACTACATTTACAGCCTTCAAGCCCTTAGGGCCGTCTTCAACATCATAACTTACTGCATCCCCCTCCATGAGAGACTTAAAACCATTTCCTGCAATTGAAGCATAATGTACAAACACATCATCGCCGCTTTCTGCTGAGATAAATCCGAAGCCCTTGGACTCATTAAACCACTTTACTGTACCGTTATTCATCTTCTGCACTTCCTCCAAAACAATGTTTACAAAAAAGGGCCGCAGCAAACAGTCTCTGAGGCCTCGTTAACTAATATTTCCAATATCACCAATGATATCACCGGTATGTACTGTTGTCAATCTTTAAAATTATGAACATCGGTAAATGCACTCTGCAGTCACAACCTTATTACATTTCAATATCCAGGCAGCATTAATCCATACAACAGACTCGGCATAATTTTCCTAATGGTCACTCATAAAGTGAAATTTTTTCAACTTTTAATCAAAAAAGCGTCATATACCTGACACTTCGAGCTATCCTCTCACGGCATTATGCTTATAATTCAATGATATACATATCTGGCATCCAAATTGCAAAATAAGTTTACAATGAAACAGACAATGCTAGAAAAAAACTATACGTTAAAAGACCAAACAAAGGCGCAAGAGGCTCCTAAGTCATGAATATTATAAACAAAAGTGAAACAGTATCACAGATTGAATCAGCTGCGAGCCACCGTACAGGCCTTGCTGCTTTTACATTACCTAAGACCGTCAGCAAAAAGTCGGTCAGAAAATTGGCGCTCTTAACTAATTGTAATCAAAGCGGAAATCAATGGGAGGCGGCCAGCATTGATCAGCATACCATGAAACTCCAGGAGATCCTTTCTGAGATGGAGCAGCAGAACATACTTCACTCAAAGACTAAAAAAGACCTCCTGGACATGATAGAGCTTGATATAACAAGGGCTCACCTGGCAAAAGAGCGCGAGGAACTGGCCCGGACAAAACAGGACCTTGATCGAACCAGACAGGAACTGGAGCAGTTTATGCGCAGCGCCTCTCATGACCTTCAGGAGCCGCTCAGGATGGTCTCCAGTTACACCAGACTGCTTTCCAGTAAATACAAAGGCCGTCTTGATAATGAGGCTGATGAGTTTATCTCCTTTGCAGCGGATGGGGCAGACCGCATGCAGTCATTGCTTAACAATATGCTGAAATATTCCAGGATTCACACAGACCGTAACGACCTGAAGATTATAAATTCGGGGGAGATATTAGATGAAGCACTGGCCAACCTGCAACTGGTTATTCAGGAAAACTCGGCAGCAATTACCCTGGGACCGCTTCCCACTGTCCTGGTTGACCCGCTTCAGCTTTCCAGGGTGTTTCAGAACCTTATAATCAATGCAATCCATTACCGTAAGGGCGAAGCGCCTGCCATTCGTATCTCTGCTGAGAGGACTGGCGACGAGTGGATCTTCTCGGTTCGCGACAATGGCAAAGGCATTGTCCCTGAAGAGCGTAAAAGTATTTTTACCCTTTATCACAGGTCAGCAAAAAACAGTAACATCTCCGGAAGCGGCATCGGACTGGCAATCTGCAAAAAGATCGTGGAGGGTCATGGAGGCCGTATCTGGGTTACATCAAACACGAGCGGAGGATCAACATTTAACTTTTCTATACCTACAGGAGTGAAATCAAATGATTACTAAAACCGCTGGCAGATCCATCAATATCTTACTGGTAGAAGATAATCCCGGAGACATCCGCCTGTTCAGAGAAAATATTTCCGAGGTGTATGACACATCATATATGATTTCACATGCCGGCAGACTTTCTGAGACATTAAGAACACTTGACGAATCCAGCCCTGATGTCGTCATTCTTGACCTGACCCTGCCGGACAGTGACGGCTACAATACCTTTATTAATGTACGCATGCATGCACCGAATGTGCCGATAATACTGCTGACAAGTATCGTTGACGAAGACCTCGCCGTCAGGGCCCTGCAAAACGGTGCTCAGGATTATCTGATCAAGGGGCAGGTAGATTCAGCACAGCTGCACCGCTCCATACGCTTTGCCATTCAGAGAAATCAGGCTATGCAAAGAGAGCACCGCCTCGCATATTTCGATGTTTTAACCGGTCTGCCAAACAGGCAGCTCTTCACAGACAGACTCAGCCAGGCACTTACCCGCGCACAGCGTTATGGAGAACAGGCGGCCCTGATGTTTATCGACCTTGACGGCTTCAAGCAGATCAATGACACATTAGGACATGACTGCGGTGACAGACTCCTGCAGCAGACAGCCGAAAGATTGCAAAAATGCCTTCGCAAATCAGACACAGTGGCCAGGATCGGTGGAGATGAATTTACATGCATCCTGCCGAATATCGCAAATACTGAAGATGTAAGCGTGGTCGCAAGAAAGATCATCAAGGCCCTTGCGGAGACCTTTGAACTACAGGGTGGGCTTCAGGCCAATATATCAGGCAGCATCGGAATAAGCATATATCCTGATGACACTAAAAGCCCGGAAGATCTCTTAAAGGCCGCGGACATCGCCATGTATTATGCAAAAAATCAGGGGAAAAATAACTTCAGGTTTTTCTCAGAGTAAGGTACGATCACCCTTGAAGCCTAGCTCTGTTTAATTTCCAGAAGGTTTCCGGAGAAGTCCCTTATAAAATGAACTGTCTTGCCTGGAATTGTGCCGATCACAAGCTCCGCCCCCGCCTGCCCGGCCTTTTGTATAAAACCCTGCAGGTCATCGAGATGAAGACCTGGATGATTAAAATCCGGCTGCGGCTGTGTGCCTTCAGGGCAGATAAAGATCTCGACCTTTAAGCCCTCTCCGGCAAAAACAATAATGTCCACGTCCCGCTCCAGACCAAACAATTGAACTGAAAGTGCAGCCGGAAGCACAGATCTCTTAAGAAGCTCAAGCCCGAGCAACTCCCCGTAGAAACGAACCGCATCATCCTCGCTTTTATTCATTATTCCAATGTGATCTAAATGCATGGGATATTCTAGCAGAAATGTGAGTGATACGTCAGTATTGCATAGTGAAATAATGAAATAAAAATACGATTCATGAAATGGAATTGTTTCTGCTATAATACATCCTATGTTTAAACTAATTGCTAAGATATTCGGTACAAATAACGACCGGGAAATAAAGAAACTCTTCAATACTGTAGAGAAGATCAACAGTATTGAACCCTCCACATCCTCCCTTGACGACAGCGCTCTGGCGGCCAAGACCATTGAGTTTCGTGAGAGACTTAAAAAGGGCGAGAGCCTTGACGAGATACTCATCGAGGCTTACGCAGTAGCAAGAGAGGCCTCCTGGAGAATACTGCACATGCGGCATTTCGATGTGCAGCTCATCGGCGGAATAGCCCTGCACAGGGGTACAATAGCAGAAATGAAAACCGGTGAAGGTAAGACACTGGTAGGCACGGCGCCGGTATACCTTAATGCTCTGGAGGGCAAGGGAGTTCATGTCATAACGGTCAATGACTATCTGGCCAAGCGTGATGCCCAGTGGATGGGACCGCTGTACCAGTTTTTAGGACTCTCACTCGGGATCATACAGCACGACAATTCCTTTATTTTTGATCCGACATACCATTCAGAAGACAGCAGGTTGAAGTACCTCAGACCGGTTGAGCGCAAGGATGCCTACAACGCTGATATCACCTACGGTACCAATAATGAGTTTGGCTTTGACCATCTCAGAGACAATATGAAGTATCACATGGACGACTATGTGCAAAGAGAACTGAACTTCGCTATAGTGGATGAAGTCGACAGTATTTTGATAGATGAGGCCAGAACCCCGCTTATTATCTCGGGGCCTTCCGAAGAATCCACTGACAAGTACTATCAAATAGACAAGATCATCCCTAAGCTGAAACTCGAAGAAGATTTTACTATCGATGAAAAGCAGAAAAACACCACCCTGACTGAAGATGGCAACGTAAAAGTTGAAAAACTGCTTAATGTCGGCAACCTGTACGACCCGGCCAATGTGGAACTTGTACATCACGTTAACCAGGGCCTGCGTGCTCACAATATGTTTAAGCGCGATGTGGATTATATAGTAAAAGACAATGAAGTAGTAATTGTAGATGAATTCACCGGAAGACTTATGCCGGGACGCCGCTGGTCCGATGGACTGCACCAGGCAATCGAGGCCAAAGAAGGAGTCAAGATTGCAAGTGAGAACCAGACACTTGCGACAATTACCTTCCAGAATTTTTTCAGAATGTACAACAAGCTTGCTGGGATGACTGGTACTGCCTATACTGAGGCGCCGGAATTTTCCAAGATTTACAATCTCGATGTGCTTGTGCTGCCTACCAATAAACCCATGATAAGAGAAGACATGGCAGATGTTATTTACAAGACCGAACAAGCAAAATTCAATGCCGTTATAGATGACATTATCAAAAGCCATGCTAAGGGTCAACCGGTTCTTGTCGGTACCATATCGATTGAAAAATCTGAATATTTAAGCACGATGCTGAAAAAGAAGAAAATACCGCACTCTGTTCTGAATGCTAAATTCCATGAAAACGAGGCAGAGATTGTTTCACAGGCAGGAAGCAAGGGCGCTGTAATGCTGGCCACTAATATGGCAGGCCGTGGAACTGATATCGTACTAGGCGGCAACCCTGAAGGTGTGGCCAAAAGCATGCTCGCCGGGAAAAAGGACAGTACAGATGCAGACTACGAACAGGCGCTTGCAAAGGCCATAGAAAAGTGTGAAAAGGACAAGCAGGAAGTATTGGAGGCCGGAGGCCTGCACATTATCGGCACAGAGCGCCATGAGGCCCGAAGGATAGACAATCAGCTCAGGGGCCGTTCCGGCAGGCAGGGAGATCCCGGTTCCACAAGATTTTATCTTTCGCTTGAAGATGACCTGATGAGGATCTTCGGTTCTGACAGAATATCCGGTCTTATGGGCAAGCTCGGCATGGAAGAAGACCAGCCCATAGAACACAAGTGGGTGACCAAGGCAATTGAGACCTCCCAGAAACGGGTTGAGGGACATAACTTTGATATACGTAAACACCTGCTTGAATATGATGATGTAAATAATAAGCAGCGGACAGAAATATATAGCTTCAGACGGGAAATCCTTACAAGCGACAACCTGAAGGACCAGAGCCTTGAGATGGCAGAGAATCTTCTTGATGACCTGCTTGCTATCCACTGCCCTGAGAACAAACACCCTGAAGACTGGGATACAAAGGCTCTCAGGGATGTCCTGTACGGGCAGTTCGGGATTTATCCGGAGATACCGGAAACAAACTTTGAAGAACTCCGCGAAGCCCTGTTTCAGGAGGTCAAGAAAGCCTACGATGCAAAAGAAGAGGAACTAGGCTCCGAGACAATGCGATACCTGGAAAAGATGATCCTGCTTCAGGTTCTCGATACGCAATGGAAAGACCACCTGCTCAGCATGGATCACCTGAAAGAAGGGGTCGGACTAAGGGGATACGGTCAGCGAAACCCCCTCATTGAATATAAGAAAGAGGCCTTTGAAATATTTTCAGATCTCAGCGACAGAGTTGCTGCTGAAACAATTGCCCGCCTTATGAAAGTCCAGATTGCACGGGAAAATCCAGTAAAGCAGCAATTTGTACCGAAACCCTCAAGACTTCAGTACGGCCGGGGAAGCGGGGAAAGTTCCAAACCGCAGACTGTTGTAAAAGATAAAAAGGTCGGAAGGAATGATGCCTGCGTATGCGGCAGCGGCAAAAAATACAAAAAATGCTGCGGCGTAAATGCATAACATCCTTTATATAGGAAAGCCTTCCCAAATATCCCTGTTTAACCGCTCTGAACATGCGCTGCATTGCAAGCCCAATATTAGTCAGGCCCTGCAGGCTGTTTCAAGTACAGACTTTGATTTAATCTTCATCGATCCCGGACTCTGCAAAAAGGTCTCGTCCTCTGCAAATTTCCGGCGGAACACTGCAAAAATACCCAGGCTGTTCTGCATTGACGATAAGGCCTGCTCCTTAGAAAATATTATAAAGGCACCCCTGGATTTTCCGATATATCTACCATGCACACCTGATGCGCTATCGGCCTGGATTACTAAAATCAAAGAGATACGAGTTGTAATGGCAAAAGAAACAGCCCGCAAGGAATCCCTTGATAAAGAAAAACAACACGCGGAATTCCTTGATCTCATTATGAGCAGTTTTCATAACCAGGAGGGACTGATGAAATCCTTTCTTCCGGTAATGAACACCTTAAAGGGACTGACTGATGCAGCAGCATGGTCTGTACTGCTTACCAATGATCCAGCCTGCGGACTTGTGAAAATGCCCAGATCAAAACATATTACACAGTTCATTCCTTCAAAGAAAAAAAGTATCGCCGGGAAAGTAATAGAATATGGTGCAGAGCTCAATGTGGCAGATGCCAAAAAAGACAGTTTTTACAATAGTGACATTGACTTACATCATGCTGCCGAGGCATTTTCTCTGGCCTGTGCACCGCTTATTATCAGTGAACGTACTGTAGGTGTCCTGAGACTTCATGGCAAAAAAGAGTCCAAAGGGTTTTCTGATTCAGCCCTGTCTCTTTTTAAAAAGGCCTCAATACTTATTAGCCTGCATATAGATCGCAATCACCTTAGTGAAGACAATAAAAATGATGACCTTACCGGCCTCTACAATATACGTTATCTGCATAAGGCCGCCGAAGTCGAGATAGAACGGGCAAGACGCAGCGGACAAAAGGTTTCCGTTATATTTATGGACCTGGATGAACTTAAGGCCGTGAATGATCGCTTTGGTCATCTGGTTGGCAGTCAGGTGTTGATAGAAGTGGCTGACATATTAAGAACAAATTTACGAAAGATTGATATAATTACAAGATACTGTGGCGATGAGTTTGTGGCGATTCTTCCGCAGACACCTCTTGATGTATGCTTTAAAGTTGCTGAAAGAATACGAAAAGTTATAGAGAAAAGAAAATTTCTCGCCCGGAGCGGTTACAATGTAGGGATAACGGCCAGCCTTGGAATTGCCTCATATCCTGAAAATGCATCTATAAAAGACGACCTGCTTCAGATGGCTGACGCTGCCATGTACCGCAGTAAGTTTAAAAACAAGAACTCAGTCGTAGCCGCCGAATAATATCAATCCCGCTGACACTGGCCGGATACCCGGAGTATATGCATATGTTTAACTGGAAGACCAACAGCGACAGAAAAATTCTCGAGGCTATTCCCGCGGCCGTCTATATGATCGATGCCGACAGACGGATCCGCTTTTGGAGCAGGGGCGCACAGGAAATGACCGGCTGCACCTCAGAGTCTCTTACCGGCGAGCTATACAGTACCCGGGCGATGAATTATGTGGATAGTGAAGGGGAGACCCTGCAGGTACATCAATACCCTGCGATGCAATGCCTGAAGAAGGGTGAACCTGTAAGCGGCAATTTCCTTCTATACTCCTGCAGCAATGGAAAACTGGTGGTAGAAGAAAGCTGTGCCCCGTTATATGAAAAGGGCAGGATAACAGGGGTTGTCGGAATTATAAAAAACCTTGACCGCTGCTCTGATACCATAAGACAGGAACTGAGAGATGAAAAGAAAGACCGCCTGATTACCATTTGCGGTTGGTGCAAGATGATACGGGTGGCAGATAAATCCTGGTCAAACCTTGAACATTACCTTACGGAAGACGGGTTTGGAGTGTTTACGCACAGTATGTGTCCCTCGTGCGCTGAAAAGATTTTCGAAAAAAAGGTCTATCTGGAAAGTTACCAGAACCTGTGTCAGTCCATAAGTTCGGGCATTACAGTTGATGAAGTCCTGAAGCTGATCGTATCTAACGTTGTAAATGTAATGAACGTCAAGGCCAGCTCCCTGAGACTTTTAAGCCGGGACAAGCAAAGCCTGGAGCTTGCTGCATATCATGGACTGAGTGAAAAGTATGCCAACAAAGGCCCTGTTGCCTATGACGCAAGCGTTGATGACGCCGAGGCCGGAAAGCCGGTATCTCTCTATGACATAACCGAACACACGGATTCCCGATATTATAAAGAGGCCATTGAAGAAGGTATCAGGAGTATACTCTCTATCCCGTTACGCTATGAAAACAGCACTATCGGGGTGCTCAGGATGTATACGTCAGAGCCCGTCAAATATACGGACGAGGATATGAAATTTATGAGTGCGATCGCCAATCAGGCTGCAATCGCCATAAACAACGCAGATCACTTTGAAAAGGCCGTCTCAAAAGAAAAGGAATACCTGCGAGTATTTGAAGATATAACAAAGACTGTCAGCTCTTCACTTAATGTGGAGGAAGTCCTGCAGATGATAGTAAGAAAAATGCCTGAAGTTCTCGGACTGAAGGCCGCCTCTTTGAGACTTATCAATAAAGAAGAAAAACAGCTTGAACTTGCTGCTTTCTGGGGACTCAGTGATAGATATGCCAACAAGGGGCCGGTCGCTTATGACTTCAGCATACAGGATGCGCTTGCGGGTAAACCCGTCTCAGAATATGACATTAATGATCACAAAGATTCCATTTATTACCGGGAGCAGGTGCAGGAAGGTATACGCTCCATTCTCTCTATACCGATGCGCTTTCAGGACGAAATCATCGGTGTGCTTCGACTATATTCGGCAAAGCCTGAAAAGTATAAAGAAGATGACCTTGATTTTATATGCGCAGTTGCTGAGCAAACAGCTATTGCAATCGTAAATGCCAAGCACTTTGAGAATGAGATTTCCCGGGAAAAAGAATATCTCGCCGTCTTCAGAGAGGTAACAAGAGCGGTCAGCAGCAGCCTGAACGTCAGAGAAATCCTTGATATGATTGTCAAGAGGATTCCGGAAATCATGAATGTTACTGCCGCAACAATCAGACTGCTTGAACCGGGCGGCAGACGCCTTAAACTAGTTGCCTCATACGGCCTGAGCAGAAAATACCTGGACAAGGGCCCCATTGATACTGATAAAATTGTAATTGAAGCCCTTAAGGATCAGCCCGTTGCAATATATGATGTTGCATCTGACAAGAGAGTCCAGTACCGCAAAGAGGCAGCAGAAGAGGGGATAAAGAGCATGCTCACACTTCCGGTTCTATCCAGGGGTAAAGTGCTCGGAATTCTGCGACTTTTAAACAATGAACACAGAAAGTTTACTCATCAGGAAATAGATTTCATAGCATCTTTAGCTGAACAAAGCGGGATAGCGATTGATAACGCTACCATGTATGAAAAGATCAAGAAAGAATACGATGAAGCCATGAACTACCTGGATAATCCTGATTTGGACAGAGAGCAGTAATACTGGCATATAAAAGTATAACTATTATTGTGGAGGTCTTATGAGAAAGCGACAGAAGATTACTTTAGTGGTCTATTTTTATGCTGTACTGATACTGAGCTTTATCTATGTCCCATACGTTCGTTACCATGCAGACGGTGCGAAGAGTTCATTGGGTCATCATCTTCGAGTGCGCTTTATGGCTCCTATATGGGAAACGACCATGCCCGGGAGAATCGCCTTTGATACGGAACTTATGCTATTGGAACTGCTTGCCATAACCGCTTTAGCCGTGGCCACTTATTTACTTTTTGCAAAAAGAGATGACTCGCTATAATGTTTGGCGTGCAAAATACTCACTAAAGAGACATAAGAACCAATATTGGTATCACAATTGCGAATGTCACTGATGATAACAATAGTGCAATAGATATATTTTCCATGATTACCCCCCTATAATATTACTTTATAATGCCTTGTCACTGTATGTGATATGAGTATAGAATGCAAGATACTTGCCAGTTTGCGCAACAATGCATAGAAGCCATAAATACTCTATTTATCAGCTAGTTAAAAGAATATGCCAAGATCTGATTGCGGGAATCTCATGCGCATGACACACTAATCCGCTGTGCCATGGCACGCAGGCACACTAAGCCGCTCACTCTGCCTGCTGCCCCCTGATTACAAACCGCAGAGGAGCCGCGCCAATATACTCAAAAGGATAGCAGGTAATCAAAGTTATATACGCCTCACCTGTCTGTTCGGTCCATTCGGTATCATATGGCTCAATGACATCTGTTAAATAAACCGTATAATATTTTGTTCCCATGGCTGTCTCAAGCGCTATCGCATCCCCCTTTCTAATAAACTGGAGCGCCTGAAAGAAGCTGTCCCTATGCCCGGCTATTACCACATTGCCGAATTCCCCGGGAACAACGGAAGAGGCAGTCAGGCCGGGCCCGAGGGCAAGTGTCTCTTTATCAGTGCCTTGAAGCACTATATTATCCATATCGAGAGCAGGGATCATTAATCGTGCAACCGGAGTTCCCTGACTCGCATATTTACCAACCGATTGTTTTCCACTATCAAGACTTGCTGCCCAGACCTGACGCAGCTGAAACTGCCGAAGCATTCCCCGGGCATAGAAATAAAAGGGATCAGCCAGCAAAAATAAGCCAAAAACAACTAGCAGAATGGCTGTATATTTCCTCATCCCGGGACTTATCTTTTTACAACACTGCCAATCAGCAATGCCCTTTTCCTTAAATCAGTCAGCCACAGCAGCAGTCCTGACACTATAATAATCAAGCCGGCTGCCGCAGTCAGCGGCTTTGAAGATGCCGTCTGCGGAAGCTGCTTAAGCTTGGCAGCACTCTTGACCTTATCTATGCTCCAGCCTTCAGGAAGTTCCGTGGGGATAGCACTTAAAAGGACATCACCGCCCGGATTTACGATCTTATGTTCTACCGCTACAAAAGACGTAAACTGCGTAATCAGGCCATGCTCTACGGCAAGACTAATCACTTCAGGCTTCAATTCTTCATTACCAAGATAATACTCATCCATTAGAGCAGCTATTTTATTGCGGGCCCAAAGCATGCTGATCGCTGAATGGCTATCTGCAATGAGCGGATCAAAGGGAAGTTCCGCAACAAAACTGCGCCCGCCTCTGATGCCTGTAAGCCGTGCCCTGCCTCCTGCTAAACCATCTAACTTCCCAAAAACCAAAAGGGGCTCTCCCTGAAAAAGATCCGGCAGAGGATCGGGCATTATATCGGAGCCGGAATCGAGCTGCAGCTGCAGGTCTAAAAGAGCTGGATTTTCTATCTTTGCAAACAGACTGCTCATTTTTTGCTGCACCTCATCCGCATCCGATATGTAAGTAAATGTACCACGGCCTGCACGTGTGACCTTATTCATAAGAAAACTGTTTGGTGCCGAACCAATACCAATGCCGAACAGACGGCTTGTGCCTATATTTCTGCTGACCAGTGAGATCAGCTCCTCCTCATTACCGACAGAACCATCCGTGATAAACACTATTATCTTCAGAGATTCAGGCCGGGCCGGCATATCCAGCGCAGCCTTCAGCGCGGGCTGTGCCTCTGTTCCTCCATCCGCCTCAAGCGCCATAAGCAGCTGTCCCGCAAGCCCTATGTTTTCAGCATCAGCCCTGACCGAGACAGGCTCCATCATCTGATATTCATCATTGAAGGTTATAATATTAAAATAGTCATCCGGCCGCAGACGCATCAAGGCAGCCAGCAAACTACCCTTTGCCTGTTTCATTGAGTCGCCATCCATAGACCCGGATTTATCAAGGATAAATATCATCTCACGGCTTATAACGTGCTCCTGCATAGCTGCCTGCTCTGGAAGCACCATCAGCATAAAATACTGCTGCCCGTCTTTTTCAGAGGTATAAAGCGCCGCCTTCGGCTCACTGCCGGATTTGATGCGATAAGTAAGCACAAAGTCTTTATTAGGTATGACCTTCCCCCCGCTCATTCCTATCTGCCAGGTATTGTCATCTTTAACCGTGGTCTTTATGGAGTGAGAAACGCTCTGTACAGATTCTATCGGGAGTTTTGCATCCAGCTCCAGCTCCAGAAAAAGCCCTTCACCATTTCGTACATGTCCCGGCCTGACAGGAGGAGTTATCCGCGAGGCATCCGCCACCGCATCGGTATCCCATGAAGTTCCACTGCCGGTATAACCTTCTGCCTTTGAACCTGGAATATAGCGCGGCGCAACGGTCATGGGAAATCTCAGACTGAACTCTCCGTCTTTATACTCTGCGGTACTCACATACTTAAGCCTCACCATAAGCCTGTCCCCCGGCATGATATTGGCCACGCTGTTTGTAAATATGTTAGGTCGTTCCTGCTCAGTCAGCGAGGCCCGCTTCCCCTCCTGCTTTGCCTGGTCATATATAACCCGCGCCTCCTGCTTTTCCTTCACCTCCCCCTTTATAAGCCTGTCATTAATTAAGATCTCCATACTGTAAACCGCTGCATCCTCAGGCAGGGGAAAGACATATACCGCCTCAAGCGCTGCCTCAGAGGTATTCTCAAATACCTGATCAACAGTAGTGCTGATCACCATACCCTCGACCTTCATCTTCACAGAGGTTTCAAGCCTGGGAATTACCTCATATATCCCCTCTTCAGGCGTTTTTTTTACGAGCGTGCCCTCCTGAATATCCTGAAACCGAACCTTACGCGCCTCCGCCTCTTGCTGAACAGACATCGGATGACACTGATATACAAACATCATCACTATTGAAACTATTAATCCTGAACCTAGTAACTTTCTCATTTTTACCCCCGTTTATTTTTATGCTGCAAAAGAATAGACACAGGGATTTAGAATTTCTTGCAGGGGAGATTTCAAAGCCGTCCTATAGAAACATTCTGCAAACTGCCATAGTGCTGACATACCTGATATGTATATTGAAATGTAAAAGAAGATAAGCTCAGCGTCCCTGAAAGGAAAGATAATCCACCTTTTACGGTATACTACTAACGCCTTACTTAAGAGATAACTCATGGCTCAGAGACGGAAACACCAAGGGATTAAATGAAGCTTATTTTCGGGACATATCTTGACGGCACCAGCTGGAGCGATGAGCAGGCATCATCCGGCAAGTTACAACTCGGTCCGTCCGGTATGCTGAATTTTCTGGAAACCCGACTGGGACTGAGCCGTCCTGACTCACACCCTGCAATGCGCATTAACCAATACTTGCAGCGACTGCAGGCCTGTGACTCTCCGGATGCATGGTTTCATAATTCATTACATGCTGATGCCTGGTCAACCGCTAAGCAATTACTTGCCTGGCGTGATCAATTAATTGAGGCCGGGTGGAAAGGGCAGATGGATAAGCACTGCTCTGCCCGCTTACAGGCCCTTGGCACACTGGAACAAAGCAGTCTTCCGCTAATCGCAGGACGTGAAGATCGTCTTAGAGAAAT
Source organism: Nitrospira sp. (assembly GCA_016784355.1). Lineage (GTDB taxonomy): Bacteria > Nitrospirota > Thermodesulfovibrionia > UBA6902 > UBA6902 > JACNKH01. The sequence goes on along the minus strand of JADHUV010000047.1, from coordinate 2,036 downwards.
CCTGCGAATGTTAGAAAAATGCAACACAATCTCTGTCCATACTATCAACATACAGGAACCCTTTAAACTTCTGCCCCCGGTATGGCAGACCATACTTTCCCGACTTCGGGATATGGGCGTGCACCTGCATCAGTCACTGCCCATTATACGAACAGACAAAACATCAGACCTTGCCAAGGTACAGAGTGTGTTGAACAATGCTGTTCATAAGACAGCTGCAATTAAAGATGATGAATCTCTGGTAATGGCGAAAGCCCCTGATGAATGGGAGGCAGCCGAGAGCCTTGCGCTCTGGCTTGCGGCCGATCCGGCACAACATAAGGAACTGACGATCATATGCGGCGCTGATACCGATGTGCTGGATCAGGCGCTGCAGCGGCATGGCCTGCCTCAGCTCGGAGGTTCTGATTCTTCACGCTGGCGCGCATCGCTTCAAGTTCTGCCGCTGGTGATGGCCAATGCCTGGAAGCCGGTTGAGGTCCAGCGTCTGATAGAACTGCTCTCATTGCCCATGGCCCCGATACCGATAGCAGCAGTCCGGCATTTCCTGCATGCCCTGCGAAAAGAACCCGGAGTTGGCGGAGATGCCTGGAAAGAGGCGCTGAGACACATTACTGTAGAGCAGCAAAATAAATTATCTGAAAAAGGTTCAGACAATGCCGAGGCCCTGGCAGAGGCTTCCGTCTCGATGCTTAATGCATACCTGGCTGAGGATCGCTATATGCCTGATTCCGGAATTCCGGAAGAGGTCCTGCATAAGAGATGTCAATGGATTATCGAATGGCTTGGGTGGCAGGCAAAAAACGACCCTATGCTGATAGAGGCGCTCAGCCATGCCAGAGAGATGCAGAAACTCGCAAAGGGCAAAGGCTTGATTCCCCGCATTACGCTTGAAAGAATGCTTGATTCAGTAATAGGAATCGGCTGCACCGCACCTGATCGTATCGAGGAAGCTGCACACTGGAAGATAGTTACACACCCGGGCCAGATTACCACCCCCTGCAAAACTATAATCTGGTGGGGCTTCATTGATCCGCAGCTGACGCCCTTAACCTACTGGAGTAAAACAGAACGGGATGCCCTTCGTAAATATAGCATAGAACTGGAAGATTCTGTCCTTGCCCGCAGAAGAGAAGCAGAGGCCTGGAAGCGGGGTTTCAATCAGGCAGACGAGACGATGCTCTTATTTTATCCATCTCAAATGCATGGAGAAGAGGTCTATCCTCACCCGTACTGGGATGAGATCAGGAATGCCGCTGTCAAGGGCAGGCCGAACATGCCGCCAGAGATCCTCCTGGCATCACTGCTCAAAGAAACCAGTACTCTAACAAATAAAGAAACCTGGCAGCTTGCAGGAAGAAGGCTTATCCTGAAAAAGATGCAAGAGCCCATATGGGAGACCCCCACGGGAAACTTTACTATACCGGCAGATACTGTCTCCCCGCCTGATACTCTTTCATATACCAAAATGAATACGCTGCTCGCATGTCCCATGAAATGGGTCCTGCATTATCACTCAGGATTAAGAGTACCTGATGCCCTGTCTTTGCCGACCGATAATCAAATGATCGGAAATCTTTGTCATCGTATCGTCGAAAATCTCTATAGCGGGGGCAATAAACAATGGACGCCCGAAGATGCAGAAGCACAGGCCCTGAAACTTTATGATAGCCTGACACCTGCAATGGCATCTGAACTCCTGCTTGAAGGCAGAGAACTTGATAATAGCCGCTACCGGCGCTCAGTAGCAAAGGCGGTCAAACAACTTGCGGGGGCGGTTGAACAGTTAGGACTTACAGTAGAGCAGTCAGAGGGAAAACTTCAGGGCGATTTCGTCGGGATACCATTTATTGGATATGCCGATCTATTGCTGCATGACAAAAATGGCAATCCCTTTGTTCTTGATCTTAAATGGTCAGGCTCCAGCTCTTATCGCAAAAAAGAGATTGAGGAAGGCAGTGCACTTCAGCTGGCCTCCTATGCCTGGATGCTGCGCACAACAGCACCTGAGGCACAGATACACAGTGCTTATTTCA